>CADCTC010000204.1:401-83933 GCA_902805635.1 uncultured Chloroflexota bacterium
TCGGCCGGCGCCTGGTGCGCGTTGTCGACAGCGCCGTTCTTTCCGGGACGATCGTTGAAACTGAGGCCTACGTCGGGCCGCATGACCTGGCGTGCCATGCCACGCGCGGCCGCACCGCGCGCACCGAGGTGATGTTCGGGCCGCCAGGGCGAGCGTACGTCTACCTGGTGTACGGGATGCACCACTGCGTCAATGCGGTGACCGAGCGTGAGGGATACGCGGCCGCGGTGTTGATTCGAGCGCTGGAGCCGGACGCAGGGGTGGACGGGCGGACGGAGGGACCGGGGCGACTGTGCAAGGCGCTGCGGATTGACCGAACGCTATATGGCGTGGACCTCACAACCGCACACGATGGGCACGGCGACGGGCTGGTCATCACGTCCGGCCGGCGGCCGGTAGACGTGGAAACACCTGAGGGAGAAGTAGCGCGGGGACCTCGCATCGGCGTGGCCTACGCGGGTGAATGGGCGGAGAAGCCGCTCCGGTTCTGGATGGCCGGAAACCGCTGGGTGTCCAAGTAGTGACGTGGCGGCGACAGTTGGGGGCGCTGTGGGTGGCGCAGCTGGTATCGGCGCTGGCATTTAGCTTCGCGCTGCCGTTTCTGCCGCTGTACGTGCAAGAGCTCGGTATCGACGACCCGGCGGAGGCAGGGCTGTGGGCGGGAGCCACGTCGGCGACATTCTCCATCGTTATGGCAACGCTGGGACCGGTGTGGGGGTCGGTAGCGGATCGCTTTGGTCCGCGCCTGATGGTGGGGCGGGCCATGTTCGGCGGAGCGCTGGTGATTGGCGGGATGGGACTGGCGCGGCAGGTGTATGACCTGCTGGCGCTGCGGACGCTGCAGGGGGCGATCACCGGCGTTCAGGCGGCGCTCACCGTGATGGTGGCGGCCATCGTGCCGCGCGAGCGGCTGGGCTGGAGCGTGGGGCTGCTGCAAGTGGCGACGTTCAGTGGCGCGTCCATTGGACCGCTGATCGGCGGCTACTTGGCGGACCAGGTGGGCTACCGACCCGCCTTCTTTGCCACAGGTGCGCTGATGTTGGCGTCGGGCGCGATCGTATTCCTGGGGGTGCCGGAGGTGGCGCGGCCTGGCAGGGCCGGGCCGCGCGTCGGGTTCGTAGAGGGGCTGCGGCTGGCGTTCGGGTCGCCGGCAGTGGTGTCCATGGTGTTGATTCTGTTCCTGCTGCAGTTCGCAGCTACCGTGGTGTCGCCGGTGCTGCCGCTATTCATCAAGGAGCTGGCAAGTGACACCGAGCGGGTGGGAACGCTGACCGGCTTGATCCTAGGGTTGGGTGGGTTGTTCGGGGCGCTGAGCGCGCTCGGAGCGGGACGCGTGGCGGACGCGGTGGGGCACAAGCCGATCGTGGTGGGGGCGGCGCTGGCGTCCACGATGCTGTACGCGCCGCAGGCGTGGGTGCAGACGCCGGAGCAGCTGCTGGTACTGCGCGTGGGCCTGGGCCTATTCAACGGGGCGCTCATCCCCAGCACGCAGGCGATCATCGGGCTGGCAACACCGCCCAACAGGCGTGGTGTGGCGTTTGGGATTGCGGCGAGCGCAGCGTCGCTCGGCAGCGCTGCCGGGCCGCTGGTGGGAGCCGGAGTGGCGGCGGTGTTTGGGATTCGGGCCGTATTCTTGGTGACGGCAGTGCTGCTGCTGGTCGCGACGATCTACGTTTGGCGGGCAGCGCCGGGGGACGAGACATCCCCGGTGGTGGGAGCAGGCTAGAGAGTGGAAACGCAACCGGACAACGCGCTTGCATCGCCAGCGCTTCCTGCTCCACCTTCGCGCGCGGCGTATCCGTCGCTGCGGCAGGCGGTGCTGCTCTCGCTGCTGTTCCTCGCGGTCCAAATTACTTCCGGTATCGCCATCATGGCAGGCGCCGGTATCGCCGGGGCAATTGCACGCCGCACGTTCGAGGCGCAAGCGCTGACCATCTCAGTCGCCAACCTGTTCGCCTTCTGGGTCGTGCTGCGGTTCGGCGCAGAGCGCGCCAGGCGAACGATGCTCCAGGTGGCCCTGCTCCGGCCGGTGCCCCTCATCCTCGTGGTTCCCGCGTTCGCCACTGCGGTCGGCGCGCACATCTTGCTCTCGGAAGTCAATAACCTGGTGGAGCGCGTGGCGCCGTCCCCTGAGTGGCTGCGGAACCTGTTCGGCGGCGAGCACGACCTGGGCGGCGATTGGGCGGTGCTGTTTGCGATCGGCGTGGTGGCGCCGCTCACGGAGGAAGTCTTCTTCCGCGGACTGGCGCTGCGGGGGTTCGTGCAGCGCTTCCGGCCGTGGACCGCCAACGCCGCGGCTGCCCTGCTGTTCGCCGTGATTCACCTCAATGTGTGGCAGGCGCCGGGCGCGTTCGCGCTCGGCCTCATCTTTGGCTGGTGGACCCTCCGTACCGGATCGCTACTGCTCGCGCTCATGGGCCACGCGGTCGCCAACGTGTTCCCAACGCTGGCGATCTGGTTGCTTCACTGGGACGAGATACCAGGCTATGCCATCCGCAGTGACCAGGGAATCGTGGGGCAGCCGCCCTGGTTCAATGCGCTTGGCGCGCTGCTGCTGGTGGTCGGGATCCTGGTAACGCGCCTGCTATTTGCGCGTATGCCGGGCAGCACACTCCAAGAGGTCCTTGCGGTCGAGGCCGACGCAGCGTCAGACCCGGCCGCTCGATAAGCCGGTAGCGCGAACGGAGTGCCGTGCCGGCCACGCGTGATTTAATCGCAGTGGAACGTGACGCCGAGGGCGCCGGGGCCGACGTACGTGCCGATGACGGGGCCGATCTCGGAGAAGATGATGGGGCGTTGGATGGTGAAGCGTTCTTCGAGCTGACGCGCGACTCGCCGGGCTGCGTCTTCGGCAAGGGCATGGAGGACGCAGGCGTGTCCGAGTGGGCGGCCTTGGGCGTAGTCGGCGATTAGCTGAACGATGCGGTCAAGCGCACGCGTCATGGTACGCTCGCGGGCAAGCGGGGTGATGATGCCGTCCTGAACTGTCATCACGGGCCGGATCTGGAGCAGGCCGCCCAGGAATGCTTGAGCACGGCCGATCCGCCCCCCCTTTTGGAGGTATTCGAGAGTCTCTACCGTCAAATAGACGTGAGACTTGCGAACGAGCGCGCGGGCGCCGGCCACCACCTCGTCGAACGAGAGGCCACGCGTGGCGTCTTCTGCAGCGCGGATGGCGACGATACCCTCGGCCATGGCGGCCTGGAGTGTGTCTATGGTTTCGATGCGAACGTCGGGGCGCTCTTCGCGCAGCTGCGCAGCGGCGATTTCGGCGGATTGGTAGGTGGCGCTCATCTTGGACGTGAAGTGCACCGACAGAATAGCGTCCGCTTCAGCGGCGACACGGCGGTAGGCATCCAGGAACTCACCGGGCGATGGCGCCGACGTCTTGGGCAGCGTCCCACCTTCACGCAGCCGGGCGTAGAACTCCTGGTTGGTGAGGTCAACCGTCTCGGTGAACTGCTGTTCGCCGAAGTGGATGTGCAGCGGCACGACGGTGAGGCGGTGCTGCCTGACGAGGTCATCCGGAATCCACGCCAGGCTGTCCGTGACGATGCGGATGCGCCCGCCGGTTCCTCCCGACCCGCCGCCATGCGCAATCTGTGCGCCGTCTGGCTGCCCGTCGGTGGGCGCGCCCTGACCTGTAGTCATCCAGTATGCCTCCGCGGGCCAGTGTACACTCGGCCGCAGTGGCTGACGGTATGCCGGCACAACCGAATACCTTCTTCCGCAAGGTACTAGCCGACCAGCAGTACGAGCGTGGCCGCGACCTAGAAGGTCAGGGGTACTGGGAGCAGGCGCTGTTGTGCTACAGGCGGGCATGCGGTCTGGACCGGGCGAGCCCCCTCTTTCTGCTGGCGCGCGGCCGGGTCTGCCAGGAGCACGGCCTGCAGCCGGAGGCGGCGGAGTGTTATGAGGCCGTCCTGCGGCTGCAGCCGAACGACGTGGTGGCGCTCTACAACCAGGCACAGCTCCTTGCGGCGGGCGGCGATCTGGAGCAGGCGCGGGCGAACCTGGAGGTGATCCTCGCCGGCGACGTCGAGCTCCTCGGCGAGCGTGCGGCACCGGTATTCTGCCGGTTAGGAGACCTGGCGCTGCGGCGCGAGGACTACCTCGCAGCGGCGGCGTACTTCCGGCGGGCGCTGGAGGCGTCGCCGGGACATGCCTACGCGGCGGCGTCGGCGGGCGCGCTGGAGCGGCTGGCGGAGTTCGAGCAGCCGGTGGCGCCCGACGGGCGGATCGTGCCCAAGGTGGCGCTGTACGCCTACGCGGGGGCGATGCTGCTCGGCATGCCGGGGGACAACGGCATCGATATCCCGATCACGCCGGGATTGGGGTTCGACTCACTGACGGAGGTGGCGCAGACGCTGGCGCGGCTGGTGGCGCTCGCGCGCCACCTGGGGTGGCGCGTGGACGCGGTGGTAGCCCTGGACCCGGAGGGGCAGCCGCTGGCGGTGGCGCTGGCGCATGCGCTAGACGCGCGGGTGGCGTTTACCGCTGAATCGGCGCCGCGCGGCGCCGCGGCATTAGGGGTCACAGCGACGGCCGGGCAGCCGGCACAGCTACAGGCGCAGGTGGAAACCCTGCAGTCCCGGACGCGGCAGACGCTGCTGTACGCCGCAGGGCTGCGCCGGCCGGTGTGGGAGTACCGGCCGTGGCCGCACGTGGTGAGCATGCCAGTGCGGCTGGAATTCCCCTGGAACCGCGGCGAGGCTTCGGCGCCGGAGCACGCCGAGGCGTACGGCGCGGAGCTGGCGGCGCTGCTGGCGGAGATCCAGGAAGACGGGACCCTGCGCGCGCAGCTGGCGTGGTACGCACGCCACCCCAATCTGGGGATCGACCTGGCGGCTACTGCCGTTTCTGGAGGGCGAGAGTGAGCGCCTGTGTGAGCTTGACCACGCGAGCGTTCGTGTCGTTCAGGTCCTTGATAATCTGCATGGCGATGTTGCGCGTCATGAAGTAGCCCAACAACGGGTCCTCGCGGCACAGGCGCTCATACGCCTCCTTGGAGACCACGATCGCGTCACAGTCTTCAACTGCCGCGACGGTGGCGGAGCGGCCCAGGCCACCGAGCATGTTCGGAGCGCCCATGGCGAAGATCCCCATCATGGGGGCGGTGAGCTGGACGATGCTCTTTTGCTGCTCGGCGCCGCCCGGCAGCACGGGCGGCAGCTTCTTGAGCACGTCCACCTTGCCTCGCAAGATGACGAACGTGTCGGTATCGGTGTTGCCTTCGGCAATGATCTCTTCGCCAGCGGTCACAGTGCGGGCCGTGCCGAGAGCCAGGAAACGCGTCACCTGTTCCGGCGTAAGCTCACGGAACAGCGGCGCGCGCAACACCACTGAAAAGTCCACACCGGGGGGCAGGGACAGTGCGCTGGCGCCGTCCATGGCGGGGACGGAACGCGCGACGGTGGCGGGCTGCTCCAACTGGCTAACCACTGTGCGCCTCGACGATGTACTCGCCGCCGATCAGAATAGCGGAGTCTTTGACCTCTACCAGGAAGTCATCGGGTGGGTTGATGATGACCTTGATCGGCTCGGCGTCGCGTTGGAGCACGTCTTCACCGGCCTCGCTGAAGGCGCTCTTGATGAAGACGTCGATCCAGTCCTGACCACTCCCGAAGAGGTCCGCGGCGGTCACGACACCGGCTTCCCTGATGATGCCGAGCACCATACCACCTTGAACGCGAACGTGCTCCTGCAGCGCGGCGAATGGCTTGTTGAGCAGCGCTTGCGGAATCGTGGCGCGGCGCAGCTCGCTGCCGCTGCCGGGGGTCACCAGCTTGTGCGCTGCCTTGGAGAGGCCCGGAGCCAGCGCGCCTGAGGACAGGAAGAAGCCGGTGTGGGCGCCGGTGATCACCACTTCGTCCACGCCGGTGCGCTTCAGGTTCGGCTCGTTTTCGGCGTCGAGCAACTCGGCAGCGGTCTTGACCTCGCTGTTGAGGTTTTCGATGGCCAGCGTGCAGATGATGGTCCGGTTGTCGGCGTCCGGACCCGGGGTCGTATCGGCGACGACGACGGCGGCGCTCGCGGCGGCGCACGCGGCACGCTTGAGCGTCGCCTCTACCCAGTAGGCGCCTACGACGTGGTGGATGTCGAGAACGCTGAAGCGGTCCCTGAGCTCGTCCACGACAGCCTCATCCGACTGGTTGACCAGCACCAGGGCGCGGTCGGTCAGCGCCTGGGCGGCGATCAGGCCCTCGACGATACGCGGGACGTTTTCGCTCCAGCCGCAGATAAGGATGTGGTCTTTGAGGTCGCGCAGCGTTTCGGGGGCGGCTTCCGCCATGGGACGGACGCTATGGTAGCCCTTTCCTGGTAAACTGAGTGCTCGACAACCGGAACGTACTTGAGCGGCGCTGCTGGCAGCGGTGGCGCCGCTCGCGCGTTTACCGACAGAACGAACGATTGAGACTGCAATGAAGCGAACCTGGCAACCTAAGGTCCGGCGCCGCAAGCGCGTGCACGGCTTCTTTTCGCGGATGAGCACCAAGAACGGGCGCCGCGTGCTCAAGGCACGGCGCCTCAAGGGCCGCAAGCGCCTGACCGTCTGACCCCACCGCCCTGTTTGCTCCAAACCGGCTTCGCAAGACTGAAGAGTTCGAGCGGGCGCGTAAGGCGGGGCGTTCCTGGGGGCATCCGCTGGTTGCGCTGCAGGCGGTGCAGGTTGGTGGCGAACTGACGCGCTGTGGGTTCGTTACGTCGAAGCGGGTGGGAAATGCAGTGCAGCGGAACCGGGTGCGCCGGTGTCTGCGGGAGGTGGTGCGTCAGCTGCTTCCCCGATTGGCCCCTGGAACCGACCTGGTGTTCGTCGCTCGTCCGGCAGCTGCGCAGGCGGACCTGGCGGCACTGCGGGAAGCGGTGACGCAGCTGCTGAGCCGGGCGCGATTGCTTGATCGCGACGTGACGACTGAGACGCGCGACGGGCAGGCATAGTGCAGCGTTTGGCGCTGTGGCTTATCCGCGGTTACCAGGTCAGCCTGGGCCGGCTGGTGCCGGCGGGGACGTGTCGCTTCTACCCAACGTGTTCGGTCTATGGGTATGGAGCCATCGAGCGCCATGGTATACTCCGCGGCGGTTGGCTGGCGCTGCGACGACTTTGCCGTTGCCATCCATTCAATCCCGGCGGCTACGATCCCGTGCCCTGACCGCTTGAGCGGCAGCGGGGCAGCAGAGCGGGGTAGCCTCCGGGAACCGTTATTTTTGGGCCACTGCCACTGATGACCTCCTCTTCACGAGGCCCGGACGACAGTCCGCCGTCGCCTCTGCAGCGCCTGCTGCCTATCGTCCTGGTAGGCGTCACGCTGCTCCTGTTGTTCAACCTCTTTCCGCAGTACTTCGGCGGAGCTGTGGAGCAGACCGCGCAGCCGACGGTAACCGAAGGCGCTACACCCGCACCAACTCCGGCCCCGGAGGTGGACGATTCGATGCGCACCCAGGTGTGGAACCTGGTGCTAGTGCATCCACTCGAGCTTGGCTTGCGTTTCCTGGCGAGCGACCTGGCATTGGGCGCGGGAGCCGCCATCATCCTGTTCACGCTCATCGTGCGGGTGGTGCTGCTGCCGCTGACGATCCAGCAGCTGCGCTCGCAGAAGAACATGCAGCGCCTGCAGCCGGAGCTCAAGGCGCTACAGAAGAAGCATGCCAAAGACAAAGAAAAACTGAGCGCTGAGACGATGGCGCTCTATAAAGAGCATGGCGTCAACCCCGCCGCAGGCTGCCTCCCCATCATTCTCCAGATGCCGGTGCTCTTTGCCCTCTACGCTGCGCTCTCAAACCTGGGAGGCAACGACGAGACCTTCAAAGAGGGCTGGCTGTGGGTGCCGCACCTGAACGCGCCGGACGTGTTCACTATCCCGGGGCTGAGCTTCCCGCTGCCGTTCATCCTGCCCATCCTGGCGGCGCTGCTGCAGTGGGTGCAGCAGCAGATGATGACGCAGCCCACGGAGGACCCGCAGCAGAAGATGCAGAACCAGATGTTCCAGTTCATGCCGCTGATGATGCTCTGGTTCGGCGTGAGCGTCTCGGCTGGACTGGCACTGTACTGGGTAACGCAAAGCTTCATCGGGATCGTGCAGCAGTACTTCTCGACCGGTTGGGGCTCCTTGGCCTGGCTGCCGGCGCGAATGGGCCTGCTGCGGCAGAATGGTGGCAGCACGACGGGCGTTGCCGGCGGAGCGAGCCGCCGGCCGTCGCGAACGGACAGCGCTGCGGCCGGCACATCTGATGGCCGGGAGACGCGAGACGGACGCGATGGGCGGGATGGGCGAGATGGGCGGGACGGCGGCCAGCCCAGAAGTGACGACAATCGCACCGGAGGGTCGGGAGGACGCAGCACGCGGGCGTCCGGACCGTCAGCCCCCGGTGAAGGGAGACGCGCACGTGGCAAGCGGTAGAGAGGGGACTCGGAACGCGGTGGAAACCAGCGCGCGCACGGTGGACGAGGCCGTGGCGCAGGCGCTCCAGCGCCTGGGGGTGCCGCGCGAACAGGTGGACGTGGAGGTGCTGAATCCCGGCAGCCCCGGACGGCTGCTTGGGTTCGGCGCGGAGCCGGCGCGGGTACGAGTCACTCCGGCGACGGACGCGAGCGGGGCCGCACAGGCGACCATGTCGGGCGCCGGCGTGGACGATGGCGACAGCGCGCCGCGTCCTGCCTTGACAGTCGGTGCCTCAGGTGCGGCAGGCGCCATCGCCGTGACAGGTGATTTCCCAGCCGAAGGCGGCGAGGTGGTTCCTGAGAATCTGGAGGGGGAGGCGGAGCTCGCCCGGCTCATGCTCGTAGAAATGCTCAACCGCATGGGCATGGCGGATGCGTCGGTCGAGGTCGCCGAGGTGGACCCGGTGACGCTGAACGTCCAGGGCGAGGACGTAGCCGACCTGATCGGCCGGCGAGGCGAGACGCTGCGGGCGATCCAGTTCATCCTGAACCTGATGCTCAACAAGCAGCTGCGCCGCCGCCTGCGGGTGACGGTGGACGTGGACGGCTACCGCGCGCGCCGGGAAGACCTGCTGCGGAGCATGGCGACTCGCTTCGCCACGCGGGTGCGTGAGACACGCGAGCCAATGCAGCTGGAGACGATGCCACCGAACGAGCGCCGGATCATCCACATGGTGCTAGCGGAAGACCCGGACGTGGAGACCGAGAGCCTTGGCGAAGGCGACGCCCGGCGCGTGGTCATCCGACCGAAGCGGTAAACGTGCCGGGAAGGACGTGCTGAGTGCTGAGCAGCGCCCTCCGGCGATTGTGAGTTGGACGTGACCACTCAGCACGCGGGACTCAGCACTCCCGACTACCTGGTGGTCGGGCACGTCACGAAGGACGTGACGCCCGACGGGTTCCTGTTCGGCGGCACGGTATCGTTCTGCTCGCTCACGGCGCAGAAGCTGGGTTTGCAGGCGGCGGTGCTGACGCGCTGCGAAGAGCTGCCGGAACTCCGCGATTACCTGGCAGGCGTGGGGCTGCACATCGTTCCCTCAGATGAGACGACGACGTTCGAAAACGTATACACGCGCGCAGGGCGCACGCAGCGCATTGGACCGGTGGCGCCGCCAATCCCGATAGGTGCAGTACCGGAGGTGTGGCGCACTGTGCCGGTCGTTCATCTAGGGCCGGTGTCGCAAGAGGTGCCGCCCGAGCTTGCAGACGTGTTCCCGCCATCGACGGTGATCGGCGCGACCCCCCAGGGCTGGATGCGCGCGTGGGATGAAGCCGGGCGGGTGCGTTACGCGCCATGGCACAACGCGCTCAAGGTCCTGTCGCGGGTGGACGCGCTCATCTTTAGCCCGGAGGACGTCGGCGGCGACGTCGAGCTGGTACGGCACTATTGCGAAATGGCGAAGCTCGCGGTGGTAACCGACCGCCACAACGGCTGCGTGGTCTGGCACAGCGGACGGCAGGACCGGCAGCCGGCGTTTGACGTGGAGGAGGTAGACCCCACGGGCGCCGGCGATGTCTTTGCCACGGCGTTCCTGGTCCGCTACGGCGAGAGCCAGGACCCGCTGGATGCGGCGGAGTTCGCCAACTGCGCCGCATCGTTCATAGTGGAAGGCCGCGGCACGACGGTGCTCCCTACGCGTGAGCGCGTCGAGCAGCGGCTCAAGCACGGCAAGCGGCGCACGTAAGCTGATCGGCTGATCAGCCACTCAGCGCGCGATCGAAAGGGCCTCAGGCGTACAATTCCGTCACACTACAAGCCAGATGTCCACGTCCCAGGAGCCTCCCGTACTCTATTTCAAGCGTGGCTGCAGCGGCTGCGACGCGGCGCGCAAGTGGTTGGTGCAACACGGCATCGTCGTGCGTGAGCGTGAGATCTTCAAGCAGCCGCTGTCGGCATCTGAGATCGAGGAGATCGTGATGGATCGCCCCATCGCGGACGTGCTGTCCACGCGCACCAAGCAGTACGCCGCGCGCGGTCTGAAGGACCGGCCTCACAGCGAGGCCGAGCTGCTGCGGCACATGGAGGTGGAGCCACGCCTGGTGCGCCGTCCCATCCTCAAACTGGGTGAGACGCTGCTGATCGGGTTTGATGCGAGCCGCTGGGCGGAGGCGCTGAACGTCTAGCGCAGCCTTCATCTGTTACGGGCGAGGTACAAACCCGTCACGGTTTGCATCCGGGCACCACGTAGCGGGTGCAGTGGCGGTCGAGCGACGTGCAAATCGCTCTACACTTTGTAGTACGATCAGACTATAGGAATACGAGAAACGGATCATGCGTAGGACTACCGCGCCATGCCCCTTGACGCCACGCGAGCTTCAGATCCTGGCGGGCGTCGCGGAGGGGTGCTCAAACCGCACCGTCGGCGAACAGCTGGGGATTTCTGAGCAGACGGTGAAGAACCACCTGGCGAAGGTACTGCAGCGGCTGCGCGCACCCGACCGCACCGCAGCCGTGGTCATTGCGCTGCGCCAGGGGTGGCTTGACCTCAACGCGCTCCATGTCGCCGAACGCGACGTGCACGGCCTCCAGCGGGCGGCCTGACCGGGTTCGCCGAGTAGCTGGCACACGCGTTGAGCGCGGGTGCGTCCGAGCACGTGGAGGGCCTATTCGATAGCGTCATTCGTTATGTGACGGCCGCCGGCACCGGCACAACGCGCGTAACGGCGTCGCGCAGGCGGCTGATGGTGGCCTGCTTGCCGAGCACCGCGTCGACCCCGGGCGGCTTCTCCCCCGCGTCCATCAGATCGCCGAAGCCGGTGAGCAAGATGATGGATGTGGTGGGAGATCGCCCCTTTATGGCTACGGCGAGCTGATCGCCGCCCATGCGCGGCATGGCGCGATCGGTGACGACCAAATCGAACGTTCCCGTCTCGAACGCCGCCAGCGCCTCGACCCCGTCGGAGGCAGCCGTGACGGTGTGGCCTTCGGCCCGCACCAGCGCTTCGGTGATTTGGCGCACCTGCGGATCGTCGTCCACGATGAGGACGCGCAGCGGCGCCGGCCGGGAAGGGGCGGCCTGGCCGTTCACCCCCTCTGCACTACGGGTCAGCTCCACGTGCGGGAATCGCAGCAGGACGCCCGTGCCGCCACCGGGGTGACTTTCAATGGCAACCGAGCCGCCGTGACGACGTGACGACGTGACGACGTGACGACGTGACGACGTGACGACGTGACGACGTGACGACGTATGGTGGCCTGAGCAGCATGGGTCGAGTCAAGAATGCTGGCGTGGACCTCTTGCGCCCATCTCCAGGTCAGGTGCGCTGCCAGGATACCGCGCACGTCGCCATTGTCGTCCACGACCGGCGCCGAGACGTCTAGGAAGCGCATCGGCTCGCCCGACGGACTGGGGAGCAGGCTGCTGAGCAGCTCTGCCTTGTGCACGTCGCCCACGAAAACACCGCTAGCCCCGCGGGCGAACACCGGTCGCTGGGAGATGTTCATGCCTTCAAGCACCCCGCCCGTGCCGGCGCGCACCACGCCATCCGGGCGGACGAAGCCCAGCCAGGCGTAACTCGGAAACGTCCGCTGCCGCATCTCCATAAGCTGCCGCTGCTCCTCCTGGGTCACATCCGGAGCGGTCAGCGTCTCGATGGAGGCGACCAACCGTATCTCGCGATGGCGCTCGAACATGCCGCGGTCAAGTGCGCCCGCCAAAGTGCGGGCCAGGGCGGCGAGATCCTGCCCGGTTTGTGCTGCGCGCTGGCGCTCCGCGGCGGAACCTACCGGCGCACTGATGAAGATCACGAACGCGCTGGTGGTGGCGCCGAAGGTAAGCGCCAGACGCGCACGCAGGCTGCGCGATGGGTTCAGCGATTGACGGGTGGACTGGTGGTCCGGTGCACTCTCCTTGGTAACGGCGAGTGGTGTGGCGAGTGCTGGCCCCATGGTCCGGAGTCTCTCGTACGTGAAATCTGGATGGTCGTCACGGTTGCCCCCTCAAGACTGCGAGTCCCTTAGCCAGGTGTAGCTCAGCGCACACGTTATGCAACTGACTTGCACTCACTCGGGACAGGAGTCTTTCACGCCAGCGAGCGGAAGAGGGAAAGAGTTGGCGCCCTATATCGTTAAGCATGTGGCCTTTCCGTCTAGCCTGGCACAGAAGTAGGCACGTCCCCGCCAAAGCGCGGTACTATCCTGGTGGCCCAGGGCATCCCTGGTCTTCATAGGAAGGAACCTATTCACATGGCGGAAGGCGGACCGCCCCTGGTAGCGCCGGCCAAGCCGGCGACGAACGCGGGGCAGACGAGCTATAGCGGCAAGATCCTGCGCGTCAACCTGACGACCGGAGAGCACTCGGTCGACGAGCTCTCCGAGACGATCTACCGGCGCTACCTGGGCGGCAGCGCGCTGGCGTCGTATTACCTGCTCAGCGAGCTGCCCGCCGGTGTGGACCCGCTCGGCCCGGACAACATGCTGATCTTCATGACGAGCGTGATCAACGGCACGTCGCTCTCGGGCGCGAACCGCTATACGGCAGCGGCGAAGTCGCCGCTCAATGATGGGTTTGGCGAGGCCGAGGCCGGTGGGTACTGGGGCCCTGAGCTCAAGGGGTGCGGGTACGACGGCATGATCATCACCGGCAAGGCGGAGAAGCCGGTGTACCTGTGGATCAAGGACGGCGAGGTAGAGGTCCGGGACGCGGCGGCCTACTGGGGCAAGAAGGCGACCGAGGTCCAGGAGGGGCTGGAGACTGAGCTGGGCGACCGGCGCATCCGCGTGCTGCAGTGTGGCATCGCGGGGGAGCGCCTGGTCCGCTACGCCGCCATTGTCAACCAGTGCCGCCACTTCCATGGTCGAGCCGGGCTGGGCGCGGTGATGGGGTCCAAGAACCTGAAAGCGGTGGTCGTGCGCGGGCGCAAGGCGCCGCGCCCGATGGTCCGAGACCAGGCGCGCGGCATCCTGGACTGGTTCCGCGAGCACTACGACGGCGACCACGACCGCATGCACCAGCTCGGCACGCCGGGCGGTATCCCCGCGCTGCAAGCTGACGGCATCCTGCCGACGCGCAACTTCACACAGGGCAACTTCGAGCACTTCCGCGAGATCTCGGGCCAGACCATGGCCGACACGATCCTGGTCAACCGCGGGACGTGCTTCGCGTGCATTGTCGCGTGCAAGCGCGAGGTGAGCGTGCCGGAGTACGGCGTCGAGGCCAAGCACGGTGGCATGGAATACGAGACGATCGCCGCCACGGGCTCGCTGACCGGCGTGGGCGACCTCAAGCGAATCGCGCGCTACAGCACGCTGTGCAACGAGTACGTGCTGGACAGCATCTCCACCGGCATGTGCATCGCATGGGCGCAGGAGTGCTACGAGCGTGGCATCCTCACCAAGGAAGACACCGGCGGGCTGGAGCTCAACTGGGGCAATGCCGACGCTGTGGAGACACTCATCCACCAGATCGCGCACCGTGAGGGGTTCGGCAACCTACTGGCGGAGGGCAGCTGGCGGGCGGCGCGCACCGTGGGGCGCGGGACCGAGCAGTACGCGCACACCTGCAAGAAGCAGGAGTTCCCCATGCACGAGCCGCGCGGCAAGCGCAGCCTGGCGCTGGCCTACTCCATCTCGCCGACCGGCGCGGACCACATGGAGGCGCCGCACGACCCGGCCTACGAGGGTTTCGACGTCAACGACACGAGCCCGCTGGGGGCGCTGGGCCTGATCGAGCCGGTGGACCGTATGGACCTGGGCCCGAAGAAGGTCAAGGCGTTCTTCTACACCCAGATGCTGTGGAGCGCCTACAACTCCGTAGGCATGTGCGACTTCGTGGGGGTGCCGATCAACCCGCTGAAGGCCCAGAAGCTGGTGGACTTCGTCAACGCCTGCACCGGCTGGGAAATGACGGTCCACGAGCTGTTCAAGGTTGGCGAGCGGGCGAACACGATGGCGCGCTTGTTCAACAACCGCGAGGGCTTCACCGTCGCGGACGATTCGCTCCCGCCGCGCATGTTCGAACCGCTGGGCAACGGGCCGCTCGAGGGCGAGAAGATCGACCCGGAGGAGTTCGAAGCGGCGAAGAAGATGTACTACCAGATGGCCGGCTGGGACACGGCGACCGGCGAGCCACTGCTGGGCAAGCTGGCTGAGCTGGACCTGCTGTGGGCGACCGGCGCTGCCGGCACCAACGGCAATGGCAAGGCGCACGCGAACGGCAACGGCACGGCACAGCGGGCGCACCAGCGGTCGGCCGAGCCAGTCATCGGGTAGTCCTGCAACACTCAGTCGCTATTGGGAACAAAGATATGCCTACGAGAACAAAGACAGCGGCAGCGACAGGGACAAACGGCCACGCGGCCGACGCCGGAGGCGCAACCAACGGCAAGGACGCGAACGGCGTGGCGACCGGCCAGGGTGCACGACAGGAGAACACCTGGCTGGTAAAGAAGGGGCTGGCCCAGATGCTCAAGGGCGGCGTCATCATGGACGTGGTGACGCCGGAGCAGGCCAGGATCGCCGAGGACGCCGGAGCGGTGGCGGTGATGGCGCTGGAGCGCGTGCCGTCAGACATCCGCGCCGCGGGCGGCGTGGCGCGCATGAGCGACCCCGACTTGATCGAGGGGATTATCAAGACGGTGACCATTCCGGTGATGGCCAAGGCGCGCATTGGCCACTTCGTGGAAGCGCAGGTGCTGGAAGCGTTGGGCGTCGATTACATCGACGAGTCCGAGGTGCTGACACCCGCCGACGACGAGTTCCACATCGACAAGCACCAGTTCAAGGTGCCGTTCGTATGTGGCTGCCGCGACCTGGGCGAGGCGCTGCGGCGCATCGGCGAGGGAGCGGCGATGATCCGCTCGAAGGGCGAGGCGGGTACCGGAAACGTGGTGGAGGCGGTGCGCCACGCGCGCACGGTGCTGGGCGAGATCCGGCGCATCCAGCACATGCCGCCGGAAGAGCTGATGGCCGAAGCAAAGCGGCTGGGGGCGCCGTACCACCTGGTGCGCGAGCTGCATGAGACGGGCAAACTGCCGGTGGTCAACTTCGCCGCGGGCGGCATCGCGACGCCGGCCGATGCCGCACTGCTGATGCAGATCGGAGTGGAGGGCGTCTTCGTTGGCTCCGGCATCTTCAAGAGCGACAGCCCGGCGGTCATGGCGAAGGCGATCGTGCAGGCGACGACGCACTTCCGTGATCCGGGGATCGTCGCCGAGGTGAGCAAGGGGATCGGCGCGGCGATGCGGGGGCTCGAGGTGGCAACCATGCCGCAGACCGAGCGGCTCGCGGCAAGGGGATGGTGAGGCAAGCTCCCAAGATCGGAGTACTTGCGGTGCAAGGCGACGTCGCGGAACACGCGGCGTCGCTGCGCGCCGTGGGGGCGGAGCCCGTGGAAGTGCGCTTGCCAGGGCAGCTTGAGGGGCTGGCTGGCCTGGTGATCCCCGGTGGTGAGAGCACCGCCATCGGCAAGCTCCTGGTGAACTGGGGCTTGCACGCGCCGCTGCGTGAGCGCATCCGGCTGGGCTTCCCGGTGTGGGGCACCTGCGCCGGGGCGATCATGCTGGCGGAGGACGTGAAGGACGCGCTGCCGGAGCAGCCGCTGCTCGGCGGGATGGACATCAGCGTGCGGCGCAACGCATTCGGCCGGCAGACACAGAGCTTCGAGACGGACTTGCCGGTGCCGTCACTGGGAAACCAGCCGGTGCACGCTGTGTTCATCCGTGCGCCGAAGATCGAGAGCGTCGGCGAGGACGTGGAGGTGCTGGCGACCCTGGAAGATGGATCGATCGCAGCCGCACGGCAGGGGCCGCTGCTGGCGACCACGTTCCACCCGGAGCTAACGCCGGACACGCGGTTCCACCGGCTCTTCGTAGAGATGGCCGCTAAGACACGAACGACCCGCTAAATCAGGGACTACTTCGACGGCACCAGGCCGCTGCGGACATCGCGGGAGGCGGCGGTCACGTCCTTGATCTTTTCAATCTTGCTCAGCAGGCGGCTAAGCTGCTGGAGGCTGGCAAGCTCCACAGACGTCAGGATAGTGGCCACACCATTCTTGTTCACATCCACTGTCGCGCCGGTGATATTGAGCTTTTCCTCGGTAACCACCGTGGCCACGTCGCGTAGCAGCCCCTCGCGGTCATATGCCTCCACGCGAATGGTGACCGGATAGGACTGCACGCCGGTGCGCGCCCAATCGACCTGCACGAGTCGCTCGGGCTCGTCTTCCGCGCGCACGTTCTTACAGTCGCGACGGTGGACGCTGACGCCCTTGCCGCGCGTGATGTAGCCGATGATCTCGTCGCCGGGCACCGGCTTGCAGCAGGTCGCCATGCGGGTGAGCAGGTCTCCTACACCAAGCACGCTGACGGCGCCGGTGCTCCCGGTGGAGGCAGGCGTGGGAGTGGCCTGGCCGTCTGGCGGCAGCTCTGGAAACTGAACCTCGGCCGGGGCACGCAAGCCGAGGCGGCTAACGACCGTTTGTATGCCGACGCCGCCGTAGCCCAGCGCCGCCAGCAGCAGGTCAACGCTGGGTTGGTGGAGCGCCTCGGCAACGTCGGTCAGCTTCTCGTCGGAGAGGACACCCAGGCCACCCAGGCCCAGACGCTTGAGCTCCTTATCCAGGGCTTCCTTGCCACGCGCGATGTTGGCGGCGCGCTGCTGCTGCTTGAACCACTGGCGGATCTTCTCGCGCGCGTGCGCGGTCTGGACCAGGGTCAGCCAGTCGCGGCTGGGGCCGTGGGCGCCCTTGCTGGTGAGGATCTCGACGATGTCCCCGTTCTTGAGCTGGTAGTCGAGCGGGACCAGCTTGCCGTTGACCCGCGCGCCGATGCAGCGGTGGCCCACGTCGGTATGGATGCGGTAGGCAAAGTCCAGTGGAGTGGCGCCGGCCGGCAAGTCCTTGATGGCGCCCTTGGGCGTGAAGACGTAGACCTGGTCCTGGAAGACGTCCATCTTGACGCTCTCGACGAACTCGGTCGCCGACGAGAGCTCCTGCTGCCACGCCATCAGCTGGCGCAGCCAGGCCAGCTTGGCCTCGAAGGCCGGGTCGCCCTGGCTGCCTTCCTTGTAGCGCCAGTGAGCGGCGATACCGTGCTCGGCGACCTGGTGCATTTCATGAGTGCGGATCTGCACCTCCATGAAGCGCCCGCCGGGGCCGATCACCGCGGTATGCAGCGACTGGTACATGTTGCCCTTGGGCATGGCGATGTAGTCGTCGAACTGCCCGGGAACGGGCTTCCAGATGCTATGGACCGTGCCGAGCGCGGCGTAACACTCGGCCAGTGTGCCAACCTGGACACGGATGGCCAGCAGGTCATACAGCTGGTCGAAGCTGCGGCCGGTGCGCAGCATCTTGTTGTAGATGGAATACAGGTGCTTCGGGCGCCCGGTGACCGTAGGCTCAAGGCCGTGCTTCCTGAGCTCGGCGGTCAGCAGGTCGATCGCTTCCGCAATGTGGCGCTCGCGCGCCTGGCGCGTCTCCGCCAGCAGACGCTTCAGCCCCTGGTACTTCTCCGGCTCCAGGTGAAAGAAGGCGCCGTCCTCCAGCTTCCACTTCAGCTGCCAGATACCCAGTCGGTGCGCAAGCGGCGAGTAGATTTCGAGCGTCTCGCGCGCGATTCTCTTACGGGATTCGGGCGCCTTTCCGTCCAGGGTGCGGACATTGTGCAGGCGGTCGCACAGCTTGATGATGACCACACGGATGTCCTCCGCCATGGCCAGGAACATCTTGCGGAGGTTTTCCGCCTGCTGCTCTTCCAGCGTCTGCCACTGGATGCGAGACAGCTTGGTGACGCCGTCTACCAGCTTGGCCACCTCCTGGCCGAAGCGCTCCTCAACCTGTTCCAATTTGAAGGAGGTGTCCTCGGGCACGTCGTGCAGCAGGCCGGCGCAGATCGTGGCCCGGTCCATTTGCAGCTCGGCCAGCACCAGCGCGGTCTCCAGCGGGTGCTGGACGTACGGCTCGCCAGTGCCGCGGAGCTGGCCATCGTGGGCGCGAGCGGCAAACTCGAACGCGTCACGCACCGGCGCCAGATCGACGTTTGGCAAGTACCCGCGCATTGCCTCTTGAAGGTCCTCGATCGTGGACAGCCGCCGGCGCGGAGGCTGCGGCTGCGTGTCGAGCTCGGCGGTGGCGAGGGCCATGATGGTGATGAAGTGCGAGATGCCGGCTAGAGAGTCAGGTTAGCGTCCGTACGCGTTGCGCACAACCCCCGCGACAGCGGCCGAGGAAGGACGCGCGTCCTGCAGGCGAAGCTCAAGGGATTCGTTGCCATTCCAGGTCGAGCTTTCGAGCGAGAAGAGGACGTCGAGGTGGGGCGTGCCGGCCAGGAAACCCGCGTGGCTGCCGAAGTTTGGGCCAAACGCGGTGAAGGTGAGCCGGCCGGCGCGGAGGCGGGCGCGCAGGTGCTTGCCTCCGGCGCCCACAGGGCGGGCTTCCAGGAGTCGCAGGCGCTCGGCCAGGAAAAGCGGGTGCGGGTTAGAGTGGCCAAACGGGCGCAGGCACGACAGGCCATTGAAGACGGCCCAGCTCAGATCACCCTCCGACAGCAGACCGTCGGCGACGATAGGCGCGGCGCTTTCGTCCGGCGTGCCGGCGCACGCGGAAAGCAGCCGGTCCACCAGGCGGTCCAGGTGGCACGGCAGGACCGCAAACCCGGCGGCTTGGGCGTGGCCGCCGTGCTCGATGAGCAAGTCAGCGCAGCCGTCAAGCAGCGACACCAGGTCGAAGCCAGGCAAGCCGCGCGCCGAGCCACGGCAGGCGTCACTCCCAACGTCCACGATGATAGCCGGGCGGCGGAACTCATCGGTCAATCGCGCCGCTACCAGCCCGAGGACGCCGCCTGGCCACGCCTGGCCGCGCACCACCAGGATCGGTTGGTCGCCCGCGAGGATGGCCTGCTCGCGCGCGGCGAGCAGCACCTGCTCGGTGAGCGCCTGTCGCTCGGCGTTCATCTGGTCGAGCTGCCGGACCAGTTCGGCGGCGCGGTGCGCGTCCCGCGTGGCAAGCAGCTCCAGCGCCAGGTCGGCGCAGCTCATGCGCCCGGCGGCGTTCAGTCGCGGCCCGATGGAGAAGGCGACGGTGCGCTCGTCAATGGCGCCACCTCCACGCGCCAGCAGCGCGCGGATGCCGGGCCGCGGGGCTTCGTTGAGCCGACGCAGCCCGCGCTGCACCAGCCGGCGGTTCTCGCCGGACAGGGGGGACACGTCCACGATCGTGCCGAGCGCGACGAGATCGAGCAGATCGTCAGGAACCAGCCCACTAAGCAGACCGGAATAACCCAGCGCCTGGACAAGCTTCCAGGAGACGCCGCAGCCCGACAGGTCCTTGCATGGATACGGGCAACCGGGCTGGTGCGGGTTGACAAGAGCCACAGCGTCGGGCAGCGACGGACCGGTCAGGTGGTGGTCGGTGATGATCACGTCAATGCCGAGTGATCGCGCGTGTGCCACCGCCTCGACGGCGCGGCTGCCGGTGTCGCACGTGACGATCAGCGAGACGCCCGCGGCGGCGAACTGGTCAACCGTTGCGGCTGTCAGACCGTAACCGGTGGCGCTGCGCCCGGGGACGTACGAAATGACCCGGATGCCGGCGGAGCGCAGGCCCTCGGACAGAACCACGGTGGCCGTGACGCCGTCCACGTCGAAGTCGCCATGCACGGCCACGATCTCGCGTCGCGAAATGGCCTGCCGGAGCCGCGCGATGGCCCGATCCATGCCCAGTAGCGCGAATGGATCGTGTAGCGTGCCGCTATGCAGGAACTCCTGGATCGCCAGCGGGCTCACCAGTCCGCGCGAAAAGAGCACCTGGACGGCGACCGGGTGCAGGAGCGGCAGCCCCGCGGCGAGTGACGGTGGCGCCTGCGGGGCGATCTCCCAGGGGCGCCCGCTCAGGGATGCAGGATCGTTCGCCGCGGCGGTGGCAGGGGACATTGCGGCCGGGTACGTCATAATCCCCACTTAAGGAGTATAGCTTCGATCCAGAACGGGATCGGGGTCCCCTACCTCATGTTTTACGATCAGGCGAAGATCACGGTGGCCGGCGGCAACGGCGGCAACGGCTCAGTCCACATGCGGCGCGAGAAGTTCGTGCCGCGCGGCGGCCCGGACGGCGGCGACGGGGGCCGCGGTGGCAGCGTCTATCTTGAAGCGACCGCCAATCTGAACACGCTGCTGCCATTCCGCTTCAAGCGCACCTTCGCGGCTGAGCCGGGTGGGCCGGGGGGCCGGCGCAACATGCACGGCAAGGCAGGCGAGGATCTGGTCATCAAGGTCCCGCCGGGGACCGTCGTGCGCGACGCCGCCACGGAGGAGCTATTAGCCGACGTGGTGGAGCCGGGAACGCGGGTCCTGGTCGCGCGCGGCGGCCGCGGCGGGCTGGGCAACTCACACTTTGCCACGTCCACGGAGCGCACGCCAGAGTTCGCCCAGAAGGGCGACCCCGGCGAGGAGCGCGAGCTGGCGCTGGAGCTGCGCGTCATCGCGGACGTGGGACTGGTGGGGTACCCGAACGCGGGTAAGTCGTCGCTGCTGGCAGCGATCAGCGCCGCACGCCCCAAGATCGCGGACTATCCGTTCACTACACTGGAGCCGAACCTGGGCGTGGTGGGCATCGCCGACGAGTCGTTCGTCGTGGCGGACATCCCAGGATTGATCGAGGGAGCGCACGAGGGCGCGGGGCTGGGACACCAGTTCCTGCGTCACGTGGAGCGCACACGCCTGTTGGTGCACGTGGTGGATCTGGCGGGCGTCGACGGTCGCCAGGACCCGGTGGAGGACTTCGAGCGCATCAACCACGAGCTGGCCGGCCATTCGGCCGAGCTGGCGCGCCGGCCCCAGATCGCGGCGGCGAACAAGATGGACCTGCCGGACGCGCAGGCGCGCTGGGATTCGTTCCAGCGCACCATGCAGAAGCGCGGGGTACCGGCCTTCCCTATCTCCGCAGCGACACGCGAGGGAGTCGAGCCGTTGCTGCGCGCCGTGGCGACGAGACTGGCGGAGATCAGGCGAGACGAGGCGGAGCAGGCGGCGGCGGAGACAGCGCTGCTCGCGCCAGACTTCGAGACGGCTCCGGACCACCAGGTATTCACGCCGATCCAACAGGCGCGCGAGTTCTTCGTGCAGCAGGCGCCCGACGGGTCGTTCGAGGTGACCGGACGTGCAGTAGAGCGGCTAGCCAACCAGACCGACTTCACCAGCGAAGCAGCGGTGAAGCACCTCTACCAGCGCCTGCGCCAGCTAGGGGTGGCCGGCGCGCTGACAAAGGCGGGCGTTGTTCCCGGCACGCGCGTGCGGCTGGGGAATGAAGAGATCGATTGGATGGCGCAAGCGCGCCCGCCGGAGAAAAAACGCCGCACGGCACGCCAGCGCAAGCTGGGCGGGTAAGACTGCGGCCCTGGCGTTCAATACGCGCCCTTGCCCTTGAGGACGGCGGGGATGGTGCGCCAGAGGATCTGGAGGTCGAGCAGGGGGGAGTAGTTCTGGATGTAGTAGATGTCGTACTCCACGTTTTCGTGCAGAGGCAGGTCGGAGCGGCCGTTGACCTGCCACCAGCCGGTGATGCCGGGGGGCACGGCAAGGCGCTTGCGCTGCCAGGGTTCGTAGCGCTCGACGATCCACGGCTGCTCCGGCCGCGGGCCGACCAGGCTCATCTCGCCGGCGAGCACGTTCAATAAATTTGGCAGCTCGTCCAAGCTCCAGCGGCGCAGCACCGCGCCCACGCGCGTGCGGCGGGGGTCCTCCCGGTGCTTGAACGCCCTGGTTTGGTCCGCCCCCTCCACCATGGTGCGGAACTTCCACATGCGGAACAGCCGGCCATTCTCGCCCACGCGCCAGGGGCCGTACAACACCGGTCCGGGCGAGTCGAGCTTGATGGCGAGCGCCAGCGCGAGCAGCAGAGGCGCGGTACCCACGAGGGCGACGGTGCCCAGCGCGAGATCGAAGACGCGCTTGACGACCCGATCGAAGCCGGTGATGGCGGGCTCGCGGATGCCGATCAAGGGCACGCCCCAGAAGTCCTCAACGCGCGCGCGGGCGGCGATCATCTCGAAGCGCTCGGGCACGATGCGCACCTGCACCGGCAGTAGCAGCAGGTCCAGCGCCAGGCGCACGATCGTCTCGTGCTCACGCGCAGGCAGCGCCACGATCACGTCGTCGATGCGGTGCTCTTGCACCAGGCGCACCACGTCCGACGCTGGGCCCAGGGTGGGGGCGACCGCGTCCTGGGCGTCCACAGAGTCGGCGGCTCCCGCGGAGTCGTCGGTCACTGCGGCGCGGTCGGCGCCTGCGCCGCCCGCAGCGTAGCCCACGAGAGTGAGACCACTCCAGGGGTGCGCGGCGATGAGCTGCGCGATCTCACGGCCGACAGCGCCAGGGCCGGTCGGCCCGACGATGAGCAGGCGCCGCGCCGCGTGGCCACCGGCGGCGAGCCAATTGAGCAGGACGCGAGTGACCAGGCGCACGTTGAGCAGGAAGAGCAGGTCCAGCACCAGGAAGTACGCCAGCAGCAGGCGCGAGATGAAGCGGAACTCGAACAGGAAGAAGAAGCCGATCAGCACCAGCGCGGAGACGCCGGCGGCGGGCACCACCGCGCGTAGCTCGTCCAGGAACGTGCGCGTGCGCCGGGTGTCGTAGGCTCCGAAGAGGCGCAGGAAGAAGGGCCAGATCACCGCCGCCGCGATCAGGATAGGCGCCTTGATGAACGGACCGGGAGAGACGAGCGGCGGCCCGAACGGAAGCGTCGTGCGGCCCCAGTCCGCCAGCAGCAGCGCGACACAGGTCAGCGACGCGTCGGCCAGGAACAGCAGCGTCAGCAGCCGGTCGGCAAAACCCTTCATAGAGGAGGCGGAATCAACTCTATCAACGCCGCTGGACGCTGCGGTGGAGCAATTCACGGTACAACGAGGCAGTGCGTTCGACCATCCGCTCTGTGGAGAAACGCTCCAGCACGTCTGTGCGGCCGGCAGCGCCGAGGCACGTTGCGGTGTGGGGCTCGGACAGCAGGCGCACGACGTTGTTCGCGAGAGCCTCCACGTGCTCGCCTGGCGCCAGCAGGCCCGTCTCGCCGTGACGCACCACGTCGTGGGTGCCGTCTACGTCCGATGCCACGACCGGGGTGCCGGCGGCGAGCGCCTCGATGACTGAATACGGCAGTCCTTCGAAGCGTGACGTGAGCAGGAAGACGTCGAGCGCGGCCAGGATGCGACGTGCGTCGGGGCGGTGGCCAAGGAACTCGATCCGGTCGCGCAGGCCCAGTCGCTCTGTCTCCGCAAGCACGTCTGATTCCAGGCTGCCCCCACCCCAGATCCAGACGAAGCGCGCGTCCGGGACTGCCTCGGCCACGCGCGCAGCGACGCGGATCCAGGTGAGCGGGTCCTTCTGCGGCAGCATGCGCGCCAGCGTGCCAACCAGCGGTGCGCCATCCCAGGCGGCCAGCTCCGGGACGACCTCGCCGATGCGATGCCTGGTGGCGGGGAGCTCTGAGGAGACGACGCCGTTCTGCACGACGGCGACCCGGCGGCGGGTGGCGATGCCGTGTGCCACCGCTTGCTCGGCCTCGCCGGGGGACACGGCAATGACACGGTCGGTAAACCGTCCAAGCACGCGCTCGCTGGCGAGGAACAGACGGCCGCGGTTGCCCCACTCGTCGCTCAAGAACGCAAAACCGTGGGGTGAGTACACTAGCTTCGGGCGCCGGCCGATACCGGCGAGCAGGGCCGCCGGACGGGCGAGGGCGCCAGCGATGGACGAATGGGCATGCACCACGTCGTAGCGTCCCGTGCCAATCAGGCGACTCAGGCGAACCAGCGCCTTCGCGTTGGAAGGGCTGAATGGGCGCCGCGTCATCGGCACCTCATGGGCAGGCACTCCAAGAGCGTGGAGATCGTCCCAAAACGATACGTCGCCATGCGATTGGTCGCGCACGCGCGGACACGCCACATCCACGTCCCAGCCCGCGGCGTGCAGGCCCGCGGAAAGGTCCAGCACGTGGCGCTTGGTGCCGCCGATGGTGGCTTCCAGCACCTGGAGCACGCGGCCGGTCATGACCGAGCCGCAAGGGCCTCACGGTAGACGGCGATCGTCTCGTCCACCATACGATCGGCGGTGAAGTGCTCGCGCACGCGCTGATAACCGGCTGCGCCGAGACGGCGGCGCTCGGCGGCATCATCACACAGTCTGTGTAGTGCGCCGGCCAGCGCAGGAGGGTCTTCAGGCGGGACGAGGAGTCCAGTCACGCCGTCGATCACCACCTCCGGCACCGCCGATACGCGCGTCGCGACGACGGGCTTCCCGGCCGCCATCGCTTCGAGGAACACCAATCCAAACCCTTCCCACAGCGACGCCATGACGAACACATCGCAGGCAGCCATGAGCCGTGGCACGTCGGTTCGCTCGCCGGCGAAGATGACCTTGCCGTCCAGGTCAGGTGCAGCAGCGCGGCGGTGGAGGGCCGCGACGTAGTCGTCACCTGCCTGCTGACCGGCCCCCACGAGCACCAGGCGCGCCGTAGGATCGCGCTGGAGCAGCAGGCTCATGGCGTCCAGGAGCACGGGGTGCCCTTTCTGTGGATCGAGACGGGCGACGCACAGCAAGAAGGGCGCATCGGCGGGCACGTCCAGGTCGCGGCGGATGGCGCGGGCTGCGGTGTCGGCGAGCGCGACGGGGAACTTGCCGAGGTCGATGCCGTAGTAGACTCGGCGGATGGCATCGGGACGGACCCGTCCCGCCTCGACCACGTAGCGGCCGACGTGGTCGGACAGCACGATCACGCGGTCGTCGAGGCGAGACAGCCAGCCATGCACGTGTGACACCCACGGACGGCGCAGCGCGGCCTCGTCGTTGTGCTTGGAGGCAATGGTCACGCGCGCGCCGCCGAAGCGGCCCGCCACGGCGCCCAGCGCGTCCGCCTTGAGCAGATGGGTGTGCAGCACATCGGGCTTGAAGGCGGAGACGAGGCCCCATAGCCGGCCGAGCACGGCGGCGTAGGGCGCAGTGCCCTGCTCGGCCTGACCGAGGTGGTTTGGGAATGGCGTGACCTCGGTGAACTCACGCGTCATCACGGGGTCTTTGAGATACGCCAGCTCCAGCTGATGGCCGCGCCGCTTCTGGCCGCGCATCAGCTCCAGCAGGTGCGCCTGCGCTCCGCCGCGCGCCAGCGACGTAATGACGTGCAGGATGCGCAAGCGGTCCGACGAAGGGCCAGGTGCAGTGGACACCGTGCGCTAGGCGGCAGTCATCGCCCGTACCCCGTCCTCGAACGAGGTGAGACGGTCAGGGAGGTCGTACAGACGGCGCAGGTGGGAGATATCGCCGACAATGCGGTCGGGGCTGCCTGGCTGGTCCTCGATGACCGGCTGCTGGCCCAAGACACGGCCGATCGTTTCGGCCATCTGGCGCACAGTCAACGCTTCGTCACCGCCCAGGTTGAGCACCTGGTTGCCTTGGGCTGCCAGCGACTGGGCAAGCACGTCCACGACGTGGTCGATGTAGATTGGGTTGAAGGCCGGGCCGGTGCCGCCGGGGACGGTGACGGCCGTTCCAGAGCGAACGCGGTTGATCAGGCCGGGGACAAGGCGGCCAGCCTGGCCAGGGCCGTAGGGGGTGAACAGCCGAAAGATGGAGTGTGGGACAAGGTCGCCGTAGGCCATGATCAGACGTTCCGCAGCGACCTTTGTCGCGGCGTAGTATCCGGCACCATCGGTTCGATCGTCCTCTCTCCAGGGGCGGTCACCACCATAGACCGAACCGCTCGAGGCGAACACGAAGCGACGGGCCCCGGATCGCTGGGCAAGGTCGAGCAGGCGCTGCGTCGCCGTTACGTGAACCGCGAACATGTCGCTCGCCTGCTGGGGGAAGGGAACGTTCGCCTGCGCCAGGTGCATGACTGCATCGATCCGCTCCGGCAGCACCCCCGCCGGCTCCGGCTGCGTCAGGTCCCAGAGCAGCGGCTCGGTGCCTGCCAGGCGCCGGAGCCGGGCAGCGTCGTGCCCCGCGGCAACGACGTGGTGGCCTTGCTTGACCAGGTGTGGAATGAGGTGGCCGGCGACGAACCCGGTGGCGCCGGTGACGAGGATCTGCATTGGTTCTGTTTCGCTAGGTCGCGGCTGCCGCCGCGCCGGCCCCGTGAGGCAGCTGCGCTTCGACGACGCGGCGCATGCCGTCGCGGAAAGGGATTGTCGCCTGCCAGTCGAGCAGGCGGGCCGCCTTCTCGCTGGAACC
Organism: uncultured Chloroflexota bacterium; assembly: GCA_902805635.1. Taxonomy (GTDB): domain Bacteria; phylum Chloroflexota; class UBA11872; order UBA12225; family UBA12225; genus CADCTC01. The sequence continues at coordinate 26,999 of CADCTC010000204.1, forward strand.
GACCCGGCGCAGCATCGGCACCTGCACGTCTTTGAACTCAGGTTGGAAAGGCGACTGCGTGAGCTCGAGAAGGGTGAACACCACGTCACGCACGGTCTTCTCCTCACCGCTGCCCACGTTGAAGGTCTCGTCGGTCACGTCGGCCTCCATGGCGCGCACGGTGGCGCCTGCGACGTCCGACACGTAGACGAAGTCGAACGACTGCGAGCCGTCGCCGTTCACGACCGGTGGCTGGCCCGAGGCGATGCGCTTGAGCACGCTGTCTACCAGGCCAAAGCCCATGAAGGGACCGTAGACGTTCATGTAGCGCAGCGTCACGTAATCCAGCTTGAAGGTGGTGGCCATGGCGCGCAGCAGCGCCTCCCCGGCGATCTTGGTCGCACCGTACACGGTCCGTGCATTGAGTGGGTGCCCTTCGTCCATTACCTCCAGCGTGTCGCCGTAGACCGACGACGCGGATGAGAACACCACTTTTCTGACACCGGCCTGATGGGCGGCTTCAAAGACGTTGAATGAGCCGTCTACGTTCACCTGGAGGGCAAGGCGCGGGTTCTCGGTGGACGGATTGAGCGCCAGCACCGCCATGTGGAACACACCGTCCACGCTCTCCATAGCACGGCGGATGTCGTCGGGACGGGTCAGATCGCCTTCGAGCAGCTCTACGCCCTGGCGGTCTCGCAGGTGTGGCGCCTTGCCGGGCACCTCCAGGACGCGGACCTGCGCGCCCTTCTCAAGAAGCAAGTCCACGACGTAGCGGCCGATGAACCCGCCGCCGCCGGTGACCAGGAACCGTTGACCAGCTAACTGCACGTGATGGGACTCCTGAGGGTGGCCAAAGCCCGGCAGTGTAGCACCGCTCGGCGCCGTGACCTCTGCTAGAAAGAACGCACCATGTGTGGCATCGCCGGCACGTTCGAGACGCGGCCCGGAGGTTGGAGAGGCGGGGAGGGCGAGCAGGGCGGGGCGCGCAGCCGCGCCGAGGCGATGGCGGGGCTGATCGCGCATCGCGGGCCCGATGCGGATGGATTCCTAGTGGATGGGCCGGCAGCGCTGGCGAACCGGCGCCTGGCCATCATCGACCTGTCGCCGGCGGGGCGGCAGCCGCTCTTCAACGAGGATGGGTCGGTAGGGCTGGTCTACAACGGCGAGCTCTACAACTTCCTGGCGCTGCGCGGCGAGCTGATCCAGAAGGGGCACCGGTTCCGGTCACATTCGGACACCGAGGTGATCGTGCACGCGTACGAGGAGTACGGGCCCGCGTGCGTGCGGCGGTTCAATGGGATGTTTGCGTTCGCGGTGTGGGATCGGCGCCGCGAGACGCTCTTCCTGGCGCGCGACCGGTTCGGGGTGAAACCGCTGTACTACACCTGGCTGGACGGCACCCAGGCGGAGGGGGGGCGTACGCTGGCGATCTCATCGGAGGTCAAGGCATTCCTGGCGCTGCCGGGCTTTCAGCCGCGCCTGGACCCCGAAGCGGCGGTGGAGTATCTGACCTTCCAAAACGTGTTCTCGGACCGGACGCTGTTTGCCGGGGTGCGGCTGCTTCCGGCCGGCAGCACGTTGACCGTGACCGCGGGCGGTGAGATACAGCAGGAGCGCTACTGGACCTTCCGCTTCGAGCCGGAGGCGGACAAGGGGGAGGCGCACTACGTAGCAGGCGTGCGGGAGCGGTTCGAGGAAGCCGTGCGCCGCCAGCTGATGAGCGACGTGCTGGTCGGCAGCTATCTCTCCGGTGGCATGGATTCGGGCTCTATCTGCGCCGTGGCGAGCCAGCAGCTGCCGCAGCTCCACACGTTCACCGGCGGGTTCCCGTTGCTGGGGGCGCAGGGACTGGAGCAGCACTCCGACGAGCGAATGCAGGCGCGGCGCATGGCAACGGCGATGGAGACCCGGCATCACGAGCTGGAGGTCGCGCCGGGAGCAATGGCGGACGTGCTGGCGGAGCTGGTGTGGCACCTGGAGGACCTGCGGGTGGCGTCGAGCTACCACAACTACCTGGTGGCGGGGCTGGCGGGATCGACCGTGAAGGTGGTGCTGTCAGGCGCGGGCGGCGACGAGCTCTTTGCCGGCTACCCCTGGCGCTACGAACACGCGCGCGTCGCTCGGACGGTAGAGGAGTTTGCCCAGGCGTACGGCGCGTACTGGTCGATCCTGCTGCCAGACGCCGCGAAGCCGGCCTTCCTGGCAGGCGAGCTCGCGGCGGCGGGACGTGGCTTCTCGGCGACCGAGGCGGCGCGCGGGGTGTTGGCGGACTATAGGGCGGAAGCGCGCGTGGACGATCCGCTGAACCTGGCGCTGACGTTCGAAGCCCGCACGTTCCTGCAGGGACTGTTCGTGGTGGAGGACAAACTCTCTATGGCGCACTCGCTCGAAAGTCGCGTGCCCTTCCTGGACAACGACCTGGTGGACTTCGCCTGCGCCATGCCCAGCGCGTACAAGCTGCGCGACGGCACCTCCAAGTACGTGCTGCGGGAAGCGATGCGTGGCCTCATCCCGGAAGACATCCTGGTGGCACGCAAGCAAGGGTTTGCACCTCCGGAAGATGCGTGGTTCCGCGGCCCAGCACTGCCGTACCTGCGGGAAGTAGTCCTCTCCCAGCGCAGCCTTGGGCGGGGCTGGTTCCGCCCCAAGGCGCTGGAGCGGATATTTGCGGAGCACGTCGCGGGGACGGCGAACCACAAGAAACTGCTGTGGTCGCTGGCGTGCCTGGAATGGTGGGGGCGGATCTTCCTCGACGGCGAGCGGCCGGAGCGGCGGTTCACCGCGCGGCGGCCAGGCTAGGCGCTCTCGCCGGGCAGGTGGCGCCAGCGAGCAGGGTGTTCGACGGCAACGTCGTACGGCCGGCCGCGGCGCTCCACGCGCAGCTCGTACAGGCGGTCGTGGTAGACGAGAACGTCGCCGGGAGCGGCGATGCCGTCGCGGTCGCGGTAGACGTGCGGGGAGAGGAAGTAGCGGCCACGGCCGAGGAGGAGTGGGTCAAGACTGATCTCGAACGTCCCGTGGCCATGAAGCGGCGGGATGCGCAGGCCGGCGTCGCGCGCGTCCAGGCCGAGGGCAGCCACACCGTCGGTCCGGGTCGCGAGCACGACCATCGCGAGGTCATCGAACGGCGCATCGCCCTCGTACTCGAGTCGCAGTGTGAGGGCCTCGCCCGCGAAGTACTCCTCTTGCGGGGCGCCCTGGGGACCGAGCAGCTCGACACGCGTGAACCGAAGCTCGCCGGTGCCCCAAACGTGAGCGTCGTCTGCCACACGTGGACCGGCCGAGGAGGCGGGGGAGGCGGGAGAGTCGCTGAAGCGGCGCCGGTCGCCAAGGGCGCGCGCCTCGTTCTGCTCGTGACGCCTCAGGGCCGCGTCGTAGTCACGACACACCGTGGCGGGGTCGCCGTCGCCGGCAAGCTCCCCGGCTTCGATCCAGAGGGCGCGGCGACACAAGCGTTGGACGAGGTACGTGTTGTGAGAGACGAATAGGACGGTGGCGCCGCTCTCGCAGATCTGGCGGATGCGCTCGAAGCACTTCGCGATGAAGGCGGCGTCTCCGGCGGCGAGCGCTTCGTCGATGATCAGGATCTCAGGATCGACGCTGATCGCGACGGAGAACGCGAGTCGCGCCTGCATGCCCAACGAGTACGTCTTGAACGGCATGTCCATGTAGGCGCCGAGCTCCGCGAACTCCACGATCGAGTCGTACTTTCGCCTCACTTCCGCCTCACTCATGCCGAGCACGGCGCCACCCAGGTAGACGTTGTCGCGTCCGGTGAACTCCGGATGAAAGCCACTGCCCAGCTCCAAGATCACCGACATGCGGTAGTTGACGTCGATGTCGCCCTGGGTAGGCGAGCTGATGCCGGCGAGCAAGCGGAGCAACGTGGTCTTGCCGGCGCCGTTGCGGCCGATGACCCCGACGATCTCGCCCCGGCCTACGTCAAACGAGACATCGCGTAGGGCCCAGAAGGGGCGATGGCGTGGCCGGCGGCTGATCCACTCCAGCACGCGGTCCACCTGGCGCTGATAGACCGGAAACCGCTTGGAGACGTGACGCACGGAAAGCGCGAGGGGAGACGAATCCTCACCCCCAGCCCCTCTCCCACAGGAGCGGGGAGGTTCGCCGGCAACCGGCTCCGCGGGAAGGGCGGTCATAGGATGTCGCTCAGGAAGGCGCGTGTGCGCTCGAAGGCGACGTAGCCGGCGAGGAAGGTCACGCAGGCGACAACGGCGAAGATGACGAAGCTGGTGGCGTGCACCGGGCCGCCGAGAAGCGCGTCGCGATAGAGGCGGATGAGGTGGGTGAGGGGATTGAGCTCGACAAGAGGACGGAGCAGGCGCGGCGTGTCGGCATCGGTGTAGAAGATCGGCGTGAGGAACATGCCCGCCATCAGGGCGATGGACACCAGCTCGCGCACGTCCCGCAGCACCGCGCCGGCGGCGCCGAGCAGCCAGGCGATGCCGGCGAGAAAGACGACTTGCAGTGCAATAGTGGGGAGAAGCAGGGCGAGCGACGGCGCCACGGCGCCACGCGACCAGACGGCGATTCCAATCAGGGCAATCAGGCCGGCGACCTGGGAAAAAGCAGTGGTGTAGAGGGCGGTGAGCGGCAGGACCTGGATCGGGAAGACGGCGAATTTGACCAGGTTGCGGTGCTCGGCCATCGCCTGCGTGGCGCGGCCGGCGACCTCAGAGAACGCGACCCAGGGGAGCAGGCCCGCAACGACGTGGAGGGCGTACTCCTGGGGCGCGCCGCCGGGGCTGAGGCGTCCGCGGAAAACGGTGGTGAAGATCACCGTGTAGAGCGCGACGAAGAGCAGAGGGTAGACGGCAGCCCACAGGTAACCGATGGTCGAGCCGGCATAACGCTGCCGCAAGTCGCGCTCGGCCATGCGGCGCAGCAGCCGCCGGTGGCGCCAGAGCCCCAGGATGCGCCGAGGCAGCGGCGCGTCGATGTCGCGCGCCTCGACGTATCGCCAGCTCATGCGCGGACAACCTTACTGATGCTCCTACGAATCAGGGCAGTGGTCAGCTCACGCAGGCGGAACGCTCGCGCGGCAGGATCACGGCGCGGCAGTTGCAGGCTGACCCCGGCCGCAAACGAGGCGACCGCTCTCTCCAAAGCGTCAAGGGAGCGCGAGTCGGCGTCCCAGGCGGACACGCCAGAGAGCCGGCACAGCATGCCGTGGTGCGCCAGGAAGAGGAAGTGAGCGCGTGCCTTGCAGCGGCCGAGGGAAAGGCGGAACGTTTGCTCCAAGGCCGAGACTCCGTCAATCTGCCGATGTGCCGAGTCGAGGAGCTCGGCACGCTGGTCGGCAGGAAGCCAGCGGCGAACGGAGTCGGCGGCCTGGACGTCAAGGGGGGCGTCCGCGGCAGGACGCATGTAGAGGCCGAGCTGGAACGGGGGAATGGCGAGCGGAGGCTCGACGAGAGTCATGGCGCCATCGCGACGAACGGTCCACGCTGCGGGCACATGGACTGTCACACCGGTCCACTGGTCGGCCAGGGGCCGATCAAACGGCGGGACGACCAGGCCGACGGGCGCTGACGCAGCCGGTACGGCGCCGAGCGGCAGAGTGAGCGCAGGCGCCTCAACGGGAGCTTCGACGAACGGCGCTGGTGAGTCGCCGGGGGGTAAACGGACGCCACGAACGTGAACGGCGCCGCCGCACTCGCCCCAACGAGAGATCGCATCCGGCGTCGTAAAGCGAATGGGTCGGCTGAGGACGACATCCCCGAAGCCGGCATCGTGGAACCACCGGCGGACTTCGGTCTGCGTGTGGACGTGGTTGTACTGAGGTGAATACGCGTCGAACGTGTCGAACACGAGCGTGGATAGGTCGGCGGCGCTGCGCGCCCCGCTGCCGTCGCAGACTTTCAGCCAGGGGCTGATCAGCCGGTAGACAGCAGGATCACGGATGACCAGCAAACGGCACGCGCGGTAGCGCAGCGCGTCGGGCAGGCAGCGGAAGAGGGCGCGCACCATATCGGTAAGCAGGCGGTGGCGGAGGCCTGTCCGCTCATAGAGCATGACGTAGAGGGTGCCGCCGGGCTTGACCAGGGGAACCAGGCGCTCGAAGGCGGCCCTTGTGCTGACGGTGTGGTGCAGCACCCCCCAGCTCATCACGAAGTCGAACGACTCCGGAGGGAAGGGCAGGTCGAACAGACTGGCCTGGTAGACCCGCGCGCCAGGAAAGGGAGCAAGCGCGCGCCGGGTGGCGGTTACGCCCGACTCGGTGAGATCGACCGCTAAGACCTCTGCGCCCATGGCGGCGAGAGCGTAGCTCCATCGGCCGGAGCCGCAGCCGGCGTCGAGGCAGCGCCTCCCGGCGAACCATTCGCGCGGCAGGCGCACGTCCTGGCAGAGCTCATCCGCGAGCGCCAGGCGGAAGTGGACCCGCTGGGAGTCCTCGTAGCGGGCGTGTTCGAAGTCGAAGGAACGCTGGACCTGCCGCTCGCCGGCGGCCAGACCGATCAGGAGCCGGGGGACTCCGTCGCGGACGGGGAAGACACGCCCGCAACCCAGACAGCGTAACGCAGCCGGTTCGGAGGTCAGACGGCCGCGGCAGGCCGGGCAGACCAGTAGCGCCTCAGCGGGAGCAGCGACTGAAGCGGTGTCGGTGGTCATCTGGCTGTGGCTTGGGCTGGCAGAGCCGGTCGCGCGGGTTGAAGAACGCGGAACTGGCGCGTCACCAGGAAGGTGACCTGGCAAAGCGCCCAGGCGAGGATGGCGGCCGCGAACGGGGCAGCCATGTAGGCGTAGCGGACCTGGAAGAGACGGCTCTGCGGCACACCGGCAATGAACCCGATGGGGGGCAGCACGCCCACGAGACACAGCGCGAGCGGCAGCCAGTGTGTGCGCCAGAGGCGCCGCCGAGCGAGAAGACCGGCGCAGCCGGCGAAGAAAACCAGCGGCACGAGCCACGGAGACTCCAGGCCGAGGTAGCCGCCCAGCCCCGCGGTGAACCGCGAGGAAGCACCGGCCACGGCATAGTGGGGAGAGATAAACATCTCCTGGGCGTAGATGCGGAAGATCCCCCGGGTGGTGTACCAGGCCAGCTGAGGCGGCGAGTGGTAGCTGAACAGGTACTCGGCCGCGGTGACGCGGCGATCTTCCTCGAATCCCGGCGTGCCAAGCCGGTCGGCGAACTCCTCCTTCCAGTTGGCGGTGGCGATGATCGTGGAGGCAGGAAACGCCTCGCCACGCGAGCGGGCGTACCCCGCGAAGACCGGTACCAGCACGAGCGCGAGCAGCGCGGCTGTGGCGCCAAGACGAACGAGGCTCCAGCGCTGTGCGACCGCGGCCCAGAGCAGCACGAAACCGGCGAACGGCAGCGCGTCTAGGCGGGTGAGGCCCGCAGCGGCGGCGCTCAACGGCGCAAGCCATGACAGCCGCAGCCGGCCGGTGGAAGGCAGCCAGAGCAGCGCGACCGCGATGGCGAGGAAGACCCCGGTTGCCTCCTCGCGCAGGCCAACTACGCCGTTGCGGACCCACGTGGAGTCGGCGCTCATGAGGTAGGCGGTAACGGCGCCCGCCGGGCGGCCGAGTAGCGCGGCGACGGCAACCCCACTCACCACCACCCACGCAAGGGAGGAGGCGAGCGAAAAGAAGACGGCGTGCAGCTCACCGGGACCGAGAAGCGACAGCCAGGCCTGGAGCAGGAAGACGTAGAGGGGCTCGCGGAACCACGTGCTGCCGCCGAAGAACAGCTCCAATCGCCCGGCGCCTTCGGCTGACATTTTGCGGCCAAGCGAGAGCGCCTCGTCGTAGTAGCTCTGCGCGTCGAGGCTGAGCGGCACCGAGTACTCCGGGCTGACCACGAGGTGCTGCCAGCGCCACTGGAACCCGGCGAGAACAGCACCGATGAGCAGCGCGCAGAAGGCTGCACTGTCGAGCGTATGGCGCTGCCCTCGGGCGCCAGCGCGATGCATGCGGAGCGTGACGAACGCGGCCAGTGTCAGCCACCAGGCGACCATGCCGGCCGGCTCAGCGGACGAGCGTGCGAAGGTGAGAACCAGATACCCCACGAATCCCAGTAGCGGAGATATCAAGAACGGGAGAACGTCGTGTGAGACACGTCGGCGTGGAACAGGTGCGTGCGAGGCGCCGTTCGCCAGAGGATCGGCAGCCGTCCTGGTGGCGGTTATGAAAATTTGCAAACAAGCCGTCGCGAGAGCAGCTGTTGCCGTTACGTAGAGCACGGCAACGATGGCCGGATCGACTTCCGTCGCGCCGATCCCGGGCGGAGGGGGGCCTAGCAGCAGGTGCGCCAGCGTGGCGAGGCATGGGTCCAACGTATTGCCAAGGACTTGCCAGGCCACGTCGCCACCGCCTCGAAGTGTGAGTACGGTCGCGGCAGCAGGCGGAAGGACGGCCAGGGAAACGGGCAGCAGCGCCGCGGCAGCGCGGCGTGACCACAGCGGCAACCCACCCTTCGCATCGGCAGCGAGCGGCGCGAGGAGAAGCGCAGCCAGCGCGAGTCGGCCGAGCACACCGTTGCCAAGGAACGCTGCACCGGCGGATGTAGGAGCCGCTCTCAGAGCAAGTAGCGCCACCGGATCTGCCAGCCACAGCGCAGCCGCGCCGCCGGCGACGGCGAGAACGACCTGCCGGTGACGCGCCAGTAGGTGCCACAGGGTGGCAGTCCAGCCGGGACGGGTGGCGGAAAGCAGCCACACGGCTGCGCCGAGCGCCAGCGACACAGCGGCGGATGGGCTCACGCGGCGGGGAGCGCATCCCGCGGGATGGGCGCGACGGGTGCCCCCAGAGCCGGCGGGTTGCCGCGCAGGCGCTCCAGCCACGGCTGAAGCTTGAGGCGCCGGAACCCGACAAAGCTCATCTTGAAGAGCAGCGGCGCGTGCTCGACGACACGCACTTTTGAGTAGCCTGAGGTCCGGGCGCGGTAGCGGACTGGGACCTCGACGATGCGGAGACCGAGACGGGCAGCGCCGAAGAGCAGATCGAAGTCGCCGAAGGGATCGAAGTCCCCGAAGTAGCCGCGGTTGGCCGCCAGGCGGTCGTAGTCGCGCTTGCGCATGACCTTGGTGCCGCACAGCGTGTCCTTGATCGTCTGGCCCAGCAGCCAGGTAAAGAGCACACTGAAAAACTTGTTGCCGAGCAGGCGGTGGAACATCATGGCCTCGTCTTCCATGGGGTAGACGAGGCGGGTGCCGTTGACGAAGCCGGCCTTGCGGGTGGCGATCGGGGTGAGGAACTTGGGCAGCTCTTCGGGCGGCACCGTGAGGTCCGAGTCCAGGATGAATAGGACATCCCCGCCGGCGGCCGCAAATCCCTTGCGAACCGCGTCGCCTTTCCCCAGGCGCAGCATGCGGACCTCGCCGTCAGCCGGCACATGGGCTGTGGGCGACGGCCGGCCGATGGAAAGGGCTGACTGGCCAGAAGGCAGCACGCCGGACCCTGGGGCGCTCTCGGCCGGTCGCCAGCCGGTGGTGGCTGCGAAGGGGGCGATCTCCGGGGGTGCGGGCCCATTGGGGTCCGGGACCTGGTCGATAAGCTTGATGTCGCGCCGGCCGCGGTAGCGCTCGATCTGCTCGAGGATGCGCTCGCGCGTGCGGTCGGTCGAGGCGCCGTCCACGAAGATGACCTCGGTGTGCGTGCCCAGATCGGGCATCCGGTCGAGGCAGGCGGCGATGTTGTCTTCCTCGTTGCGGCACGGGACGATCACCGAGCAGCTGAGCGCCTCTGCGCGCGGCGGCTGCTGCGGCTGCACGACCCAATGGGTAGTGAGCCCCATCAGGCGCAGGAACGGCAGGCGAATCAGCCACTGGTTGAACAGGGGACCAAGGACGGGGACGGGCCGCGGGAGCAACAGACGCGTGTCGCGCGCCAGCGTCGCGTAGTCGGTGAGCAAGAGCACGTTGTCAACGTCGGCCATGCCGAGCCAGTTCTGGGCGCCCTGGGGCATTTTCAGCCCCAGTCGTTCGGCGGCGGTGAGCGCTACCTGCCAGGCAAAGTTCCAGTAGGTAATGACAATCCTGGTCTGCGGGGTGCAGACTCGATGGAGCACCTCCAGCACCAGCTGGATGTCTTCCAGGTGGCCCAGCAAGTCCGAGCAGATCACGTAATCGAAGGTGCCGCGCACCGGTGGCTCGTGAGCGTCGGCGCGCAGGAACTGGAGCTGCGGGTGGCGTAGGCGCGCCTGGCGCAGCATGCCTTCGCTCACGTCCAGGCCGACCCCAAACGAGGGCTGGACTGCCGCCAGCAGGTCGCCGACGCCGCAACCGAGCTCGAGGACGCGCGCGCCGGGAGGGATGGTCTGGCGGGCCAGGCGCTCGATCTCGGCGTAATAGAAGTGGTTGCGCGCGCGCCAGGCAGGGCGGCCGGTAGCGTATCGGTCAAACCACGCGGCGGTGCGCTGCGCGACGCGCACGCGGTGGCCGCGCCGGAAGTCGGTGTCAGCCGGTGGAGGAACTGAGGTCACGAGTGGTGGGATCTCCCGAAGAGCGGAACCGCCGCAGGCCGGGCGTGAGCCGTTCTAGGACTGCAACGGCTACCAGCAGCCCGAGGTAGAAGACGGCGAACCAGATAATCCACTCGTTGATGAGCGCGTCCAACCAGGCGCCGGCACCGGGTGAGAACCACGGCTGCCAGGAGGCCGTGACGGCGGTGAGCGCCGAGGCCACGGCAGCGGCGAGCGCGCCGGGGCTCCAGCCGGTGGCGGCGCGGGACGTGTCGCCTGGATTGGCCGCCGGTGGTGTGCCACTGGGCGAGGCGCCAGTCGATTCGGCCGGGAGCCGGGCGGATGTATCGTACACGGAACCACAGTTGATACCACAGACCGGCGCACATGGCGCCCAAGCAACGGACGGCGACGCTCGGCGGGCCGGTAGGTTCAGCCCCGAGCTGAGCGCCGCGGCGCTGGCCACCCTGGTTGCGCTGGCGGGGCTTCAGTTTCCCTCTCCCGGCGACTGGATGGCGACGTGGGGCGGAGTGCTGGAGCTCGGCGCGTCGCTCTGGATTGTCGGCTTTGTGGGAACGCTGCCCGCGCTCTGGGTGGTTGAAGGCGGGATGGCGGGATGGATGTCCCGCCGGCGCGGCGTTGACGTGCCCGCCAACCCCGTCTACCAAACCCCCGGCCCCTTCCCTAAAGGGAAGGGGAGTGAGACAGCGCCGGCAGCGGTGACGCGCGCTCGACGTGGAGCACGGGCAACGGCTGCCTGGGCGGCGCTGCTCCTGGCGATCTGTGTGGTGGAGCTCCTGCTGCACGAGGGAGAGCGCAACCCGTTCGTAGCAACCAGCCGGCCGGAGAGCGGAGTAGTGGACTGGACGGTCGCGGATGGTTACGCAACGCTGCTAGACGGGCACATTGCCCAGGGGGACGGACTATTCCTGTTGCCAATGCTGGGCCTATTCCTAGGCGACCGGCCGCCGGAGCCGAGTGAGTTCGACCGGCGAGCGGGACACGTGTTCCTGGTCTCGCTGCTGGCACGGCCAGTCGGCGCATACTGGGCGTTTGCAGTGGTGAACCTGCTGAGTTGGTGGGCGGCAAGCCTGAGCGTCTGGTGGCTGGCGCGCCGGCGGTGGCCGGGTTCGCCGGTGCCCTGGATCGCCGGCCTGCTGACGGCAACCGGCCAGGGGTTCATTTTCATGTCCACGGCGCCGCAAGCGCACGCGGCGGCGTTCGCGGCGTTCGCGCTGGTACTCGCGCTGGCGGATAGGCTCCGGCTGTGGCGGCGCGAGGCCGGTCTAAGCGCCTGGCTGCGGCTGGGCTGGGCCGCGGGGGCGGCAGGGCTCATTTACCTGGTGTACCTGCCGTGCTTGTTGTTCTTCTGGCTCTATGGCGTGGCACGCGGACGGCTGGCGGGACTGGTGCTGGCGACGGCAGCCACGCTGGGTATCGTGGTGACGTGGGAGCGGCTCGCGGCTGCGCTGCTGGGCCTGAGCTTCTCAGGAGGGAACAACGACCTGGCGGGGGAGGCGCTGGGCGGCTGGGTCAACCTGGCGCGGGCGAGCGCGGCACACGTTGTGGGGCAGCTGCACCATAGCTCGGTCCGAGGCCTGATGGTGGGAGCGTTCTACTACCCCTGGTGGGTGCTGGCGGCGTTTGGGCTTGCCGTGAGCACACGAGACGCCCGACGTTGGGGGCTGGCGGTCATGCTGGCGACGGCGCTGCCGGCGGTGGCATTCACGACGCGGTTCAACTTGCCTCGGGTGGCGTACTTCATGTACCCGGCGCTATACCCGCTGGCGGCCGCCGGGATCGTGTGGCTGGCGGGACAGGTCTGCAGACGCTCCCCTGCCGGCCGTTGGGTCGTGGTGGTGGCGCTCACCGGCGGGCTAGTGGCGCTGACCAACCTGGACGTAGTGGGGCTGCAGCACCTGGCACTGTGGTTCCACCACTCCAAGGGGCGTGAATGGTGAACGTTTCGCATCAACTGAGCCGGACGCCCCGGTGGGTGCCGTGGGCTGCATTGGGTGGGGCGGGAGCGTTGAGCGCGATTGGGGCACCGCTTCCCACGGTCATCGCGCGCGTGTTCTTCGTGACGGTGGCAGGTGGGGCTCTGGTGATGGCGCTGGAGGCGGTGGGGCGCAGGGCGCAACTGCTGGCGGCAGGGGTGCTCCTGGCACTCGTGGTGGTCCAGATGACGGTACGGCGCCCGCTGGAAACGCCACCGCCGTCGCAATGGACGGTCGAGCTGCCCACGCCCGCCGAGCGGGTTCGGCACACCATTGCGTTGCCACTAGGCAAGGCGCAGTGGGGGCAGTGGTGGAGCGGCGCGTCCGGGGCGGCGGTGTACGTGTGCGCGCGCGGACCGCTGGAAGAGGCGGACGGGTTGGATCTGGTGCTCAATGACGAGGTCCTGGGCCGCATTACGCAGACCCACGCGTTTGGCCCACGGCCGCTGCCGACAAGCGTCGGCTTCTACCGCGTGCCGGTGACGCGCGCCGTGCTGGAGCGGTCGCCATCCGCGGTGTTCGAGCTGCGCCGCGCAGCGGCAGCCACAGCGCGGCCGGTGGAGATCTGCGGCACGTTCACCTACCGGCCGACCGCGGGCCTGGAGAGCAGCGCATTCTTCGACGGAGCGCGGTGGACGAGTCCCGGCCCGACACAGCGCGGTCGCTACATCGTCGAGCTGCGGATCGAGCGCCTGCCGGGCAACGCGCTGGTGGCGCTTTATTGATCGGGGTGTGACCGGTGCATGGCCGGTGCGGCTCCTGCAAATCCACGCGCCGCCGGCGTCGTGTTCAGGCGGCAGTCGGGCGGGAGCCGGCAATGAGCAGCGACCCCGCCAGGTGGGAGATGAGCGGGAGCCGCTCGAGACACGACTCGACGCGCTGGGCGATCAGTACGACCGACGCTGGGATGATGGGGTGCAAAAAGTCGAACGGGGTCACTTGGTGCACATCGAGGCCGGCGTCCACCAGGAGGCGGCGCGTCTGCGGCGCAAAGAAGGCGGTTTCATGGGGAGTGTCACCCAACCAGCGTTTAATCGGAGGGACGTTCTTCTGCACGGCAACCTGGGGGTTGAGCATGTTCGGCTCGGTGAAGGCAAAGCGGCCACCGGGCTTGAGCACGCGGCGCAGCTCGCTCAGTGCGGGGCCAATGCGGAGGTGGTGCAGGACAGCATTGCCGAGAACGGCGTCGAATGCGCCATCGGGGAAGGGTAGGCGCTCGGCGTCGCCAAGCACGAACCGGGCGCCACCGCCAATGCCGCGCTCGACCGCGACGTGCACAAGGTCGGCCACCAAGTCGAGCGCCACGAGCGCGGCGCCGCGCTCGGCGAGCCGGGCGGTGTACTCGCCGGTGCCACAGCCGAGCTCGAGGACGCGCGCGCCGGGCTGCACGCGCGCCGCGTCCAGCAAGAGAGCGCTGCGCCGGCGCACGCGCTCTTGTCCCGCCAGGCCATGCTGCCCCCACACGGCCGCCGCGCGGCCGGCAATTGCGCGTCCGTGCGAGAGCTCGGCGAGCTTGCGCAGATCGGAATCAGTACCAGATGCCGGCATGCGGGAGTCCATTAGCGTCATAGAAGCGAAGCTCGATGTAATAGCGACTCGACGCCGGCCGTCCACTGACGAGCGGGACCGGCACGTCGGCAAGGTTGTCGGATGTCCAACGACCGGCGGACCACCGTAAGCTGGCGCCGCGATCCTGACGATCGGGGTCGTCCTGGCCACCGCAGAACCGTGCGGGTGGCCCCGCTACCCCCTCGCGCCGGAGCTCGACCACCAGCGGCGCCTGGCGCTCCACCACATCACGCGTGACGGGCAGGTTGTACCAGCCGGCGGCGCCGGGAGGTCCCTTGCGCTCGAGCGCCGCCAGTGGGACCGGCTCGGCGCCGTTCAGCGCGATGACCACGCCCGCCTCTGGAGAGATCACGTCGGGGCTACACACGGCGATGGCGGCGCGCTGTGCGCTGCGCCAGGCACGCTCCCACTCGCGGTCCCCTGCGGCCGACAGCGGTAGCTCGCGCCGGATGGCGTCGCCGGGCGCGGAGAGGGAGACTGTCCAGCCCACGACAAGCGGCAGGGGCAGCGTGCCCACGCCGAGTTGCTGCGCACCGGTAGCCGCGACGACGAGCACCGCGGCTGCAATTGCGGTTCGAGCTCCGGCGAGGCGCGTGATCAGCGCAAGGCCGGTAGGCCACAACAAGGCAGCGAAGAACAGCGTGGCCCAGAAACGTGGCCATGGCTTGATCCCGGGTTCCACCAGCAGCGTCCCGCCAAGGGCACACAGCGCGACAGCGGCGGTGGCGCCAAGGCCGATAACCAGGCCACTCGTGGTGGAAGTGCGGAAGGGATTCTTCGCTTCACCCATAGTGACCGGCACCCGCGGTCGTCTTAACGCCATGACGCTCCCATCGACTCGTGGAAGCGAGTAATCAACAAGGTATCGCCGAGCAGGTCGAGGTTGCTGGTGAAGACGACGCTAGCGAGGGCCGCGACGGTGACGGCGAGGGAGACAGGGTGTATGCGCGCTGGCCGGCCAACTCCTTCAGGGTCGGGGGAGGTGGCAAGCCTCAGGCAGCGAACAACCAAGTCGCCGAGGGTAAGAGCGCCACGAGCTGCCATCACGTAGACGGCGGGGTACATGTAGAACGCGGCGCGCGGGAGGGGGATGAGGGAGAGGATGACGATAGCGGGGAGCAGGCCGGCCATGAAGAAGGCAAGCGCCCAGCTGCGATCCCGCGGCGGACTGGCGAGGAAGCCAATGGCGGCGAGCGCCCACCAGGGGTAAGGAAAGGCACTGGCGAGCGTGCCGCGGATCGCGGCGGCACCCGCCACCGGGCCGCCGCGCAGGTACGTCAGCACGTCGGAGGGCGGGCGGCGAAGGTTGGTGAGCCATGCGGCGATTGAGCTACCGACGGCGGAGCTGTTGTCGGTGGTGAAGCCCAGACCGACCACACTTTGGCCGTAGACCTCCCACGTGGCTGAGATGGCAAGTGTGACCACGGACGCGGCGAGCAGGTAGCGCCAGGGCACGCGGCGCAGCCCGTAGACCCACCAGAACAGCAGCAGCGGGATATGGGCAAAGTAGATGGTGGAGGCGACGCCGGCAGCCCAGCCGAGCAGCAGCCAGCCGCGCACCCCTGCCCTCTCGTCGAAGGCCCCCAGCCACTCGGAGAGCGCCAGGACGAGGAAGAACGTGGCGTACGCGGCCAGGTAGGACATCGGCACGCCGGCCATGAAGATGAAGCCATTCCCCGCGGCGACCAGGAACGAGGTGGCGCACGCCAGGCGGACGTCTCCCCAGCGGCGGCGCACGAACCAGAAGCACGCCGCCGCTGCGGCCCACCAGAAGAGCCAGTTGAGCAGCAGGAATCCGGTGTAGGGGCCGGCCCACGGCACGACTAGGGAGGAGAGATACGCATACGCGGCGCGGCGGTCGAGGATGCCGCTGCCTTCGGGACCACGACTGCCCAGGAACATGGCGGTCAGCGTGAGAATGCCGTTGGCGTCGTGCAGCACGGGCACAGTACCGACCCAGGTGACGTAGCCGTCTCCCGGCAGGAGCTCGCTGACGCTGGACGCCGGCCGGCTGCTGACCAGGAAGGGGTTGCGGGCGCCGCTGTGGGTGACCAGCTCCAGCGCGCAGACCGCGGCAAGGACCAGCAACCAGAGCGCGTGGAATCGCCGGCCGGCCGGAAGAGTGGAGCGGATCACGTGCCCTGGTTCAGCGCGAGCGAGGCGGTGTAGCTGGCAGTTTCGAGGCGGAGCCGGCCGCCGTGCTGCGGATCCGTCTTCGGCTCGCCGAGGCGCACCTGGGTGAGCTCCTCTCGTTGCGGCGCTCGCCAGATCACCTGCCCATCGATTGCCAGCACGATCTCGCGAGTGTCGCGCGTGACCTGCCAATCGTGAGCCCGGCCATCGCTCCCGGCGGGATGGCGCAGCTCAAAGCCGCGGGCGGCGTTGCGCTCATCCGGATAGGTGACGTGAACGCCATAGTCGACCAGCTGGATCAGCAGGCGACGCGCCTCGAACACGACGTAGAAGGGGTGAGTTCGCGTGGCGGCGGCCCGCCACGCGACCCGTTCAACGCGCGGAAGCTCCAGCAGGCCGACCGGAAGCAGCCAGTTGCGGTGCGGACTCGGCCACTCTCCCAGGCGCGCGACAGCATACGCGGCACCGCCGGGCGGACTGTCCAACACCAGTGCGCGACCCTCCACGCGAGCTGTACCGCCGCTGCGCGTCTCCAATTCCCAGTCCCGGCGCAATGACGCATCGTCGGCGAAGGTGGCATCGAGCGCAATCACGGGACCACCGCGTGTGATTGGGTTCGCTATGCGGGCGTAGTGGACCGCGTCGCTCACCAGCAGGGTGACCGCCGCACATACGAGTGGCAGGCGGCTGCCGGCACCCGCCTGCGCGCGGATAAGACCCCACACGGCCACTGAGGCGGCACCGCCCAACAGGCTGAGTCGCGCAGCGCGCCCCCATGGCCCGTCGGCAACGGGATCCCAGGTCAGCAGGCGTAGGGCCACTGCAGCGACAGCCAGCGCCAGCAGCAAGGCAATGCGACGCCGCTCGTCCTGGTCAGCAAGGATGCGCGCTAACGAGGGTCGGATGCCAGGCGTCGTCGGAGCGGCAAGACTGGCTGGAGGGTGCATGGCAGGCGGACGCCCGGCGCCTAGCGTTCGAGCGTGACGCGGTAAGAGACAGACTCTACGCGCATCGAGCCGCCGTGCTCCCGGTCGTTCTTGGTTTCGCCCAGCCGCACCTGGTTGAGCTCGCCGCGTTGCGGGGCAGCCCAGACCTGGCGCCCGTCAATACTGACGGCAATCTGACGGCTGTCGCGCACGATGCGCCAGTCGTGCGCCTGACCATCGGCGCCAACGGGGTGCTGGACCTCGTGCCCGCGCAGCTGGTTGCGCTCATCCGGGTAAGTGATGTGGATGCCATAGCCGACCGCCTGGATCAGCAGGGTTGGTACATCGACCACGACGTAGTAGGGCTGGGTGCGCTGCACGGTCGCGCGCCAGGCGAGCTGCTCCACACGCGGGCGCTCTGCGAGACCTACGGGCAGCCACCACTGCGTCGCGATGTCCGGCACCGGCTGCAGTCTAGCGCGCAAGTAGGCGACGGCGCTGGGCGGGCTGGTCAATACCGCGGCGGGTCCGTCGAACCGTACCTGGCCACCGCCACTCATCTCCATCTCCCAGCTCCTGCGCGCCGACTCGTCGGCAAACGAGCCAGCCACCTCGCGGATGGGCGCGCCGCGCGTGATCGGGTTAGCAAGCCGCACATAGTGGATCGCGTCCCCGGCGAGAAGCACCACCAGTGCAGACGCGAGTGGTACCCAGCTGCCACGAGCCGTCTGCAGCCTGACGAGGAACCAGATCACGACCACCGTGGCGCCGGCAAACAGGGCCACCTTCACAAACCGGCCTCGCGGGCCATCGGCGACCAGGTCCCACGTTAGTACGCGCAGCGCGAGGCTCACGACGATCACAGCGGCCAGGATCGCCAGGAAGCGCCAGTCGCTGGGGGAGACGTACTCGTCCAGGCGTTCTCGCCACGAGCGGCGCCGCTCGTGAACCGGTATAGCGCCCGCGATACCGGCGGCATCTCCCTCTGCAGGGAGCGCTGCGCCTTCCGCCATCTGTCCGGCCATGTTAGAAGGTACCTCCAGAGACGTCTGCGGCGATAGCCGGCGCACCCCCGGCGCCGCTCAGTGAGTGACCACGCCGCACGCGCGACGCCAGCCACAGCGGCACCGCGCATACCGCATACGCCGCGGCGAGCACGGCGTAGGGCAGCGCATGGTGAGCGTAGCGCGGCGCGAAGACCCACGGGTTGGGCACGCCGGCCATGAACGCGTAGAACGGCGCCAGGCTGGCCACCACCACGAACGGGATCAGCCAGCGGCGCGTGGCCAGCAGCAGCGCCGTGCCGGCAATGAAGAGCCACAATGCCACCGGCCGGCCGCCGATGACGAGCTGGTCGCGGAACAAGATGTCCGGAAAGATGCGAATGAAGCCGCGCACGCTGTATTCCACGAAGGTGGTGATGGAGTGATACCCAAAGAAGTAGGTCATCGGAGAGATGGAGGGGCCGGCTGCCCAATCGGCCGCGTACGCTTCCTGACTGGGAAAGCCGGGAGTGCCCATGCGTTCCGGGAACTCGAGATTCCGGTTCACCGTGGCGCCATAGGTGCCCGGATAGAACGGGTCGAGCCGGGTGAAGGCATACCCCGCGTACATGGGGCCAGCGAGCACGCCCGTGACCAGCACCGCGGCGACCCAGGCACGCCAGTCCCAGCGTAAGGCGAGCGCGCCTAAGGTCATCACCAATCCCGCCAGCACCAGCATGTCCGCGCGCACCAGGATCAGACCACCGGCGCACGTCCCGACCAGCGCGATACGCCACGGGCGCGGTGAATCGCCCGGCCGGGCATCCACGAAGATGGCAGAGACGAGGCCGAGGAAGAAGATCGCCACCAGCTCTTCGCGCAGCCCGGCCACCCCGTTGGCGATCTGCGCCGGGTTCAGCGCGTAGAGCAGGCCACCGGCGAGTCCGGCCAGTGGGTGCAGCACGCGCCAGCCCAACCAGCAGGTGAGCGCCGCGAGCGCGACCGAGAGGCCGAGCGACGCGAGCCGGGTGTGAAAAGCGGACACGCCCAACACGTTGTAGACCAGCCGCAGCGCGAACGGCCAACCCGGCTCGCGCCCCATGTGGTCGGCGGCGTAGAACGCCGCGGCGGCGCTGACATGGCCATCGAAACCAGACTCGTAGGCGGCTTCCAGGAGCGGCGAGGGCCGCGCCAGCCGGTAGCGCGACATCTTCTCCGGCACGCCCGCCGCGATCGCCTGGTAGTCACGCGCATCGGGCACCAGAAACTGGTAACGCACCTGCATCAACTGCTGCCAGCGCGCATCGGTCGCGACCGCGGCCACCACCAGGCAGGCAACAAGGAGCCAGGCACGTCCGTACCGCCGTGCCTGCCCCATACCGCCAGCAGCGCCTTCGCCCCGGGACGCGCTGACGCTCCCCGCATCGCCTCGACGCAGCGCGGCCCATGCTGCGACCGACGCGGCGACGGTGATGATCAGCCCGGCGGCGAGACGGGCGGCGCGCAGCGCGTAATCCGCGTCTGGCGAGTTGTGCAGGTCCAGGAGAAGGGACGTGTCCAGTACGGCGCCCATCCGCGCGGTAGGAGCGGCCGGAGCAGCCAGCGCTGCCAGGCGCGCGACTCCGGCGACCAGGACACCCGCCACCAACCCGCTCGGTCCGGCGAACGACGCTCGCCCCGCACCGCGCGCCAGCGCGTGCACTATCGCCGCCGCGACCGCAGCGTACGCGACGATGGGAAATGTGGCGTGCGGCACGGTGCCCTCGTCCGTCACCACGCTCACCAGGAACGAGGGCAGGACGGTCACCTCGCCCGTGGTGGTGTTGGAGGCCGAAAAGCGCAGGCGGTAGACAGTTTCAGTCCCTAACAGCGGCGTCAGGTCGAGCATCTGTCCGCCCGCGATTTCGCCGAGTGAGGCGTCTCTTAGCACCGGCACAAACGGCGCGCCCTCACCGGCTGCGACTTCGAGCGCGTTGGGGAACGATTCGTCGGAGAGCGTCTCTCCGGACTCGGCGAGCCTGCGGTTGTAGAACTCCGCCTTGAGCAGGACCACCGAGCGCGGCGGCCGGTCCAGGCGAGTGACGATGCTGCCGGAGGCGCCGGGAGCCAGCGTCAGGCCGCGGAGCCCAAGACCAAACCCACTGCGCTGCTCCTGGCGAGCGTCTTCGGTCAGAGAGTAATTGAAAAAAGAACGGTACAAGTCATGCGCCTGGGCGTCGGGCGCCGCGGCCGTGCCCCATCCGCGCATCGCATCCGGAAACACTGCGGCCGCCACAGCCGCGGCGGCAAGTGCTGTGCCGGCCAAGGAGGCGCCTGATGGAAGCCACCTCGCGAGTAACGGCGCGGCGCCTCGCCACCACCGGGCAAGCTGCTGCGGCAGACTCTGGCCGCGCCCGTCAATTCGCAGCACGAGCGCGCCGATCGCAATGCACGCCAACGCCATCGGCGTACCGGGGAAGAGCACCAATTGCATGCCGAATAGCGCGGCGGCGCGGGACGCGGCAGCCGGCGTTACAACGCCTGCCACCATGGCCAGTGAGGCGTAGCCGAGCCCCACTGCCAAGAGTGCCGGAAGAGAAGGACCGACGCCACGGAGCAGGGAACGGTAGGCACGGTTGGCGGCACCGGGACTCACCGCGTTGGCGGCCAGCGCTAGGAGCAGCACACCAGCGGTCAGAGACACCAGCCAGGCGCGCCAGAAGCCGGCGAGCCAGAGGGGCGGCGCCGCCAGCCGTGTCGCCCCGGCGGGCTCGATGGCCAGCGCGACCGCCAGCGCCCCCGCGAAGATTACACCGATGGGAATGGACCGGCGCGGACCGCCGAGCCGCGACAAGAACCGGAGGGGCAGCGCCGCAGCAAGTCGGGGCCGTGCGGCAGCTACACGGTGGAGCACCAGGAGCGGTAGCGCGCCTAAGCCATACCCGGCGATCAGTTCTGTGTACGGCAGGACGTGATGGGCGTAGCGCGGCACGAACATCGGCCCCGGGGCACCCGCGAGGAACGAATAGAACGGCACCAGCCCGACGACCACTAGCGACGGCGCCAGCCACCTTCGCCTCACCAGCAGCAGTGCGGCGCCGGCCAAGAACGCGGCGAGACGCACCGGCTGGCCGCGATACAGGAACTCGTTGAAGATGCGCAGGAACCCGCGGGCAGAGAACTGGATGAACTCGGCGGGAGTGTGATAGCCGAAGAAGTACGTCATGGGCGAGGTGTACGGCGGCGCGGCCCAGTTGACCGCGTACTGCTCCGGCGTGGGGAACCCTGGAGTGCCGAGGCGGTGCTGGAACTCCAAATTGCGGTTCACAGTTGCCCCATATGTCCCTGGGAAGAAGGGGTCCAGGCGCGTGAGCGCGTAGCCGCCGTACATTGGCCCAGCCAGCGCCGCGACGACGCCGGTAGCGGCGAGCCACTCGCGCCAGTCCCAGCGCAGCGCGATCGCGCCCAACGTCACGATCAGCCCGGCCAGCACGACCATGTCGGCGCGCACCAACACCAATGCGCCGCCGCAGACGCCGACCAGCGCCAGCCGCCAGGGACGGACCACCGCGCCACGGCGCACGCCCACGAACACGCCGGCCACCAGGGCCACAAACAGAAGTGACACAAGCTCTTCGCGCAGGCCGGCGACACTGTTGGTGACCTGCGCCGGATGGAGCGCGTAGAGCAGCCCTCCAATGAGCCCGGCCAGTGGGTGCAGCACGCGCCAGCCTAACCAGCAGGTCAGAGCTGCCAGGACCACGGCAAAGCCGAGCGACGTGAGCCGGGTGTGAAAGGCGGACACACCCAACACGTTGTAGACCAGCCGCAGCGCAAGCGGCCATCCGGGCTCCCTGCCGTTGTTCTCTGAGGCATAGAAAGTGGCGGCGGCGCTGACGCGGCCGTCGAACCCGGACGCGTAGAGCGTGTCCAGGACCTCGGACGGGCGCTCCAGCCGGTAGCGCGCCGTTTTCTCGGGCAGTTCGGCCGCAATCGCCTGGTAACCGGCGGCGTCCGGCGCCAGCAGATCCTGGTGTACCGCCATCAGCTGCTGCCATCGAGCATCGAGCGCCACCGCGGCGACGAGCAGGCACGCGATGACGAGGGCGACTCTTGCCGCGCGGCGTCCTGGCGCTGCTGTGCCCGAGGCAAGCGCGACCAGCGCACCAACGGTCCTCTCGGCTGGCCGGGAGGACCGTGCGGCGCCGAAGAGCGACGCCAACAAAGTGAGGGCGCTCGCCGCCGCCGCAGCGTAGAAGACAATCGGAAACGTGGCGTCGGGGAGTGCCTCGCGATCGAGGCCGGCGCTCACGGAAAACGACGTGAGAGCGGTGACGGCGGAGCCGGTGATATTGCGGGCCGAGAACCGCAGGCGATAGACCCGCTCGCCCGCCAGCAGCGGCGTCAGGTCGAACGGGGGCGTGCCAACGGCCTCGCCCACCGTCTGATTGGTCAGCAGCGTTCGGAACGGTTGGCCCTCACCGGCCGCAATCTCCAATCGGTTCTCGAACCGCACGCTCTGCACAGCGGCACCCGTAGCCGGTGCCCCGGCGACTATGCGGTCGTAGAAGTTGGACCGCAGCACCACGGCGGTGTCGGGGTCGCGCTCCAGCCGCACGACAAGCGTGCCCTCACGTCCAGGCTCCAGCGTCAGCCCGTCATACCCCGGCTGAAAACCACTCAGCTGCTCTATGCGGGTGTCGGCGGGCAGGGCGCCGTACACAAACGAGGTGTAGTAGCTGTGCCGCTGTGCACCCGGCGGATCGGCCCGCGCCCAGCCGCGCATCGCGCCCGGAAAGACGACTGTGGCCACGACACCGGCAGCCACCGCCGCGGCGACTACCGGCGCAGCCGCTGTCAGCAGCCGCGTCGCACCTGGACCGAAACCGCGACATCCCCTGGCCACCCAATCCACTATGCGCTGTTGCCTGGCATCCAGAAACACAACTCCGGCTGCCAGGGCGGCGCATGCCAGGACAAAAGGCGTTCCGGGGAATAGGAGGGCGAACAGGCCACGTACGGCTGCCTCGTGCGCCAGCTGCGCGGGAGTCAGCACGCCGGCGACCAGCAGCAGGGCGGCGTACGCCAGCGTGGCTGCGAGCGCCAGGGGAAGCGCACGGACGGCGCGAACGCGGACGCGTTGGAGCGCTCCCCACAGGCCACCGGGCGCGGCGGTATTGGCCATCAGCGCCACCAGCACGCCAAGCGCGGCTGCCGGCACGAGCCACACGTGCCACCACCCGCTCAGCCAGACCGGCAGCGCTGCGGCGCGGATAGGCCAGCCAGGCTCGACCACGAGCAGCGCCGCCAGCGCCGTCATAAGCACGACGCCGGCAGCGTGCCGGACCCATCGGCCGTTGTTGTCCGTTGGTGTGCCGGGCACCGGCGGTATGGCGGGTGTCGCACGGGCGAATGGCGCCGCCGGGGCGGGAGTCGCGTTCTCAGTCACGCGCCGCGCTCCGGTCACGGGCACACCCGACCCGCGCGGCGACCGAGAAACCAAGGGTGACTTGCTATGCTCCCGCGCAGCTTGAAAATGGCCACTGCGGTTGCGGCTCGTGCAGCCGCGGGGCCATCGAGCCGGTCCTCGTGACGCAGTGGACAAACACCTGACACCGGCATGAAACCGGCACTCCTCTCCTGGCTTGTCTGCCCCGCCTGTCGCCAGGATCTCACCTGTACGGCGGTCGAAGAGCGCGACGGCGAGATCATCGAAGGCCAGCTGTCGTGCGGCGGCTGCGGTGCTGTCTATCCCATTCTGCGGGGCATCCCGCGCATGGCGCAGGGACCACTGCTACCGGAGCAGGAACGCACTGCCAAGGCGTTTGGCTACGAGTGGAAGCGCTTCCACGTGTACCACCCGGAGTATGAGCGCCAGTTCCTGGAGTGGGTGGCGCCGCTGACGCCGGCCGACTTTCGAGGCAAGTTGGTGTTGGACGCAGGCTGCGGCATGGGGCGTCACACGCTCCTCTCGTCCGGCTTCGGCGCGGCGGCGGTGATCGGGATCGATCTGAGCGCGGCGGTGGAATCTGCATACCGCAACACGAAATCGCTCCCCAACGCGCACGTCGTGCAGGCCGACATCACCCGGCTGCCGTTTCGGTCACCCTTTGACCTCGTCTATTCCGTTGGAGTGCTGCACCATCTGCCGAATCCGGCCCGCGGGTTCGCGTCTTTGGTCACACACCTCAAGGACGGCGGACGCATCGCGGCGTGGGTCTATGGCGCGGAAGGCAACTTCCTAGTGACGCGCCTGCTCAACCCGTTCCGCCTGGCAGTCACGGCGCGCCTGCCGCTGCGGGCGCTTGACGCGATGAGCTGGGTCCCGGCGGCGCTGGCCTATCCGTTCTTGAAGACGGTCTTCCAGGCTATCCAGCGCCGGCCGGCACTGCGCGCGCGGCTGAGCGTTATCCCGTACCTGGAGTACGCCTGCTACCTCTCCGACCTTGGCCTGAACCCGCTGCACTCCATTGTCTTTGACCACCTGGCGCCGGAGATCTCCTTCTACCTGCGGCGCGAAGACATGGAGGCGTGGTGCCGGGACAACCACCTGGTTGATACCGGCATCTATTGGCACAAGCGGTACTCATGGCGGGTGCAAGGGACACGCAGGGCGACTTTAGTCCCAGTAGGGCCGGCTGTAGAAGAGCCGATGCCGGCGGCCGTTCCGGACAGCAGGGAACCAGCGACGATCTCGGGGGAGCGCGCTTGAGGGGGGCACCGCCGGTGCAGGGCAGCGGCCGGCTGCACGTGCCACGCCGTGAGCACATCTCGCGCGTGGATCCTTCGGACCCGCTGGACTTCTATTACGCGCCGCACACGGCGTGGATCTTCCGCTGGCGGCTCCAGCTCGCGCTGGACCTGCTGGGACCTGGCCCGTTCGAGCGCGTGTTGGAGGCCGGCTACGGCAGCGGCATCCTGCTGCCGAGCCTAGCGGCGCGCAGCGGCGCCCTGCACGCCATGGACCTACATCGGCGTACCGATCTTGTGGCGCCGATGCTGCGCCAGGAGCACGTACACGCCGCGCTCATAGTGGGAGACGTGTGCGGCCTTCCGTACGCACCCGGCACATTCGACGCGCTGGTGTGCATCAGCACACTGGAGCACCTACACGGCCCTGAGCTCAGCGCGGCGGTGGAGGGGTTCCAGCGCGTGCTGCGTCCCGGCGGCGTGGCGGTGGTGGGGGTGCCCGCGTCAGGCAGAGTGATGGAAGGACTGTTCAGAGCAATCGGGTTTAATGAGATCGACGACCATCACGTCTCGACCCGCAACGCCATCGAAGTCGAGCTGCGGCGGTGCTTCCACGTTGAACGGCAGGCACACCTGCCAGCAGTGGTGCCGCAGTCGGCTGCGCTGTACACCGTGCTACGTTGCCGCCGGCACTGAGCGAAGCGGGCAGCTAGGGGTGCCAGGGTGTGGGTGGCGCGAGCGTCCAGCGCACGATCACCAGCGTGGCGACCAGCCAGTAGGGTCTAAGTGCGTGGGGACCAAACGCCCGTTGCATGATCAGCATCCCGCAGGCTAGCAGCAGTGCCGCCCAGGCCATCATCGGTAGCCCAGACGCCGGATCGGCGCGGAAACGCCAAAGCAGCACTGTCGCCACGGCGCTCGCCCAGGCCGCCGCGTTTGCCACCGGCTGCGCACCCCGGCCAGACAGGGTCCCTTCAACTGCCGGCCGTGAGAGCGCACCAGGCGAGCGGACCATGCTGGCCATCCCACGTATGACGGCAGCCGCTGTCACCGCTACGAAAGCGACGACGACCCACGAGAGATACCCCCGAGCAAGGGTGAGCGGGGCGTTCAGCGGATCAGCCCACGCCTGGAATGTCTGCACCCCCCACAAAGCGGGAACGAGCGCGAGCACAGCGGCCAAAGGCAGCGTCTGCTTGAGCGGGTGGGGCGGCGCAGGCACGGTGCGCGCTAGCACCAGCCGCCTCCTCGCCTTCTGGTCACTGGCGCCACCATGCGGTGGCAAACGCCAGGTGGCCGGCGAGGTCACTCAGCACCAATCCGGCAGCGGCAGCCACGAGCCCCCCTGCCGGCAGCCATCGCAACACGAGCACGCGCGTGGAATCGCGTCGCGTGGGTTGTTCTTCGGTTAGGTCGATGCGGTGGGCATACCCATCGCCCTGTGACGAAAACGTGCGGGATAGCCACTGCCCGCACCACACTGCTGCCCATGCTCCCAGTACGTACCACGCCGGGTACGCCAGGTACAGCGTACGCGGAAACATCCTGCTCACCGCAGCGCCACCCGTCACGGTGAGGATCCACACCAACGCCCACACCCGCACACGGGGAGGCGCCACCACCAGCCCAACCAACCCCAAAAGAAATACCGGCGGCGTCGGCGTAATGACCCCCTGAATGACGGCGCGCAGCACTACGTCAAGAAGTGTGTCCTGCCGTCCCTCAGCGAGACCCAAGCTTTGCGCAACCATGAGCCCCCACGAGTTGTAGGTCGCGATGCGACCCTCTGTGACGATTCCGAGGAGCCCCCACCACAGTACCTGCAGCGCCAGGTAAGCGCATGGCACGCCCACAGCCAACACGGCCGCCTCCCGCCACCGTGCATCACGTAGAAGCCACCCGTACGCGGCGTAGACAACCACGAGCAAGACCAGCAAGGGAGGGCCGATCTCCAGCGTTGCATTGGCCACGAAAAACACCAGCGCCACGTACCAGACCGCGGCACTGCTCCACGTGTGCGCAAGCGCGAGGGCAGTACTGGCGCCCGTCGAACTGCCAATGGCGCTCCGCCTGTGCGACTCCTGGTTGGCGACGGGTCGGCCGAGATGTTCTTTCACGTGGTTCACGGCCGGAAAGACCGCCCTGTCCAGGAGGAGCATCGCCAGCGGCGCTGCCGCGTAACCGAACGGATGAGGATCCACCTGACCGGCGTAGTGGTGGAAGCCGGGGCTTACCACCGCAAGAGCGCCCGCGACTTGCCCAGCGCGGTGCCGGTCAGCTGTGCAGATGGTCGTATGTCGCAGGACCGAGGTACACAGCGCCGCCGTGGCGAAGACGCTCACCACCCAGCACACTAAGGTCCAGACATTCGAGGCGAGCACGATTCCACCGACCCATGGCAGTAGCAGCGCGATGAGCACGCCGGGCAAGAAGCGTGAGCCGTTCTGACTCAGCAGGGCAGGTCCGCCGACGTGCGCTCGACTCCGCTCACCCCAATGCTCGCTGCCCTCGGCCACCAGGACCGTTTGCAGCACGTCGATCCACTCCCACTCGACCAGGAAGCCTTCGTGCTCGACGAGCAAGTGTGGGCCGAGCGCACCGATCCACGTCCGGCCCATAAAGCGTGGCGCGGCGGTAAGCAGGATGATCAGGAAGACCACGGCGACTGTCAGCGCTTGCCGTCTCACGTGCCCATCGTTACCTGTGCCACGAACCCTCCAGTCCGCTCTCTCGCGCGGACGTGGTTCTGGCGCCGCGTCTAATCCACGGGCTGAAACGTGCCCGAGATTGCCCTGGCGGCTGCCGGTAGCACAACCTTGCCGGCAACGTTGTAGAACTGTGGCGCCGCCGCTCGAACAACCAATACGACCGTGCCAGCCGCCGGTCCAGACGTGGCCGGCCGGGCACCCCGTGTGATGGCCGCGGCTCTTCAGGCCGGACCGCGGGAAGGGCAAGCCGCGCGCCAGGCTGTACCAACACACTCGACAACGGCGCCTGCCATCATGGCTGGGCGGGCGGCAGAGTGGATCGTCGCGCTGGGCCTGGTAGCGCTGGCGGCGGTGCGCGTCTTTACATTCGACCAATGGGCGGACGGCGACTGGCTCAGCTACGGCCGGCACGCGCTCTTCGGTACCGCGGTGGCGGCCGGGACGTGGCTGTTGGTCCGCCTGCAGTTGCACGCGCGCGCCTCGCTGCTGCGTGCCCTACCGTGGCTGGCCGCGCTGGCCATCACCCTGCAGTTTGACGTGCCGCACCTCCAGCGGATCACCCATCCGGTGGTACGGAGCCGTGAGCTGGTGGTCGCCAACGCTTTCGATAGCGCTCAGAGCATCGGGGGAGCCGCTTCGCCCAACCGCTGGAGTCCCGAAGTTGGGCAAGGCGGCAGCGTGGCCGTCCAGGACGGCGCGGCGGTCTTGACGGCGCCCGCCGGCGCGGGGGCGTTCCTGGAGCTCCCGACACCGAAGCGACTGGATCTGAACGCGGGCCTGGATTGGCTGCCACGAGGATTCGCCCTGGAAACTTATGATGAATCACTGGATTGGACGGCAGCCGTCACCCTAGAGCGGCCATTCCTGGTAATGGTGGACACAGAGCCGTTACTGCTCCAAGCAACGCCGTACGGGCTGCACCTCACGTTTCCAGACCTCGCGACGCGCAGGACCACCGAACACCAGATCGAGCTACTGGACATCCCCGGCAGCCAGGCGCGTGCCTATACGCTGGAGCGAGCTGATGGCTTGATACGGCTACGGATCAATGGCGAAGGTGTGTGGGTCCAGCCCGACCCCGGGCCGCTCGTCCGGGTGCGTTTCGGGGAAACTCGGCCAAGCGAGTTGCACGGCGGACGGATAGTTCTCGATAACGTGCGGTACGTTCGGCGCTTCGTCGAGCAGCCACGTGGCTGACGCCGCTGTGCTGGACACATTCCGGTGGCGTGCGGACGCGGCCGGGCGGTCAATGACAGCGTTACACTTGGCGCTGGTAGACGGCGTCCGTCGCGTGGAAGCAGCATGGCGACCGTCGCACCGCTCCCTGGGCGCTGTGCGCTCACCCGACCCGCGGCGCCGTGCGCCGTGCGGCGACCACTATGCCTGAGCTCGCGCTTGCCGTCCCGGCGCTCATCCCACTCGTCGCCGTAGAGCTGGCGAAGACCGTGCGCTGGCGCGTCCTATTTGGGCAGGGCCGGCCGTCGTTTGCCACGTGCCTGCGCGCCCTCGTAGCGGGGCAGACTGCCAACGCGCTGTCGCCGGTCCGTGCAGGCGATGCGCTCCAGGTTGGCATTATCACCGCTCAGGGCGCGCCGCTAGGTGCCGCCACCGGCGCGCTGGCCGGCACCAAGGCCATCGATACAGTGTGCCTTGGGGCAATCGCCCTGGCCGTTGCCGGGACGTCCGCGTTCTCGCGCGCAGGGGTAGGCATCGCGGCCGGGCTAATGGTCCTTGCCGCCGCAGCCGTGCTGGCGCTGCGCGGCCGCGGGCTGCGCCGGCGACTTGAAGAGAATCGCATCGCACGCAAGCTGCGTCTGGCGTCGCTCATGGACGTGGCCGAGGCGCTGCGTGAGCCGCGCGTGCTTTGGACGGTCTTCCTCACCACCGGCACGGTCTGGCTGGCAGGCCTGGCCGCAAACGGAGTGCTATTGGCGGCGGTTGGACTACCAGTGGACCTGCACCTGGCGGCACGGATCATCGTAGCGGGATACCTGGTGGGCCTGTTCCCGTCCCCGCCGGCGCAGTTGGGTACATTTGAGGCGGCGATCACCGTGGCGCTCACGTCGGCGGGAGTGCCGCTCCAGGAGGCGCTGGCGGTCGCGGTGAGTCTGCACGTGTGTCAGTTCGTAAAGCTCGGCGTTTTGTTAGCGGTCAGCTTCGCGCTGACGATGCGGCGCGCCACATGGGCAGCATGGGCGCGCTGGCCCGCTCGCAGCGCGTGAGCATACCCGGCGTGAAGGCGACTACCCACAAGACGGAAATGGCGATGGGCGCCGCGCGCGGCACCGTGGTGATCCCAGCGCACAATGCAGCACGCACGTTAGGTGTGTGCCTGGATGCGCTCAGGGCCCAAGGGGTGCCAAGCAGCGACTTTTCGCTGATAGTTGTCGATGACGCTTCGTCGGACGGCACCGCCGCGGTGGCGTCACGGTCGGACGTAGTGGTGCTCGCAGGGCCCGGGACCGGCCCGGCAGCCGCCCGCAACGTGGGAGCGCGGGCCGCGACGGGAGAGGTGCTGGTGTTTCTGGATGCAGACACGGTCCCGGAGCAGGGCTGGCTGCGTGAGCTCGTGGCTCCACTGGCGGAGCCTGAGGTCGTGGCGGTGAAGGGGCGGTACCGGTCAGCGCAGCGGAGCGTGCTGGCGCGCTTTGCGCAGCTAGAGTTCGAGTGGAAATACGCGCGCCTGGAGCGCGCTGAGCGGGTGGATTTCGTCGATACTGGTACCGCCGCGTACCGGCGGAATGCGTTCTTGGGCGCGGGTGGCTTCGACGAGGGTTTCCGCGCCAGTGAGGATGTAGACCTGGCGTTTCGGCTCGCGGCGGCTGGGGCGAAGATCGTCTTCAACCCAAGGGCAGTGGTGCTGCACCGGCACACAGAGGACCTTCCGGGCTACTTCGGCAAGAAAGTGCGCGCTGCCTACACACGCACGCTGGTCTACCGCCGCTACCCACGGAAGGCGCTAGGCGACTCCTACACCCCACCGCTGATGGGACTACAGATCGCACTGACCGGGGCGACGACCGTCGCGCTCCCGCTGGCGCTCGCCAGGTTCCCTCTGGCGAGGACCGCCCTGTGCACCGCTCTCACCGGGTTCGTCTTGTCGGTGCTGCCGATGGTGCGACGCTCTATCACGAGTGACCCGACACTCGCACCGCTCGTCCCCGCGCTCGCTTTCCTGCGTGCGTTCGCGCAGGGCATCGGTGCAGCGGGCGCGTTCGCCCAGGGAATGCTGCAGCGGCGCGGGGACGCGGCATGAGGACCGCACACGCCGGCAACATCGCCAACAATGCCTACCTGATCGCCAAGTTCCTCCGCCGGCGCGGCGAGGACGCGCACGCGTTCCACTTCCGGTCCGAGTTCATCATGGGGCACCCGGAGTGGGAGGACGCCGACTTCGACGCAGAGCTGGACCCGTTCGATCCGCCCGACTGGAACGCGCTGCGCTTCACCAATGGCTTCCAGCGACCCCAATGGGTGCACTACATCAGCGGCCTCCCGCGGCCGTACGAGCTCCCGCGCGACGCGCCGGGCGGCCGCGACGCGCGAGTGATGGCCGCGACCTTCAGCGACGCGCGACCCGCGCCGCGCGGCTCCCTGGTGGGAACGCTGCGCGCGGCATCGGCCGGGCTGGCCACTCGGTATGGACAGCTGGCGCGGCAGGGGCAGCTGCGACCTGAGGAACGGGCGCAGCTGGTGGTGCTGGGATTGCTGCGCCAGGGCGTGGAGTGGGCGTCCTTCCAGCGCGCCGAGCGGCGCCTGCTGCTGAACGATCGCCTGCGCGCCGTCCTGGAACAGGCGGACGAGATCAACACGCACTCCAAGCTGGCTGCCGCCGGCGAGCGCATCCGCCTGCGCGACCTGATTAAGACGCCGTTCTGGCCCTCCTACCGCCCCATGGCCGCGGACTATGACCTGGTGCAGCTCTACGGGCTAGAGGCGACCAAGGGCGTGTTCCTGCCCGCGGACAAGCCGCTGGTGGCGTTCGAGCACTCGACGATGCGCACGTTGCCGTTCGAGAACACGGTGCAGGGGCGGCTGCTCAACCTCGCTTACCGCGTGGCCGACTTTTGCGTCATCACCAACCCGGACGTGGTGAGCTCCGCCAAACGCCTGGGACTGCAGCACTATCGGTTCATCCCGCACCCACTGGACCAGGACAAATACGCGCCGCCGGGCGATCCCAACACGCCGCTACGCCGGGAGATCCTGCAGCAGACTGGAGCGGAGCTGATCTTCCTGTGCCCCACACGCCACGAGTGGAGCAACGCCTTCGACAGCAAACGCAGCGACCGGGTGATCAAGGCGTACGCCGCCTACTGCCGCAACTCGGCCAACCCGCGCGCCGCGCTGGTGCTCTCGCGCTGGGGTCGTGATGTGCGGGCCACCGAGACTCTGATCGAGCAGGAAGGGCTGGTCGACCGCGTGGTGTGGCGCCATCCCATGCACAAGCTGCGGCTGCTGGAGCACTACCGCGCCGCGGACGTGGTGCTGGACCAGTTCCACGAGGCGGTAGGCACGTTCGGCACGGTGACCGCGGAGGCGCTCTCCTGCGCGCGGCCGGTGATCATGTACTACAACCCGGCGGTCCACGAGTGGTGCCTGCCCGAGGCGCCGCCTATCGAGAGCGCGCTGACCGAAGAAGACATCCTGGCCCGCCTGGAGCAGCTGGCGGGTGACCCGGAGCGGCGCCGGCGCGTGGGCGACGCATCCCGCGCGTGGATCATCAAGTGGCACAGCTGGGAGCGCTGCGCCGACGACCACCTGGCCATGTACCAGGAGGTAATGACCAGGCGCGCCGCGGACGCCGCGGCCCAGGAAGGTACGTTCAGTAGGTGATGACGGAAGGGAGCCTGCCAGCGGGCAACACGCACGCTGGAGAGACGGCTCGCGTCGGCGTGGTGGGCGCGGGCTATTGGGGACCCAACCTGATCCGGAACCTGGCCGAGCTGCCGCGCTCCCCGCTCGTGGCGGTGGCTGACCGTGACCCGGCGCGGCTGGAATACGCGCGAGCGCGGTACCCGCACGTGCGCTTCTACAGCGAGCTGGAAGAGCTGCTGGCGGACGGCGAGGTGAACGCGGTGGTCCTGGCGACGCCGGCCGAGCTGCACGAGCGCCACGCGCTGGCAGCGTTGGAGGCAGGCAAGCACGTGTTCGTCGAGAAGCCGCTCGCGACGTCCAGTGCCGGGTGCCGGCGCCTGATGGCGGCGGCAGAGGCGCATGGCCGGGTGCTGATGGTGGGGCACACCTTCCTGCACAATGATGCCGTGCGCTGGGTAAAGGCGCGCATTGACGAGGGCGACCTGGGAGACGTGCTGTACCTCTACTCGCGGCGCCTGAACCTGGGTCAGGTGCGCCAGGACATCAACGTGGTGTGGAACCTGGCCCCGCACGACATCTCGATCATGCTGTACCTGGCCGGACAACGCCCTGATCGGGTGGCCTGCCACGGTCAGGCATTCCTCCAGAAGGGGGTGGAGGACGTGGCGTTCCTGACGCTGGAGTTCGGCGCGGCGCCCGGCGGCACCGGGGCACGCCGGGCAGCCCACATCCACGTCTCGTGGCTGGATCCCAACAAGGTGCGGGAAGTGGTCGTGGTGGGGTCGCGCAAGATGGTCGTCTATGACGACGTTGACGCCGACCACATGATCCAGGTGTACGACAAGGGCGTGGACCGCGTGCCCGTGCAGGCTGGCGGTGCGGCGGCGAGCGACCCGCGCGAGCGGCTAGAGACGTTCGGCGAGTTCAAGCTCTGGCTGCGCTGGGGCGACCTGACCATCCCCAAGCTGCGCGTTGCCGAGCCGCTGCGCAACGAGATGGCGCACTTCATCCAGTGCATCGAGACCGGCCAGGCGCCGATTACAGGCGCACTCAACGGTCTTGAGGTGGTGCGCGTCCTGGAAGCGGCCGATGAGTCGCTGCGCGCCGGCGGCGCGCCGGTCGAGATTGATTGGAGCGCGACGTGAGCGGAGCCACGCCGGCCACCATCGCGCCTTCGGCGCGCATCTATCCCAACGTCCAGTTGGGCGAGGGCAGCGTGGTAGGTGACTTCGTCATCATCGGCGAGCCCGCGCGCGGCGTAGCCCCAGGCGAGGCCGCAACGGTGATCGGCGCCGGGGCGGTGATCCGCTCGCACACCGTCATCTACGCGGGCAACGTGATCGGGGCTGGGTTCCAGTCGGGCCACGGCGCGCTGCTGCGCGAGAGCAACACCATCGGCGATAACGTCAGCGTCGGCAGCCACTCGATCATCGAGCACCACGTCGATATCGCCGACCGCGTACGGATCCACTCGCAGGCGTTCGTGCCGGAGTACAGCACACTCAAGCGCGGGTCGTGGGTGGGGCCCGGCGTGCGGCTGACCAATGCACCGCACCCGCTGTGCCCGGACGTGCAGCGGTGCCTCGTGGGGCCAACGCTCGAGGCGGGGGCGAAGATCGGCGCCAACGCGAGCCTGCTGCCCGGCGTACGCATCGGCGAGAACGCGCTGGTCGGCGCGGGCGCGGTCGTAACGCGCGACGTGGAGCCGGGCGCTGTGGTGGCGGGCAACCCGGCGCGCACGGTGAAGCACATCCGCGACCTCGTGTGCCCCGCCACCGGGCTCAACCCGTATCGCGCCATCCTGGGCGTCCCTGGCGATGATAGCGACGACGACGATCACGCCGGACGTTAGACAACCGAGATGACTGCCACTCCGCTAACTGCGTCCGAGCGTCCGCGCACCGCGGAGAAGGTGCCGCTGGTTGACTTGAGTGCCGAGTATGCGTCGATCAATGGCGAGATCGACGCTGCGATCCAGGACGTGATCGCCCGCACGGCGTTTGTGCGCGGGCCCTTCGCGCGCGCGTTCGAATCACAGTGGGCAACGTACTGCGGTGCATCGCACGCGGTAGGCTGCGCCAACGGCACCGTCGCCATCGAGCTGGCGCTGCGCGCCCTGGGCATCGGCCCAGGCGACGAAGTCATCACCACGCCGCTGACGTTCATCGCCACGGTCGAGTCGATCGTGCACGCGGGGGCCACGCCGGTGCTCGCCGAGATCGATCCGCGCACGTGCAACCTCTCGCCGGAGGCTACGAAGGCGGCGATCACACCGCGCACCAAGGCGATCGTTCCGGTGGCGCTGTACGGACAGCCGGCGGACATGGGGGCGTTCCGGCACATCGCGGACACGCACGGGCTGCTGGTGGTGGAAGACTCCGCACAGGCGCAGGGGGCGGCATGGGCGGGACGCCGCACCGGCAGCGATGGCGTGGCCGACGCGACGACTTTTAGCTTCTATCCCGGCAAGAACCTGGGCGCATACGGCGACGCCGGCGCTGTGACTACCGCCGACCCGGCGCTGGCCGACCGCATCCTGCGCCTCTCCGACCATGGACGGGCGGAGAAGTACACCCACGACCAGGTCGGCTTCAACAGCCGGCTGGACGGTATCCAGGCCGCGGTCTTGTCGGCCAAGCTGCCGCGCCTGGATGCGTGGAACGCTGCGCGGCGACGCCTAGCGCAGCGATATGACACCCTGCTGGCCGGAGCCGTGCAGCGCGGCCTGCTGCGCACGGTGGAACAGGCGCCCGACGCGCGGGGCGTCTACCACCTGTACGTAGTGCGCGTGGCCGCGCCCCCCGCTGGCGCCGGGCGCGACGCGGTGCTTGCTTCGCTTCGAGACGCCGGGATCGAAGCCGGCGTCCATTACCCGGTGCCGCTGCACCTGCAGCCGGCGCTGGCGCACCTCGGCTACGGTGACGGCGCCTTTCCGGAGGCCGAGCGCGCCTCACGCGAAGCGCTGTCGCTGCCGATCTTCCCGCTGATGACCGAGGCACAGCAAGACCGAGTGGTCGCGGCGCTGCTCGCAGCGGTCGGGGCCAGCGGGGCGTAACTTGTGCGGCATCGCCGGGTGGATTGACTACCAGGGGTCGCGCGCGGACGTAGCGCGGCTGCTGGAGCGGATGAAGACCGCCATCTGGCACCGCGGGCCGGACGAGGAGGGCTCCTACCAGGACGAGCATGCCGCGATCGGAATGCAGCGCCTGGCGATCATCGACCTGGCCGGCGGGCAGCAGCCGATGTCAAATGAGGACGGCTCGATCTGGGTGGTCTTCAACGGCGAGATCTACAACGCGCCCGAGCTGCGGCCACAGCTGGAGGCGCGCGGCCACCGCTTCGCCACCCACGCCGACACCGAGGTGATCCTCCACCTGTACGAAGAGATGGGCGACGACTGCGCGATCGCGCTGGAGGGGATGTTCGCCTTCGCCGTGTGGGACACGCGCCGCCAGCGGGCGCTACTGGCGCGCGATCGGCTGGGCAAGAAGCCGCTGTTCTACTCGCAGGCGCCGGGCGGGCTGCTGTTTGGCTCGGAGCTCAAGGCGCTGCTGTGCCATCCGGGTCTGCCGCGCGAGATCGACCTTGAGTCGCTGAACACCTACCTGGCGCTCAACTACACGCTGGCGCCGCGGACCATGCTGCGGAGCGTGCGCCAGGTGCGGCCGGGGCACCGGCTGGTCTACGCCGCCGGCAGCCTGCGCGAGTCGGCGTACTGGGAGCCGCGTGGTGGCGGCGCTGCGCCTGTCGAGCCGCTAGAGGAGTTCCGCGCGCTGCTGGACGCTGCGGTCAAGAAACGCCTGCTCTCGGATGTGCCGCTGGGGGCGTTTCTCTCCGGTGGCATTGATTCAAGCAGCGTCGTGGCGCTGATGCAGCGCCACATGGCCGACCCGGTGCGCACGTTCTGCCTGGCGTTCCGTGAGGAATCATGGGGCGAGCAGGACTTCGCGGCCGAGGTCGCGCGCCACACTGGCGCGCGCCACACCGAGGCCGAGGTGCCAGCGCAGCCGCTGGCGGACGCGCTGCCGCGCATCGTCGCGGCGCTCGACGAGCCGCACGGGGACACGTCGGCCATCCCAATGTACTACCTCTGCAAGGCAACCCGCGACGGTATGACGGTGGCGCTCTCAGGCGATGGCGGCGACGAGGCGCTGGCCGGCTACGAGACCTATGTCGCCGACACCGTCCGGCCACTTTACCGGCTGCTGCCGCGGCCGGTACGCACCGGAGTGGTGGCACGCGCAGTGCGCGCGCTGCCTGTCTCCAACGCCAAGGTCGGCGCCGACGAGATGCTGCGACGCTTTGTCGCCGGCGCCGAGCTCGATGGCGACCGCGCGCACTATGCCTGGCGCACCATCTTTGGCCAGGCGGAGCGCAACGCGCTCCTCGGCGGTGAGGCGCGCGGCGTGGCAGCGGCGCACGACCCGTTCGAGGACAGCCTGGCGCTGGCGCCAAACCTAGATACCTTCTCCGGCGTCCAGCGCTTCATGTACTTCGACTTGCGCACCTGGCTGCCCAACGACATCCTGGTCAAAGCCGATCGCACGAGTATGGCGCACTCGCTGGAGGTGCGCGCGCCGTTTCTGGACCACCGCCTGGTGGAGTTCGCGCTGCGCCTGCCGTCGCGCTGGCTGCTGAACGGGCTGCAGAAAAAGGCCATCCTCAAGCGCGCCATGCGCGGCCTACTGCCGGACCGCATCCTGGACCGGCGCAAGCGCGGCTTCAACGCACCGGTGCGCACCTGGATGAACGGGCCGCTGCGCGAGCTGGTCCAGGAGACGGTGGCGGGACGTGCCGGCGGCACGCTGCCCTGGTTCGAGCCGGACAGTCTGCGCCGGCTCGTAGCTCGCCACGATACGGCGGCCGCCGAACACTCGTTGCAGCTTTGGGGGCTGCTGATGTTCCACCTCTGGCACGACTGGATGCGTGCCTGGCAGGTCCCCACAACGACCCGTGACCCGATCACCGTATCGACATCGACATGAGCGAAGCTCCTCCTTCAAGCGCACCTACCACCGCACCCGCCGCCGCCACCGTTCGCGGTGAGCCTGTCGAACCACGCCCTTCGACAGGGTCCCCCCTGAGCCTGCCGAAGGGCTCAGGGCGAACGGATAGCGATCCCGGTTCAGTGACCGCGGTGCTCGGAGCGTTGTCCAACTTCGATTCGCGACCGCTGGAGCCGGGCTTCAGCGTCGTCATCCCCGCCATGAACGAGGGCGGCGCGGTGGGAGACGTGGTGCGTCGCCTACGCGAGACGATGCAGGCGACCGGACAGCCGTTCGAGGTCATCGTCGTGGACGATGGATCCAACGACGACACGGCCCAGGAAGCGCGCGATGCAGGGGCGACAGTGCTGCAGCACCCGCAGAACGCCGGCTACGGCGCCGCGCTGAAGACCGGCATCCTGCGCGCGCAGTTCGACCGCATCATCATCACCGACGCCGACGGCACCTACCCCATCGACCGCATTCCTGACCTGATGGCGGAGTCCGCCCGCTTCGACATGGTGGTCGGCGCACGCCAGGGTGAGCACTACCGCGAATCGGCGTTCAAGGAGCCGGCGCGCCTGATCTTCGGCGCGCTGTGCAGCTGGGTCACCGGGGTCCGCATCCCGGACGTGAACAGTGGCCTGCGAGTGTTCCGCACCTCGCTTGCGCGCCAGTATTTCCACGTCATCTCGCAGGGCTTCTCATTCACCACCACTATCACGCTGGCGGCGCTCTCCAACGGGTACTTCGTGAAGTACATCCCGGTGGACTACCACCGGCGAGTCGGACAGAGCAAGGTGCGGCTGACGCGCGATGTGCCACGCACGACGCAGATCATCCTGCAGGCGATCGTCTACTACAACCCCATCAAGCTGTTCCTGATGTTCGCCCTCGCGTCGCTGGCCGCGGCGGCCGTGTTCTGGCTGCTGTTCGCCGTGACGCAGCTCGTGGTGCTGGGCCTGACGGCGGGGTTGTTCACCGTCTCCGTGGTGCACTTCGTCGCCATCGGGCTGCTGGCGGACCTGATCCGCGTGCGCCAGATCCCCCGTGCCCCCACCCTCACCAGCCAGCGCTAGCGGACTTCCGGCTGCTGCCCAAGTCCCCTGGCTGCTGGGGAGTGCTGCCGGCGAGTCACGAGGACCCGCCGGCAACGTGTATGCGCCTATAACTAAATCGTGGCGTAAATCTGCGTGAAGACGGCGCCGATCTGCGGGCCGAGCAAGAGCAAGATCGCGATGACAACAATTGCGACGAGGAAAATAATGAGGGCGTACTCGATCAAGCCCTGACCCAGCTCGGCAGGATGGGGCGCGCGCTCAGCCATGGCCGGCGCTGCCTCGAGCGCAGTGGGCTGGTCTTCTATCTGGTCCCGTTTCGTAGCGGCATTCCTCCTTTCAGCGGCGGCGTCAGCCAGGCCGCGAGATGGCTGACTATACGCGATTCGTGCACTTCGCGCGGCATTGGCGCCGCATCCGCGGCGCAAGACGCGCGGCTGGCACATTGCTTGCTCACCCCGGCCCGTGAAAGGGAGGACCGAAGCATGGCCAGCACCGAGCGAGCAGTTGAGGCAAGCGCGCCCACGACGGAAGATGTGATCGAGGCGTTGCGCGCCGCGTACGGGCCGCGCCACGAAGCGGCGTACGAGGAGGGGTTAGACGACTTCGGGCGCGTGATCGAAGACCGGTTCGACGTCGACGGCGGCGAGGGGCGGCGCATCGCACAGGAGCTCGAGCAGGCCCAGGTGCTGCGCTTCTTCCATGCCAGCGCCGGCCGAAACTCCGAGGGCCCGCGCGTGGGGCTGTTCGACCAGCCGGGGGAGATGCCGGAGGGCCGGCCAGAGCCCGAGCCGAGCGGCCGGCACTGGCAGGTCGGGCGAGACGACGCGGAGATGTAGCGCGCTCAGGCGCCGGCGGGCTGCAGGCGCGGCGCTACCGCCGCCCGCTGCCGGTTGGGAGCAGTGGCCCCCGGCAGCAGGACGGTAAACGTGGTGCCGTCTTCAGGGGAGCTAGAGACGGAAATGGCGCCGCCGTGGCGCTCGACCACTTCACGTGCGATCGCCAGGCCAAGCCCGCTCCCTTCCACCTCTCTGGCGCGCGACTTGTCCACGCGGTAGAAGCGATCGAACACGCGCGGCAGGTCTTCCGCCGGAATGGAAGCGTCACTGTTGTGGACCGTCACTCGAATTGACGGAGCGGCCGTGCCGGCGCCTGGGGCATACCCAGACACGGTGAGCCCGCCTGACGCGCTGCCCACGCCACCCACGCCCGACTGCGTCCCACGACTCGCACCACCCGCGGGAACCACAGAAGCGACGACGGAGATCGACCCGCCGGCCGGCGTGTACTTGCCTGCGTTGTCAAGTAGGTTGCCGAATACGCGATCCAACTGGTCCTCATCCCCAATAACCGGCAGGAGCTCGCCTACGCGAACATTCAGACGCAGGTCTCGTTGCTCGGCCACATGCTGCAGGCGGCGCTGCGCCTCGCGCAGGAGGACCGCCACGTCCACCTCTTTCTGCACGGCAGGCATGTCTTGTGACTCTACGCGCGAGAGGTAGAGCAGGTCCTCGACCAGCCGGCGCATGCGATTCGCTTCCTCGTTGATGATCTCCCCCGCCTGGGTCGCCCCTGCGGCGCCGGTGAGGGTGCCGTCCACCAGTGCCTGGGAGAACCCCTGGATAGAAGTCAACGGCGTGCGCAGCTCGTGCGACGCGTTGGCCAGGAACTCACGCAGCGCACGATGCGAGCGCTCCACCTCCTCCGACATGGCATTGAAGGAGGCGGCCAGCTGGGCGACTTCGTCGCGTCCGCTAACCGGGATGCTCTGGCGGAAGCGCCCGCGCGCGATGTCTTGCGCGGCGCGGGTAATCTGGCGCAGCGGCCGCGTGATCGACCGTGAGAGCCAGAACGCCACCGCAAGCGACGCGAGCACCGACGCGCCCAGCGCCAGGCTGAGGCTGGGGATGAGCTCGCGCCAGGCGGCGCGCAGGTCGCGTTCCGGGACCGCCAGGACCACCCGGTACACCATCTGGCGGGTGATGAACCGGTCCAGTGGGTCGCCGCGCCCGTCGCCCGGACCTCCGCCTTGCCGGCCCCCTCCCGCGGGGGCGCCGGGAGCACCCGGCTGGCCGGGTTGACCTTGCTGCGCCGGCGCGCCCTGCACCGGGGCTGTGACAAAGATGTAGGGGCGGCCGGGCAGGTCTCCGTCGTCGGTCCACACCGATGCACGAGTACGCAGCCCCGGGCGCGGGGCACCGCGCGGCGCCGGTTCACCGGCGACCGGCAGGTCTATCCGCCGGCCTTGAAACGCCACGTCGAATGGCTCGGACGGCGCCGGCTGCTCGGCGTGGATGCGCCCCTGCGCGTCCACCACGAGCACGCGCACGTGGCCAACATTCGCTGGGATGAACTGGCCGGCGATGATGGCGCCGATCTCCTCCGGCCGCGCCTCACGCGATTCCAGCTGGCGGCCCACGAAGGCGGCCGCCATGGCGACCTCGCTGAGCCGCTCCACGGCAAGCCGGTTCTGGTAATCCTGCACCAGCCAGACCGCGGTGGAGCCGGCGGTGGACAAAGTGACCAAGATGACCGCCAAAAACCCGGCCAGCAGTCGGCCGCGCAGGCTCGCAAAAAAGGAACCCGACGAGCCCGCTGTCCCGGGCAGCGAAGCCTGCGCGACTTGCCGCGCAGGGCTACTGAGCGCCACCGGCAGTCTCCTCAGCGCTGGCGGCGCCCGTCGGGCTGGCAGGGCTGGTACCGGGCGCGCTTTTCGGCGCGGAAGCCGTGACCGCCTCCGGCGCCACGAGCTTGTAGCCGACGCCACGCACCGTCTGGACGTGCGCAGTTGCATTGGACAGCTTGTCCCGCAGCCAGGTGACGTGCACGTCCACCGTACGGCTATCTCCCAGGTACTCGTAGCCCCAGACGCGACTCAGCAGCGCCTCCCGCGTGAGGACGCGCCCCTCTTCCTGCGCCAGGGCCAGCAGGAGGTCGAACTCCTTGGCGCGCAGCTGCACCTCTTGGCCGTCGATGCGCATCTCGCGCCGGGCCGGGTCGATACGCACGTTTCCGACCTCCACCAGGACATCCTGGTCGCGCGGCGCCTGCGAGCGGCGCAGCACGGCTTTGACGCGGGCGACCAACTCGCGCGGATTGAAGGGCTTGGTGATGTAATCGTCGGCGCCCAGCTCCAGACCGACGATCTTGTCCACGTCGTCGGTACGTGCGGTGAGCATGATGATGGGCAGGTTGGTTTCCTTGCGCAGCCGCCGGCAGACTTCAATACCGTCCAGGCGCGGCATCATGATGTCCAGGATGACCAGGTCCGGCTTGAAGCGACGCGCCTTGTCGAGCGCCTCCTGCCCATCAAACGCCGTTTCCACGCGGAAGCCTTCGTTGCCGAGGTACAGCTTGACCAGCTG
Source organism: uncultured Chloroflexota bacterium (assembly GCA_902805635.1). GTDB lineage: Bacteria > Chloroflexota > UBA11872 > UBA12225 > UBA12225 > CADCTC01. Next base: position 68,615 of record CADCTC010000204.1, read on the forward strand.
GACGATGTTCTTCTCGTCGTCGGCGACGAGGATGCTGCTCACCATGCTGACGTTGTCCTGACTGCCCCTCTCCATACTGCCAGACAGAACAGTACGCGGCCTGCACTAAGCGGTAGTACCGCCATTGTTAAATGCCGGCTAAAACAGTCCCCGGCGAGCGATCGCCGCGCATCGGTTCGCATCCGGCGGTGGTGACGGAACGTATGTTTGGCTGACCGGCGACGGCGTGGGCGCGTGAAGAGCCCCCTCCGCGTACGTGCCGTCGCCGGTCGCTTTTTGCCTCCGGCACGGCAAAATGGGGTGGGGAGTCGGTAAGTGAGGTAAGATGGCCGAAGACCATCTTCATCATCGACCAGGAGTGTGAGCAGTGGGACTGCTGGATAAGTTGACGGCGCCCTTCAAGGGCATAGCGGACTGGCAGAAGCAGCAGGCGGCGGCGGCGGCGGAGCGGAACCGCGCCGAAGAGGAGCAGCACCAGGCGCGGCGCGACGCCTACATGAAGGAAATCATGGAGGAATGGGCCGGCGCCGAGCGCGTCGAGCCGAAGCCCTACCGTGAGCTCTCGATTGGAGAGTCCAAGGTAGGCCGCATTCCGGCAGTGGAGTACTTCCTGAACACCGCTGCGGTGCGCCTGCATCACCTCATGCCGGGCGACATGATGCGCCAGGCAGCGCTGATCGACGCCCTGGGCATGCAACTGGACGGCCTGGAAGAAGGTGAGATCGGCGACGTGATCGACGTCAAGCCCAAGGACATGGCAGCCATCGAGCACGGCGCGGTCAACCTCGGTCCCGTCCCAGAGTTCAAGAATGCTGAGGGGACTCGCTGGCGGTTCTTCCTGGAGCTAAGCTACAGCGCCGCCACTGGAAGCGGTCGCGGCGGCATCCAGACCCGCTACTTCATCGCCGACTGCACGCTCTAGTCGGCGCCGACCGGTACGGCTGCCGGGTCGGGCACGCGCGCCTGCGCCGGCAGCACGATCTCCATTCCCTCGTATGCGGCGTCCACCGCGAGCGGGGACCCGACGGCGAGCGATCGGGCGCGTTCGAGTACGACATCCACCTTCGCGTCGTCGCTGGTGGGGTCGTGGTGAAACAAGACGAGGCGGCGGGCGCCTGCGGCGCGGGCGAAGTCCACCACGTACCCGGTGGGGCTATGGCCCCAGCCCACCTTCGAAGGGTATTCCTCGTCGGTGTATTGCGCGTCGTGGATGAGCACGTCGGCGTCCCGCGCCAGCGTGAGCATCGTCGGGTCGAGGATGATCTGGTCGCCTTCCCGGCGTGGCTCCGCGTCGGTGAGATACACCACCGTACGGCCGTGTACTTCGACTCGGTAACCAACCGTGACGCTGGAGTGGGAGAGCGGCGCGACCGTCACGCACAGCCCCGCGACGCTGTGCACGCCGTGCTCCAAGCGCTGGAACTGGACTGTCGCACCGAGCTGCCCCAGACCCACCGGAAAGTAGCGGTGGATCATCTGCCCTTCCAGCGCGCCCAGCGCATCGCCGTCACCTTCGGCGTTGCCGTAGACGCAGATGCGGTTGCCGGGGATGAACGCCGGTATGAAGAACGGGAAGCCCTGGATGTGGTCCCAGTGGGTGTGAGTAAGGAGGAGGTGTGCCGTCAACGGGAGGCGCTTCTCGCGCATCAGGCTCATGCCCAGCGCGCGGATGCCGGACCCGGCGTCGAAGATGAACAGCAGCGGCGGCTCGCCCGGCACTCGCGAAGCTGCTTCGAGCGTGACGCACGACGTGTTGCCGCCGTAGCGCAGCGTGTCGGGGCCGGGGGCCGGGATAGAGCCGCGCACGCCCCAAAACCGCACGCGCACCGCGTCAGAGGCGTCTACTTCCATCCCGTCTATCTGTGCGGGCGCTGACTCTCCCATGGCCGTAGCCTGCCCCAAGGGTAGCCTGTTTCGGAAGTCTGGACCGCCGGGTTGTGCCACGCGCTGCACGGTCGGGACGTCGAGCCGGAACAGGCTAGTGGTTTGTCACAGGGGTAGTGGGGTATTGGTCCCGCGGCGGTAGGGTTTTGGGTGAAGACCTATCGGGTCCGGCTGACGGACGAGGAGCGGCGGGCGCTAGAGGCGCTGGCGACGAAGGGGCGGGTGGCGGCGCGCAAGGCGACGCACGCGCGCATCCTGCTCAAGGCGGACGAAGGGCCGGAGCGGGTGGACGGGGAGCAACAGGGGGAGGTGGCGGGCACTGCCGGTGGACCCGCATGGACGGATGCGCGGATCGCGGAGGCGCTGGAGGTCGGGGTGAACACGGTGCAGCGCCTGCGCAAGCGCTGCCTGGAGGAGGGAGCGCTCGCCGCGCTGGCGCGGCGGCCCTCGACGGCGGCGCCGCGGCGGAAGCTGGACGGGCGGGCGGAGGCGCAGCTCATCGCGCTGTCGTGCGGGGTGGCGCCGGACGGGCGCGAGGGCTGGAGCCTGCGGCTGCTGGCCGAGCAGATGGTGGAGCTGGAGTACGTGGACGCCCTGTCGCACGAGACGGTGCGGCGGGTGCTGAAAAAAACGAGCTCAAGCCCTGGCTCCGCCAGCAGTGGGTGATCCCGCCGGCGCAGAACGCCGAGTTCGTCGCCAAGATGGAGGATGTGCTCGACGTCTACGAGCGTCCCTATGACTCGGCGCGGCCGGTGGTCTGCCTGGACGAGACCAGCACGCAGCTGCTGGCCGAGACCCGCGCCCCGGTGCCAGCGGCGCCCGCGCGGGACGGGAAGCCGGGCCGCCCCACCCGCTTTGACTCCGAGTACGAGCGCCGCGGCGTGGCCAACCTGTTCCTGGTGTGCGAGCCCCTGCGCGGCTGGCGCCACCTGACGGTGAGTAGCCGCCGCACCAAGGTGGACTGGGCGCACGTCGTGCGCGACCTGCTGGACGTGCACTACCCGCACGCCGAGAAGGTCGTGCTGGTGCAGGACAACCTCAACACCCACACGCTGGGCGCCCTCTACGCCGCCTTTGCGCCCGCGGAAGCCAGGCGCCTGGCGCGCAAGCTGGAGCGGCACTACACCCCCGCCCACGGCAGCTGGCTCAACGTTGCCGAAGTCGAGCTGGCCGTCCTCTCCAGGCAGGTGCTCGCCGCGCGCGTCCCCGACGAGGCCACCCTGCGCGAGCGGGCGACCGCCTGGTTCGCCGCCCGCAACGCGAAGCGCGGCCCCGTCCGCTGGCGCTTCACCACCGCCGACGCCCGCACCAAGCTCCACCGCCTCTACCCACTACTTCCCGAGTGACAGGCTACTAGAGCACGGCAAACCCATTCCCGCGCCACGCTACCGGCCAGCCATTTACTAAGCCGCCGGATAAATCCTCCCGCTGGCCGCTTGCGAGAGCTCCACGATGCGCTTTCACGGTGTGAGCCGAGCGGATCCTCCGTGTGACTCCGCTCACACTACCTGACCACCAGCAACGCGTGCTACCGTAACGCCGCCTTCGATGGGCACTCTCACCGGCTACCTCCAGCGCGCCTTCGCCGAGCACTGCCCGCCCGGCTGGACCGCACACGCTGAGGTCCCGCTGCTCTCGCGCGACCTGGCCGCCCTGCTCGGCTACGCCCCGCAGGCCGACGTGCTCCTGGAGCGCGCCGACGGCTCCCGCCGCCTATGGATCGAGTTCGAGGTCAGCCGCGCCGACCCAGTAGCCAACCACGCCAAGTTCGCCACCGCCCACCTCTTCCAGCCGCAGCTTGCCGGCGAGACCTTCCTTTCTATGGTGAGCCCTCACGTCGCGCGTGGCCGGCGCAACCTGGCGGCGAACACCGTGTCGCTGATGCGCCACGTCGGCATGAGCGCGTTCCAGACCGTGCTCTTCCCTCACCTCCCGGCCGGCGAGATCAAGCGGCTCAACCATCTCGACCCGTCGTCGGCAGGCGTGCGGTTCCCGAGCGTGGCACCCGAGATCGAGCGAGCGTTCGCCGTTGCCGAACCGGTCGCCACCGTCTCCGGCCACCGCGTCCACCTCGTCGGCGACATCCTGGACTCCCTGCTCAATGTCCGCCGCTGGAATGAAGAAGTCGCCACTCCGGAGGGCTGTGCTATGTGGGGCAAGCGCACCGTCACGTACTTCGTGTTCGATCCACACTCACGTCTCTTCGCTCCCGCCAAGTTCTGCGCGTACCTGCCGCTGCCGGCCGACTGGTCGATCACTGCGCCATCACCGTCAGCCGCGTACGCGCGGGCAACGATGAGCATGGACCTCTATGCCTCCCTAGACCGGACCGACACCCGCTTCGACGGTCACCGGGCACAAGGTCATCTGACCCAAGGTCTTGGTATGGGTGTCGTGCCGGTCAATCAAGACTCAGCCACTGCAGCGGATTTCAACTCGTGGCTGGGTAGTTACCAGAAGTCAATTCAGCCGCACCACTCTGGCCCGGTGGTGCTCACCGTCCCATCCTGGTTTGGCTGATGGACGCGGGCGTTCCGCTCCGGCCCACCAATCGGTATCTCGGGCCCAGCGCTACGGAACGCTGCACCGGGCTACGATCTCTAGGGCCCGCTACACGCCGGCGGCGCCCTGCCCTTCTACTGACTCGTGTTCCTCTTCTTTGCCGGACCGCTTCCTGATCCGTGTCTGGGCCTTACGCACCGAACTTGCGCTAGTATCAAGAACTTGGGCTAGTTCGACAGCAGACGCTCCAGTGGTTGAGAGAACTCGCACCATATCTTGTTGGGTGAGTACGTCGTCAGGACGCTTGCGCAATTGAGTTGCCATCAACCGGTTCAAGATCTTCAACTGCGTGACAATAGCGTCAGCACTATTTTCCATCGCCGTTTCGCGACTCCCGTTCCTCGCCACGACCCTCTCCTTACTGCTTGCCGCTTTCGGTGCTGATAGTAGACTTGGCCTTAGTCGTCGGCGTGCGCCTAGGCCCGGCAGGCGCACTAAAGGCACGAATGAAATCTCTATTCAACTCCTCCACTTGGGCCATTAGATCAGGTGGAAACATGTCAAGAGCGATACCGGCATCCCTCAGCATCTGAAAACCCTTCCCATGAATATCGAGTGTGTCGACCTACTTGCTCGGTTCGCCTGCGCCAGCCCCTTCTCGTGGTGCGCGTCCGACTTCACCTCAAACCCGGCCAGCCGTTCGGCCCCGTCTGACTCGTAGACGCACACCAGGTTTGGCCGCCACTTGCCCCAGTTGGCTCCCATCTGCGCATGAACGCCGACCGCAGGTAGCTCCCGTCCGCGTCCACAAGAATGTCGCGGACCCCCTTGCCCTCCAACCCGTCTGACGACAGCGCGCGCTTGAGCCACCACACCACCTCCGCCTCGCTCGGCCGCCCGCTGCTCTGCTCGTCATCCTGCGTCGCCAGTGTCACACAGCTGCTTGCATACTTCCCCTATGCCTGCCAACCACCTGGACCGGTCGCGCCAGGCGCTAGGCCGCATGAGCCACCGGGGTGTGCCGCTGCGCCCGGCACCCAGGCCAGGCCAACCGAGGTAATGAGACCATGACCACCCAGACGAAGCCGTTCGCCTCGCCGCTGCGGGACAACCCCGTCGGCTGGCCAGAGGAGCTCCTGCCGCTGTTCGAGCGCTCGGTCACCGTCGAGCTCGCCACCATGAGCCGTGCAGGGCAGCCGATCACCTTCCCGCTCACGCCCTACGTGGGCGACGACGGCCGCACGCTCGACGTATCCACCGGCGTGACCTACCCGGCCAAGGCCGAGCGCGCCCGCCGTTACCCGCGGGTGTGCCTCTTGTACGGGGACCCCGCCGACGCCGGGCTGCCCGGTGGGCCAGTCGCCGTGGTGCAGGGCCTGGCGACGGTCCGGGACAGCGACCTGCAGGCCGGCACCGACCGCTACCTCCGGCTGCAGATCACCCGGTTTCCGCGTGCGGTCAAGGGGCCCCGCTTCCTGCTCCGCGGCGCCGCCTGGTACCTGGCGCGCATCTGGATCCACGTGACGCCGGCTCGGATTCGCTGGTGGCCCGACGGGCGTCTGGACGAGCAGCCGCGGGAGTGGCTGGCGCCGCCGGCGACCGTCGCTCCGCCGTCGGACCCGGCGCCACCCGGCAGACAACCCGCGTCCTGGACGCAGGCCCCCGGCGACTGGCGCTCTGCCGCCCGGATGGCCGTGAAGCGGCTGGACCTGCGCGACCTCACCGTGGTGGACCGAGACGGCACTCCGCTGTGCGTCCCCGTGAGCGGCGTCGCGGAGCACGCCGACGGCTTCCGCCTGGCGCTGCCGCGCGGCGTGCTGCCCGTCGCCGCGGGGCCGGCGTGCCTCACCTTCCACACCCACCCGCCCGGGTGGCCAGAAACCACCACGCACCAGGAGAACCGCGCGTTCGTGGGTCAGCTCGCACCCGACCAGGCGGGCGGACCGGCCGCGGTGTTCCGCGTGGAGCGGCTGCTGGGCGACTGGAGCCTCAGCGGGAACCCGCTGAAGTTCATGTTCGACTTCATAGTCAAGCAGCGCCAGATGACCCCGCGGCTGAGGGCCGAGGCGGCGCGCAGAGGGCAGCCCGTGCCCCGCGTGCGCTTCCCCGACGAGCTCTGAGGCCGCGCGGCACGCAAGATATGCCGCCGGCGCTGCCGATGCTCGAGACGGTAGAGGCCCTGCTCTCATCACGCTTTGGGGCGCCTATCCGCGTTCTCCGCGCGCAACGGTTCCCGCATTACCCGCAGGTGACTCGCTGCGCGCTGGAAGCGGCCGGCGCTGCGGTGCCGGACCTGCCGGACACCGTGGTCGTGCGGGTGTTGCGGGACGGTCCCGCGCGCTCGGGAGTGGCGCGCCTGCACAACGAGCGCGCGGCGCTCGAGTTCCTGGAGTCGATCGGGAGCTCCCTGGCGCCGCGCTTCATCGCGGGCGATGGCGAACGGATTTTCGTCAGTGAGGACCTGGGCACCCATCCGTCGCTGCTCGACCTGCTGCTGGGCAGCGACGCGGCGGCCGCCCGCCGCGGACTGCTCGCCTTCGCGCGCGGCCTCGGGTTGCTCCACGCGCAGACTGCCGGGCGTGCTGCGGTCTACCACCAGCGCCGGGCGCGGCTTGACCCGGCTGACGACGCGCCCGAGGGCTTCACCGAGCCCGGCCGCGTCGAGGCGGCGTGGAGGCGCGTGCGAGACGTGGCGGCGCAGCTTGGCCTCCCACCCCCGCGCGGAGCCGGCGCCGATGTCGAGGCGGTGGTGCACACCCTCACGGAGCCCGGTCGGCACGTGGCGCTCTCCAGCGGGGACCCGGGTCCGGCCAACTGCAAGATCGCGGGCGACAGCGTCCGGTTCTACGACTTCGAAGCCGCCTGCTTCCACCACGCGCTCGCCGACGCGATCGTCCTGCGCTACCCGTATCCGACCGGCGGACCGGTGTGGCGCGTGCCGCCGGACATCACCGCCGCCATAGAGCGGACCTATCGGCAGGAGCTGGCGGCGGCCTGGCCCAATGCGCTCGCCGACGCGCATTACAACCCCGGTATGGCCGCGGCCTGCGCCGCCTGGACAATCGTGCGGCTGGAGCGACTCCCGCGGGTGGATGCGGGCCCGGACCGGGACCACTGGACGCTCCTCCCTGCCGGCTGGTCGGCGCCAATCCCGACGCGCTCGCGCCGGCGCCAGCTAGTGGCGATCGTGGAAACCTGCATCGCCTCCGCCCGCCGAGCGGGGACGCTCCAAGCATTCGCCGCCTGGTGCGATGACATGGTCCACGCGCTGCGGGCGCGCTGGCCAGAGGCCAGTGAGGAGACTCCGCTGTTCCCGGCGTTCGATAGAGGGAGCCCAGCTCCCGACTGACCCGCTGCCGCGCCCCAAGAACCGGGCCACTCCACCGTCAGCGGCGCTCCGGCGCTCCGCGCCGCACGGATCACTACCGCGGGCGTCACGCTAGCGGTCGGACGATGATTGCCGTTCGGCTAGATCCTCAAGGAACTCGGCAAACGCAAGCAAGTCCGCGCGCACCTCGTCCCAGAGAGCGGGAAGTGCTGATAGCAAGGGACGCATCCGTTCTGGGTCAAGGTGGACCGTATAGAGGTGACGAACGATGTGTCTGAAGCGACGCAAGTCGTTCAAAGACACGGCTCGGTCGGCGCTCAGCACCGCCGGGCGAACGCCGGGTACCTCTCGCGTCATCTGAGAGAGCAGTTCCTGGTGCCATGCGTCGCCTCCCGGCACCGCGCGGTCGATGTGCCGCGCAATCAGCTCCAACAGACGTTCGACTCCTGAGTAGAAGCCGTGCAGGTTCAGCGCAACCGACTCGACGTAGACGAGCGCATCTGGGGATGCACCCTGCGCGCCGTGCCAAGACGAGCTCGCGCGCTGGACGACACGATCCAGGTCCGTGACGTCTATGCGGATACGGTGAGCGAGCGAGCCTGGTGCAACCGTGGCCCGAAGGTGCTCAGAGCTCGACACCGTCGCGCTCGATCTCCGCACGGAGCACCCCACCGGCCTGCTCCCAGGCAACCAGGTCAACCCGGCGGTCGCCGATGGTGTCTTCCGCCACCCGCCACCCATCCCAGAACCGCTCTGGGGGCAGTCCGGTCACCGCGAGGTCCACGTCAGAGCCAGGTGCCCACCAGCTGCCGTGGGCGAGTGAGCCGAACAGCACCACGCGGCGTGCGCCGAGCGCCTTCAGCTGTTCGGCCGCCTGCCTCACCCGCTCCCGGAGGCGCTCGGTTGCCTCTGCCTCTGCCTCCGCTGTCCCTATTCCCGGCGCCTGTGTCTTTCCAATCAGGTATGACTGCCAGCCGGCTGGGCCGAGCTCCCGAGCAGTAGCCATCGTCCTATTGCGCATCATAGCACCGCGCACAGCGCCTCCCGATCCGCTGCAACCCGCACTCCGGCGCATCTCGCGCTGTGTAGTAAGTGGGAGGGGTACAAGCAGGGGTACGCCCGTGGGCCCACGGGTCCGGCCGGGCAAACAAAAACCCCTCGAACAAACCTTGCGCCCCGTCCGAGGGGTATTCGTGTCGGTCAACCGTTCTGCTCGGCCCGCTCGCGTTGCACAGCGCGGCTGTCTCCGCCGGCAGTGGCAGCGCTGTCTCTACCTATTGTGCCGGCGCCGACACGGCGTTCCCGCACCATGCGAGGTCAAATCAGAGAGGCGTGCTGCGCGCCGCCAGGGCCCTGGTGTGGACCTTGGGTCACGCTCTGGGCAGATAGAAAGGAACGCCGCTGCGCTGATACCGGTCGTAGCTGTCGCCGTACGCTCGCCGCAGCCGCGCCTCTTCGTGCCACGACCCGATCACCAGGTACGCTGTCGCCACCGCACTGAAGACCGCGCGCTTCACCGTCATCGTCGGCGCCAGCCAGAAGATCGGCACCGGGACCAGGTTCAGCGGGTGCCGGCTCAACCTGAAGGGACCGCGCACACGCAGCGATCCGTCGTCTTCGCCCGCCGGACCTTGGGCTTCGGGTTCGGCGGGCACCGACACCGGCGGTGCATCGTCCGACCCGCCCACCACCGAGGTCACCAGCCATCGCGCCCACGCGACGGCGCTGGCCACGCCGGTGATGCGCAGCACCCCTACCTCCCACGCGGCCGCCACCGCATACCCCAGCGCCGCCGCCTGTCCTATGCGCGCCGCCACCGTTGCCGGGCCATTGAGCCGGTACAGCACACGGTCCGGCTGCCGCAGCAAGTAGACCACCAGCAAGGCAAACGTGCCCACCGACTGCACGTTGTAGACGACGCGGTACAGCTCGTTCCGGTGCCGTTCCCCAAACACCCGCGCCGCCGCGTCCTTCGCTTGCCGGCTGGCGAGCGCGCTGTGCAGCAGCCCGTACGCCGCGGTGGCCAGCGCCGTCCGCACCGCCATCTGCACCAGGTCTCCGCGAGCGCCGCTCATGCTGTTGCCTTGGGTATGTTCCACCTTACCGCATGTGCGGTGCGACGTTCTCCGCGATTGTCCGCAGCTCCGCCTCTGAGAGCGGCAGCGTGCGGAAGGCGGCCCACCCACGGCGCGGTTCATTGCCCGGCAGCGGGGCGTCCGATCCGTAGAGCACGCGCTCCACGCCCAGCTCCCGGATGCGCCGGGCGATGAGCTCGCGCTCCTCGGGTGGCGCGTCCGGGTCCACGTTCGTCGCCACGTCGAAGAGCAGCCGCCCGACGCGCGGGTCCCCAGCGGCGATCGCCTCGGCGAACACCGCCAGCGCCTGGTCCACCAGCGGGTCGGCGGCGTAGCCGCTGCTGCCCGTCAGGTGCGCGATCTGCACCGGGACGTCAGGCGCCGCGGGCAGCAGCTCGTCTAGGAAGACGCGCGCCTCATCGCTTCCGTAGGGCAGCTTGTGCCGGAAGGACGCGCGCATGTGCACCACGATGGCCATGCCGTGGCCGTTGGCCGCGCCGAAGACGCGCCGCAGCTGTGCGACGTGCTGCGAGTCGTGGTAATCGACCACCGAGTTGCCGAGGTGCAGCTTCAGGCCGTGGCGCACGTGGCGCGCGCTGCTGTCCTCCGCACACCGCGCCAGCTCCTCCAGCGCGTAGCCGCGCAGCGGGTTGAGGCCGCACAGACCGCGCAGCCGGTCCGGGAAGCGCCCCACCTGCTCGCTGGTCCAGTCGTTCTCGGCCTGTACCTGCGCGTACTCGTCGGGGAGTGTGCGGTTGGGACTGCCGAAGGCGTACGCCACCGACAGCACCACCGCGCGCCCAATGCCGGCGTCGTTCAGGTGCGCCACCAGCGCTTCGGCGTCGATGGTCTCCACGGACATCAGCGCCGCCGCCGCGGGGCTAAACAGGTGCTGGTGGTGATCGACCACAGGCGTGGTCATCTGCTCGCCATCCCGCGGCGTCGGTTTCATACTTGACCACGAAGCGCGGTGTGTTCCATCAGGGACGTGGGTCCAGCGTCCGGGGCACCACGTCCCCTGTCTCCAGGAACCAGTCCAGCAGCCGCGCGCGCAGCGCGTCTCGCTGCACGCGCAGGGGCCCATCCAGCTCGTCCGGGCGCGCCGCCAGGTTGGTCAGCTCGCTGGGGTCCGCCTCCAGGTGGTACAGCTCGTCCATGCCGCTGAGCCGCCGCACGTACTTCCACCGCTCCGTGCGCACCATCGCCGACTTCGCCACCGTGGACGGGTCGTCGTGCTGGATGCGCGTCTTCTCGTAGTAGATCCCGTCCGGCGCGGTCAGCCGCTCTATGCTCTGCGACTCGTGCGCCAGGTGCCCCCCTTCGGAGAAGACCGCATCACGATGGGTCTGCGTCTCGCCCCGTAGTAGTGGCAGCAACGATCGCCCAAAGTGGTCGTGCTCCACATCCAGCCCCGCCAGCTCCATCAGCGTGGGGAAGATGTCGATCTGCTCGCACAGCGCCTCCACGCGCTGCCCGGCCGGCGCCTGTCCCGGGGGCAGCCGCACGATCAGCGGCACGCGCACCAGGCAGTCCTGGAAGCCCGTCCACCACTTCTCCACCAGCCCGTAGTCGCCGCCGTAGTCGCCGTGGTCGGTCGTGACGATCACCACCGTGTTGTCGCGCAGCGGCGAGCTATCCAGGAACGCCAGCAGCCGGCCCAGCTGCGCGTCGCTGCGACTGGTCATCCCCCAGTACGTCGCGCGGATTTCGCGTCGCTCCTCGTCTGTCAGCCCGGCGATGCCATAGCGCTCGTGCATCTCGCGCATGAAGTGCGGCTTGTCGTCAAGCAGCGCCGGCAGCGGCGTGGGCACCTCCTCGCGCGGGTGCAGCGAGAAGTACGGCTCCTCCACCGTGTACGGCGGGTGCGGGAACCCGAACGGCAGGTACAGGAAGAACGGCTCGTCCGGCGTGCGCTCGCGCTCGGCCAGGAAGGTGAGCGCCTCGTCCACGTGGAAGGACTCGGGGTCCTGGTACGGCCCGTCGCCGCGCGAGCCGTAGTAGAAGGTGCGGTAGTAGCGGTGGTCCGGCGGCCACGGGATGCCGTGCCCGCGGCCGTGTGCGCCCAGCGGCGGCTCCGGGTCCCCGCGGAAGCCCGTCGGCACGCCCGCGTGGTCCAGCCCCGGCCCACGCGGCTCGCCTGGTAGCTGCCGCAGCGCGCAGCGGAATGAGACGCTCTCGGCGAAGCTCTCCACCGCCAGCGCGTCGTTCTTCCCGTGCCACTCCACGTGGTAGCCCGCCCGCTTGAGGTACTTGAGCAGGTTTGGCTCGTGTGGCTGGAGCAGGTGCTGCAGCGTGCGGTGGCCGCGCGTGTGCGGGTACCAGCCGGTCATCAGGCTGCAGCGCGCCGGCGCGCACACCGTGTGCGCCGCGTACAGCTGCGTGAAGACCGCCCCCTCGGCGGCCAGCCGGTCCATGTGCGGCGTGCGCACCGGCAGGCCGTCGATACAGTGCACCGCGTCCGCCCGCAGCTCGTCGGGCATATAGAAGATGAAGTTTGGCCGGCGCGCCGTTCCTCCGGTCACGCCGCGCTCTCCCGTCTTCCCGCCGCTGGCCCTGTGCCCACGCTCACTCTCGTGCCCATTCGTGACGCTTGCCAAACTGCCTGAAATCTCCCCTGCACCCCCCGTGTCGGCTACCACACCACCTCTGCGCCGCCGCGGGCAAACAAAAACCCCTCGAATAAACCTTGCGGCCCGTCCGAGGGGTAATTGCGTCGATCAGTTGCGCACTTGCATGCCACAACCAATCGACAGAGTTAATTATGCCACACGGGAGGTGAATTTGTCAAGCGGCAACCCGGAGAAATGAGCGAAGTTGGTCTGCCAGCCGCCACGCCCCCCCTCAAAAGCTCTGGCCCACGAATACTTCGCCCTCAGCCGTTTGCCGCCTCCAACGCCGCGAGGTGTGCCTCCAGCCGGGTGGCCAGCGCCCCGTCCAGCTCGCGCGCCAGCGGCAGGTGGAACGCGCGCGTCTCCGCCAGGTACGCTCGACGCTTCTCGGCGCCGCTCTTGTGGATGCACGCCAGGTTGTTGAGCCGGTCCAGCACCTTCACCACCCGTGACACGCGTGGCCCCGCCCGCAGCCCCGCGAAGTACTGCTCCTCCCGCTCGTGCTTCCCGCGCTCCCTTTCGCCGGGTTGTCCCGCCTGTTCTGCTCGTGGCGGCTTGGTCAGCGCCACCACCGCTGCGGCCACCTCTTTGCCGAACTGCTCTTCCAGCAGCGCGGGTGTCGCCTCCGGCCAGTCCTCCAGCGTATCGTGCAGCAGCGCGACCACCACCATTGTCTCGGCCTCCGTGGCCTCTGTGGCCTCTCCGGCCGTGCTGCCCTCTCCGGCATGCCCGTTGGACAGCCCGCCCTGAGCGTACGCCGCCGCCTCGGCTGCTATGGGCCACACGTGTTCTTCGAGGTACGGCGTGCCGTCATCCCGCACCTGCTCCCCGTGCGCCCGGCGCGCCAGCTCCACCGCGCCCTGGACCCGCGCGCTCCACAGCCCCCACGACGAAAGCGCCCTCGCGAGCTCCACCTCACTCATGCGCGGCGAGTCACCCGTCTGGCCAGTGCGTCCCATGTGGATGGCAGCATACCGGTCCCGGCGTCTCCGCCGACTGCGCTCGCCGCTCAGCGGAATGCCGCCTGCCACACGTCAAGGTCACGGACGATGCCCAGCGCCCACTGGATGTCTCCCACCATCTCCGCCGCCAGCCGCTGTGCCCCAGCCTCGGAATCCACCCGCGGGACCATCGCGATGAAGGCCAGCGGCGTCCGCGCCAGCGCCAGGGGCAGCGCGGCGCGTTCTGCCTCGGAGAGCGGCCCATCCAGGCCGCTTTCGTACGCGTCCACCAGCCTCCGCAGCCGCCGCGCGTGTTCCACCGACGCGCCTCCCGCACCGCCGAACGTGGAAGTGGTGTAGTACAGCGTCAGCGCCAGGTCGTCGATCCGTTCACGCTCGCCCATGAAGTCCAGGTCCCCCACCTGTACTACTTGGCCTTCGTGGAACAGCACGTTGTTGTCCCAGAAGTCGCCGTGTACCAGCTGCCGGCGCAGGGTTCTTTGATCGGCTACTGCCAGACCGCGCTCCGCCTCCCACACCAGCTCAGCCAGCTGGTCTGCCGCGGCGGCTACCTCCAGCTCCGCGGCGGATGTCGGCGACGCTGCCCATCGCCGGATGCACGCTGTCCCCCGCCGCACGCCGTCAACCACGTCCTCGGGCGCGATGCTGTTCGATGCCGGCGCCTGGCGCCCGTCTACGTGCACCTCGAGCCCTTCCAGCAGCGAGTGCACTCGCCCCAGCAGCGGCAGCCCGGCCTCCAGCCGCTCCCACGTGTCCATCTCCGCGTTGTGCTCCACGTATGGCTCCACCTCCGCCAGCCGGCCGTCTATCTCGATCCACAGCTTGCCATCTCGCGTGCGGACCGGCTGCGCGCACGGCACCCCTCCATCCGCCAGTCACCGCCGCGCCAGCTGGATCGCCTCCAGCCGCGCCACGGTCACCCAAGGCCGGTACACCCGCACCACGCACCGGCCGCCTTTGCCGCTCGCGCCCCCTATGAGCAGGTTCAGGTTCGACGACCCGCCGAGGTCTTTGCCGCTATCGCTTTCGCTCTCGAGTCCATAGCGCTCACGTACCACGGACAGCAGCTGGGAGGTCACCGCCGCACGCTGTGCCGGCCCGCGCGCAACCCCCTTGCCACTCTTCTCCACTACCCTGACTCTTACCTTCAGTATCCCTGCGTGCCGCTTTCACCGTGTTCAGACGTCTTCATAGTAGAAGGGTATTTCTGCGCTCCATCATCTCAATCCCCGCCGTACCCGCCCGTTTCGCGCTACCGTGTGGGAGGGACTACAAAGGGCTACAACCGGCTACAAAAACACGGCTCTCGCGCCCCACGCGCGCACCCTCCGTCGCCCCCGAGCACGCGCCGCACCGTCACGACCGAATGGCCCGCTCCCCGATCCACGCAAGCGTGTGTCAGGGATCACAAATAGTCACCTGGTCTTTTAACCATGTGGCACTGAGCGGCGCGGGTTGGCGTCGCGGGTTGTGGGTTGTGGGGCGTGCGGCGGGGCCCGGTGGTGGGGTGGTGCAGCGATCAGCGGCCCTTCTTGACGGGTGGATGGCGTGGCGCGGGGCGTGAACGGCGCCCCTTGGGCCGCCCCGGGGAGCGGCCGCTGGGTTGTGGCGCGGCGGCGACGCGTGGCAGCAGCGGCGCGAGCGCGACAAAATGGCGTCGGACGCGGGCGGGGGTGAGCCGGTGCGGGGGCAGGGGGCGCTCCCAGGGCAAGCGGCGGTCGGTGGCGGCGCCGCGGGCCAGGCGCAGCTGGGCGAACGCGGCGGCGACGAGCCAGGACCAGCGGTCGGCCTGCTCGGGCAGGCGCACGCGCGGGACGGTCCAGGCGAGTGCCTGCTTGAGATAGCGGAAGGCCTGCTCGATGTCAAAGCGCCGGGCGTACGCGCGCCGGCAGCGCTCGAGCTCGGCGGGCGTGGGGGCCACTCGTCCGCCGGGCCCGCGCCACCACAGCCACAGTGGCG
>CADCTC010000205.1:0-28520 GCA_902805635.1 uncultured Chloroflexota bacterium
TCGTCGGCTACTCAGCGCTGATGGGCATCCGGGTGCTGCTCAGCGTCGTGACCGCGCCGGCCTGGTCGCGCGCCAGCGGCACCGTGGACGGCCCGCCTGACGACCCGGCTACCTTCGGCACCTTCCTCTCTGCCCTGGCCACGCGCTACGCGGGCAAAGTGCACGCGTACGAGGTCTGGAACGAGCAGAACTTCAGCCGCGAGTGGGGCGGGGGCCGGATCATCGCCGGCGACTACGTCGAGCTGCTGAAAGTCGCCCACGCCGCCATCAAGGCGGCCGATCCCGCAGCGGCCGTACTCTCCGGCGCGCTGACGCCGACCGGCTTCAACGACCCGAACGTGGCGATCGACGACGTGCTGTACCTGCAGCAGCTGTATGCCTACCAGGGTGGCGTCTTCAAGACGGTGTGCGACGGCATCGGCGCGCACGCCGGCGGCTTCAACAACCCACCCGACGACACGCCGTTTAACCGCACCGTGTTCAGCACGAACTTCAAGGGGCACAAGAGCTTCTACTTCAAGCGCCTGGAGGACGTGCGCGCGGTGATGGTCGCCAACGGCGACGACGCCAAGCAGATCTGGGTGACCGAGTTCGGCTGGAGCACCGCCAACCAGGCCCTGGGGTACGACTACGGCAATGACATCAGCGATGCCGACCAGGGTCGTTACCTGGTGCGCGCCTACCAGATCGGCCGTGACTGGGGCTGGGTACAGGGCATGTTCGTGTGGAATCTGAACTTCCAGCAGCTGGTGCCTGCGAGCGACGAGAAGTACCCGTTCGGCATCGTGCGCCCAGACGGCACGCCCCGGCCCGCTTATATCCAGCTGAAGTTCATGGCGAAGCGGCCCTAACGGGCCGCTGCTAGTCCACTAGTCCAGGAAAGATTGGAGGCGCCGGAGGGCGGGAGACTCGCGCAGCTTGGCCAGCGCCTCCGACTCGATCTGTCTCACGCGCTCACGGCTCATGCAGAGCTTGTCGCCGATCTCGGCCAGGGTGTAGGCGGGGCCCACTTCCTTGTCGGCCTCGCCGTTGCCGAGCCCGAAGCGCAGCTTCAGCACCACCTGCTCGCGCGGCGTCAGCTCGCGCAGCACACATTCCAGCTCGTCCACCAGCAGAGATCGTGACGCCTGCGCTTCGGGCGCGAGCATAATGTCGTCGGAGAGCGCATCGCCGACCGTCAGGTCATCACTGTCGCCACCGAGCCCCAGTGGCTTCTCCAGTGAGAGGGTGGCGCGCGACGCACGCAGCGCTTCCTCAACTTGCGCCAGCGGTGCGCCGAGACGCTCCGCGATCTGCCGGGCACTGGGCCGGCGGCCGTCTTGCTGCTCCAGCTCGCGAGTAACGCGGGCAATCGCGGTGAGCCGCTCCACCACGTGGACGGGCAAGCGGATGACGCGCCCCTGGTCGGCCAGGGCACGGCTGACGGCCTGGCGGATCCACCAGTAGGCGTAGGTGGAGAAACGGTAGCCGGTGCGCGGGTCGTACTTGGTGACCGCGCGGTCCAGCCCAATGTTGCCCTCCTGGATCAGGTCGAGCAGCGGCATGCCACGCCCGGCGTACTTCCGCGCCACCGACACGACCAAGCGCAGGTTGCACTCGATCAACCGGCGCCGCGCGGCCGCCCCTTCGCGTGCCAGCGGCCCGAGCTCCGGGCGCAGTTCGTGCCGCGGAGGCAGGCTCCGCAGACGTTCAGCCGCCGCCTCTCCGACCTCGCGCGTCTCCGCAAGCATCACTTCCTGCTGCGCGGTGAGCAGCGTGTAGCGACGCACCTCGCGCATGTAGAGTGCCTCTGCCGAGTCGAGCTGGTCGGCGGTGACGTCTGCCTCAACCGCGGGGATCGCGGCGCCGTACTCCCATGCAGTGGAGTCGGTGACGGAGGCGACGAGGGCAGTCTCTTCCTCGTCCT
Source organism: uncultured Chloroflexota bacterium (assembly GCA_902805635.1). Classification (GTDB taxonomy): domain Bacteria; phylum Chloroflexota; class UBA11872; order UBA12225; family UBA12225; genus CADCTC01. The sequence continues at coordinate 1,907 of CADCTC010000205.1, forward strand.
CCACCGCGATCTTGTGCAGGGCTAGCTGCGAAAGGTCTGTCTCCAACCAATTCCCCCGTGGTGTTCTCGTGACGCGTGCTTACGTGCGCGTGTCGCGATCAAGACTCTCTAGGGCCAGCCGCCGCGGGCCGCCGGCGGAAGCGCCGCGCGGAGCAGGGAGGGCCACGGCCAACACTACACGGGGGCGTACACCCCGTCAAGCAATTCCCTCAAGGTTGGTACGATCTGGCCATGACACTGACCGTCGATCGGCCGGCGAGCGCGCCGGCTTCCGCCAACGGGAGCGTGGCCGACGTGCCCCGCTATGCCAAGCGCCGCCTCTACCACGTATTTGCGCCCGACGGGAAGGCGCTGGTGGTCGCGATGGACGGCGCGCGCCGTGGCAACGCTGCCGGGCTTGACGATGCCGTGACGGCAGTGCGGCGCGTGGTCGAGGGCGGCGCCGATGCGATCCTGACTACGCCCGGCATGGCGAAGGCGACTCAGCACGCGCTCGGCGGGCGTGGCCTGATCGTCGGCCTGGACGACTTCCCGTCTGGCGAGCTTGCGGACGCCGGGGTGGACATGGCGCTGCGTCTGGGCGCGGACGCGGTAGAGCTCAAGGTGTTCCCCGGCAACCCTACCGACGAAAAGCTGGAGCAGCTGCGCGCGCTGGCTGCACGCTGCGACGCGTGGGGCATGCCGCTGCTAGGCGAGCCGATCCCGGTGTCGTTCCTGGACACGTCGGCGCACACGCTGGAGAACGTCTCGAACGCTGCCCGCCTGGCCGCAGAATGTGGCGCAGACTTCGTCAAGGTCCACTTCACCGGCGAAGCAGAAGCGTACGCCGAGCAGGTGGTAGACCGCTGCTACGTTCCGGTGCTCTGTCTGGGCGGACCGGCCAAGGGAGATCCGATTGACGCGTTGCGTGTGGTGCAGTCCGCTATACGTGCGGGCGCCAAGGGCATCGTATTCGGTCGCAACATCGTCACCCACGAGCGGCCCGACCGGATGTGCGCCGCACTCTCTGAAGTGATCCACGGCGGCGCTACCGCCGAGCAGGCTGCGCGCCAGCTGCAGAACCGCTTCTAGCCGGAGACTTCTACTTCGGCAGCTCGCCCGGCGGCAGGATCTGCACGTCCGGCAAGGCGCGCAAGAACGCCTCTGGCCCGTGCGGCGCGTACGTGGCGACGATCTTCAGCGGCTCCCACCCAAGGTTGATCGTCTCGTGGTACGCGCTGATGGGAATGTGAACCATGTCGCCCGGGCCTACCTCGCGGTAGATCGCCTGCCCGGCCGCGTCTTCCACCATCTGCCGGCCGCGGCCCGACACGATGTACAGCGTCTCCTCTACGCCGGGATGGTTGTGCCGGGTGTGGCCCTTGCCCGGCAGCAGCATGACGATGCCTTGGCTAAAGCGCTGCGCGTCGCAGACGCGCGGCTCGGCCAGCCACTTCAAGGAGCCCCACTCGAAGACCTGAGTCTCCACGTCATCGGGAGTGATGTAGCGCATATCGCCGGGAGTACGGCCAGGCTCTTGATCGGTCATTGGTTCCTCACACCTCACCCAGGCGGACCTTAATGGCCTGCCGGGTGAGCTGATGCTGCGGTGACTCGCCGCGCAGGACGCGCTCGAAATCGGCGGCAATGATATCGGCAGTACGGAGGTTGGCGTCGCGCGTGCGCCCGGCAATGTGAGGTGTGTGCACCACGTTAGCGCGCCCCCGCAGGGGATCATCGGGAGCCAGCGGCTCCTCGTCATAGACGTCGAAGGCACCGGCCAACTCGTCGGCGACGATACGCTCTCGGAGAGCGGCCATGTCCACCGCGTGGGCACGCGTAACGATCACCACTAGCGCGCCGCGGCGCAAGCGGCCGATGCGCGCCCGGTCCAACAGGTGCTTCGCGGTGGGTGTCGGCGGCACGGTGACGAAGACCACCTCGCTCTCGTCCACCAGTGTGTCCAGGTCCACCGACCGCACGCCCCACTGCGCGGGCACCTCTGGCGGCAGGTACGGGTCGTAACCGAGAACGCCGCCCGAAGTCGGACGGTCTGTGGCTGCATCGACGGCGAGCGCAGCACACCAGCGCGCCACCCGGCCGCCAATTTGTCCCAGGCCGATCACGCCGACGTGCCGGGAGCCCAACTCGCCATTGGCGAACCCAGTCGCATCGCAGTACTGCACGGCGTCGTACTGAAAGGAGCGCGCGCCCGATGCGAGCTGCGCGTGCCACTGCGGGATGCGGCGCAGCGCGGCCAGCCCCAAAGCAAGCGCAACCTCGGCCACCGACTGGCCCCAGGCGCGGGTGGTATCGATGATGGAAATCCCGGCGGCATCGAGCGCGTCGAGCGGCAAGCCCTTGCCGGTGTTATCGGTATTGCAGCCCACCACTTTGAGCAGCGGCGCATTTTCGACACACGCATCGGTCAACTGGCCACCGAACAAGCTGATGGCATCGATATCGGAAAGGGTGGCGTGGGCGCTGAGCGGCTCGCCGCGTGGCAGCTCCAGCACGCGCGCCTCGCCGAGCGCGCTCAGGCGATCAAGCAGTTGCTGGTGGACAAATGGCCAGCTGCGCTCCAGGTCCGGACTACGGACCACCAGAAAACGAAACACGGCCCCCATTTTAGTGGGGGCCGTGTCGACTGCTAGCTCTGGGCTGGCGCTGCGGAAGGAGCGGAAGCCCCGCCGCCGGAGGCGCCATCGGGCCGCGGGCCGCGTGGGCCGCCCGGTCCGCCGGGACCACGGCCGCCTGGTCCCCCGCGCCGTGCGGGTGGCGCGCCGGTCTCGAGGCCGGCCTCCTTGCGTGCACGGCGACGGTAACGTGCCGCCGACTTGCGCGCCGCGATGCGGGATTTCTCGCCGTTGGAGACGAAGAACCGCTTGGCCTTCACTTCACGCAGCAGACCGGAGTTCTGCACGCTGCGCTGGAAACGCCTCAACAGCGCTTCCTGTGTCTCGCCATCTCGTATAGACACAAACATCTGGTTCTCACCCCCTCTCCGGCAACAAATCTGTCCGGTAAGTGTAGCCGACCGGAATCTCGCTCAGGCTACTGGCCGCCGGAGGCGGCCGTGCCGTGCGTGGTGGCGAGCCAGGCGAGGGCGGCTTCGAGCTGCGGGTCACGGCCGCTCGACAGGTCAGCGCGCGTGCGGCCAATCAGCTCGTCGGGCGTCACACCCAGCTTGTGCACGTCGCGCCGTGCCAGGCCACTCTGAAGCGCACGCACCGTGATCCACATAGCGGAGCCGTCGGGCAGGCGGAACAGCTGGCTGTTGCCGAAGCACCCGGCGGTCGTCTCGCCGAAGACACGTCCGGCGCCATATTCCTGGATGTCGGCTGCCAGTAGCTCGGAGGCCGAGGCGGAGAGCGAATTGACCAGCACCGCGAGCGGCTGAGCGAACGGCTTGTGAGCCGTGCTTATGGCGGTGATGTACGACTCGCCGCCGCTGCGGTCGGTGGTCACTCCGAGCGTGCCGTCCTTGATGAAGAGGCTCGCTACGGCCGCGAAGGTGGGCACGCTGCCCCCGCCGTTGTTGCGCAGGTCGAGCACCCATGCGCGAGCGCCCTGGGCGTGCAGGTCTTCGAATGTCTGAGGGAGCACCGGCTCCACCGAGCGCGCGAAACCCTTGAGCTGGATGTAGCCGATGGCCGGCAGGATGCCAGCCGGAGAGATCCCGGCGGCGCCTTCAGCGGCGCCCGGCACAACTGGCGCGGCAGGTGCGCCGGGCGCCGCGAGCCAGCGACCCGCATCCGCGGGAGAGAGGAACCGTGAGTCGACCAAGTTGTACTGGATCTCGCTTCGCTCGACGGTGAACTCGACCGGCGCGGCCTGGCCGGGGCGATCAACACGCAAGCGCACCGGAGTGCCCGCCGCGCCGCGCACGAGCTCAACGACGCGGCTGTTGCTCCAGCCATACGTCTCAACCTCGTCCACGCCGACGATGGCGTCGCCGAGTCTCAACCCTGCCACCGACGCAGGGCCGCCTTCGACAAGCCCGACGATTACCGGGCCGGGGGGCGGCGGATCGAAACGTGTGGCGTCCAGCGCGCTGGCGCCAACGCCACCGTACCGCTCCCCGCCGTCATAGGAGGCGATCTCCTTCTCATAGCTGGGGGCAAAGCGTGTATGGCAGTCATCCAGGCTGCGCGCCATCGCACGATTTGCGGCCTTGCCTAGAGCGTCTGCATCACCACCGGCGGCGGCCAGTTGCGAGAAGCGGTGCTGGAAGTCGGCCCACACCGCAGCGCGGTCGCCCGTGAAAGGACTCCGGGGCGCCGCCTCGCGCAGCGTTTCCGGCGCAGCCTCCAGCACGCCTTCCCAGCCCGACTGCAGCAGACCTGCAGGCTCCAGAACCTGGGTGTAGCGATCCATAAGGAAGTTGAACCCCGTCTCCACCGCGCGCAGCCCGCTGCCCTGGGTAGCGGGCGCCAGTTGGGCAACCGGCGCCGCCACGGCGGGCGCCGGGGCAGCAGGGAGCCAAGGCAAAGCGCCGACGGCGAGCGTGGCGGCGCCCCGCAGCACCGTGCGTCGCAGGGCGTGGCTCCACGAGATCGGATGCTTCAATGAGGGCGACATATCTGCCTATAGGATGGCAGATACCAGGGAAGGCCGGCGTGAACGACTCCACGCCGGCCAGGGCGACAGTATTGCCCTAGTTGAAGCCGATGCTACCGTCCGGACGGATGGCATTGGTACGGCGCCAGGGGGCGTACGGGTACTTGGCAAACGCCTCTTCATTGAGCTCGATCCCGAGTCCCGGCTTGGTCGGTAGGTCAATGTAGCCGTCCTTGACCACGAGAGGTTCCTTGACGATCTCGCGCCGCGGACCGCTGTCATCAGGGTTATATTCCAGCACCACGAAATTCGGTGTGCTGGCGGCGAAGTGCACGTTGACGGCGGTAGCGACCGGGCCCATCGGGTTGTGCGGCGCGACGACAACATAGTGCGCCTCGGCCATCGCCGCTATCTTCTTCATCTCCATCAGGCCGCCCATCAAGCAGACGTCCGGCTGGATGATGTCGGCCGCCTCGCGGGCAAGCAACTCCCGGAACTCGAACTTGGTGTAGAGACATTCGCCGGTGGCGATGGGGATAGGGCTCTGGCGCTTGAGCGACGCCATCGCGTCGATATTTTCCGGCCGGATCGCTTCCTCGAAGAAGAAGGGCTGCCACTCGGCGACGGCGTGCGCCATCTGGAGCGCCTTGTACGGCTCGAAGATCTTGGCGTGCGGATCGAGACCAATGTCGATGTCCGGCCCGACCGCCTCGCGCAATCCCTTCATGCGGGCGGCAGCGCCCCGCACCACCGCGTTCCAGGGCAGCTTCTCCGACCCCGGCGGCTGCGGCCCGATCTTGAGTGCGGTGTAGCCGTACTTCTCAATGATGGCAACGCCGCGCTCGGCAACTTCCTCCGGGGTGCCGCCGCCGGGGTTCTGGTAGACACGCACCTTGTCTCGGACGGCGCCGCCCAGCAGCTGCCAGACGGGGACGCCCAGCGCCTTGCCCTTGATGTCCCACAGCGCGTGCTCGATGCCGCTGATCGCGGAGAGGATGGTTGGGCCGGGCGGGAAGCGGGTGCCGTTGTACATCATTGCCCAAAGGTGCTCGATGCGCAGCGGGTCCTGGCCAATCAGCCACGACTCGAAGTCCTTGACTGCCTCACGGGTGGCTAGATCCGGGCCCACCGAGTACGCCTCGCCGATGCCGAACAGGTCGTCATCGGTCTGCACCTTCACGAAGCAGTAGTTGCGGCGCCCGATGTGCGCCATCAGCAAGTCAACGCTCTTGATTTTCATTTGTCGTTCCTCAGCAGCAGCATGGTCTTCGGGTACTACGCCGCGCCCAAAACCGAATCGATTTCCTTCAGGTCGTCCTTGGTCAACTTCCACTCGGCGGCCTTGGCGTTGTCGTCCACCTGTTCCGGGCGCGTGACGCCGGCGATGATGGTGGACACTTCCGGCCGCGAGAGCAGCCAGGACAGCGCGAGCTCACCTGGAGTGTGGCCGCGATCCTGGGCCAACTTGTTGAGCGCGCCGACCTTGCCGAGCGTCTCAGACGTGAGCTGCCCGCGCATGCGCTCCTGGCGCCCGGCCCGCGTGTCGGGTGGTGGCGCCTGGCCTTCGCGGTACTTGCCGGTCAGGATGCCGCCGGCTAGCGGGCTGTACGGGATGATGCCGATGCCATACTGGCGGCAGAAGGGCAGCAGCTCGCGCTCGATGGCGCGGTCCAGGATGTTGTAGCGGGGCTGCACCGAGACGAACGGCGTGAGGTTCTTACGGTCAGACGCCCACAGCGCCTCGCAGATCTGCCACGCGGCGAAGTTGGAGCAGCCGATGTAGCGCACCTTGCCATGGCGTACCAGGTCGTCCAGCGCCGAGAGCGTCTCGTAGATAGGCGTGGTGCCGTCCACTTGGTGGACCTGGTAGAGGTCCACGTAGTCGGTTTCCAGGCGGCGCAGCGACGCCTCGATGCCGTCCATGATGTGCTTGCGCGACAGCCCTTCGTCATTGGGCAGATCCCCCATGCGCCCGCGCACCTTGGTGGCAATCAGCGCCTCGTGCCGGCGCCCCTTGACCGCCTTGCCGACGTGCTGTTCCGAGACGCCACGCGAGTAGATGTCGGCGGTATCAATGAAGTTGACGCCGATGTCCAGCGCACGGTTGACGATTCGTCCGGTCTGCGCTTCATCGGCACCATTGCCAAACGTGTTCCCTCCGAGCCCAATAGCGGATACTTTCAGTCCGCTGCGGCCGAGCTGCCGATACTCCATGGCCATTGCTCATCTTCCCTTCTGAGCGCGCATGGTAGCGCCCCGGCGGCCGGAACCTTGCAGTCCGGGTGACGAGTGGCAAGATAACAGGAACGTGACACATGAATCGCAGTAGTGACAGCACAGACAGCATCGCCGCCACGGACGGTGCAGGTAACAGGGACGGCAGTGACGAACTCAACCAGCGGTAGCACGGGCGGCAACGCGAGAGGCCAGATCAGCATCAAGTGCATCCCGCTCGGCGGGTTGGGTGAGATTGGGCGCAACATGATGGTTCTCGAGTGCGGCGAGGACATCGTGATCGTGGACGTGGGGGTGATGTTCCCGGAGAACGAGATGCTGGGGGTGGACCTGGTGATCCCCGATGTCTCCTACCTGCTGGACAAGACCCACAACATCCGCGGCATCGTGATCACGCACGGTCACGAGGACCACACGGGCGCGCTGCCCTATGTCCTGCCGCAGCTCAACTACCCACCGGTGTGGGGGACGCCGCTGACGCTTGGCCTGGTGACAGGCAAGCTCCGAGAGCACGGCCAGGTGGACCGCGTGAAGCTCAACACGATCGTACCGGGACAGCCGGTGTCGTTCGGCAAGCTGAAGGCGGACTTCTTCCGCGTGGCGCACAGCATCCCGGACGGGGTCGGCATGGTGCTGCAAACGCCGTTGGGGCCGATAGTGCACACCGGCGATTTCAAGTTCGACTACACGCCGGTAGACCAGCGCCCTACCGACTTCGGCGCGCTCGCGAAGTTAGGCGGACAAGGCGTGCTGTGCCTCTTCGCGGACAGCACGCACGCGGACCGGGAGGGCTCCACCCAATCCGAGGCGGTGGTCGGCGAGGCGATCGAGCAGATCATGTCCACAGCGCGCGGACGGGTGATCGTCACGACGTTTGCGTCGCTGATCTCGCGCATCCAGCAAATCGTGGACGCGGCGGCGCGTCACGAACGGCGCGTTGGCGTGATCGGGCGCAGCATGGTGCAGAACGTCGCTATCGCACAAGAGCTTGGGTATCTGAAGGTCCCTGCAGGAGTCTTGCTGCGGCCGGACGAGATCGCCCAGGTGGGTCAGATGCCCCCGCGCGGCGTGGTGGTGATCACCACTGGCAGCCAGGGAGAGCCGACGTCGGCACTGACGCGCATGGCGAATCGCGACCACCGGCAGATCGAGATCGTGCCCGGCGACACGGTGGTGATGTCCTCCGCGCCGATTCCGGGGAATGAGGAGCTGGTCAGCCGTACCATCGACAATCTTTTCAGGCTAGGCGCCAACGTGGTCTGGGCGCATGGCCCCGGCGCGCCAACGGTACACGTCTCCGGCCATGCCAGTCAGGAAGAGCTCAAGCTAATGCTCTCTCTGGTCAAGCCGAAGTACTTTGTGCCGGTGCACGGCGAGTACCGGCACCTGATCCTCCACGCCCGCCTGGCGCAGCGCATGGGCGTGCCGGCCGAGCACATCATGGTGATCGAGGACGGCGACGTGCTGGAGCTGACTGCGGACGGCGCCAAGGTGCGCGAGCGCGTCTCCGCAGGCTACGTCTTCGTGGACGGGCTAGGCGTGGGCGACGTGGGCCAGGTGGTGCTGCGCGACCGGCAGCTACTGTCCAAGGACGGCGTGCTGATTATCACGCTCACGGTGGACCGCCTGACGGGCCAACCGGTGGCCGGACCCGACATCGTCTCGCGCGGGTTTGTCTACATGCGCGAGAGCGAAGAGCTGATCGAGAAGGCCAGGGCACAGGTGACGGCGGCCATCCAGGCTGCCAACGTCCACATGGAAGGGGACCAGCATCACGTCGACTGGCAATTCGTGAAGAACAAGATCCGCGATACGCTCTCCAGGTACGTCTGGGAGCAGACCCGCCGCCGGCCGATGATCCTGCCCGTCGTCATGGAGGTGTAGCCCGGCAGACGCGCCCCGGCGCTCGTCGGCCGCAACCCAGGGAGCGTAGGCGCGTCTGTAGACGCGCATGGCAGTGCAAGTTAGGGGCGGCAGTGCGGCCATTCGGCGTGGCGGCACGGCGATGGCGGCGGGCGGGCGGAAGAAGGGCTGGTTCCGGCTGAAGCTGCCGGTCATTCCGCCGGACGCGCTGCTCAGCTTGCGGTTCGTGGGCATCGTGCTGGGATGCGTGAGCAGCTACACATTGGTAGCGCTGCTCTCGCCGAATGGACTGCTGACCCAGGGCTGGGCTGCACGCACGCGCGACCTAGCCGGCTGGGCCGCCGGCCCCTGGTGCGTACTGGCGCTGATTGCGAGCACCGCGCTGTACGGTGGGCGGCGCGCCCTTCGGCGGGCGGTGGCGGGCCGCCTGGCCGGCGCTACGTTGGTGCTGCTGGCACTGGCGAGCGGCCATCAGCTGTGGGCGGTAGGCGCGCCACCGGCGGACGCGTTGAGGACCGCCGCCCCCGGCGTGGACGGGTACCTGGGCTTGTACGCCGGGTCAGGCATGGCAACCTGGTTTGGCGTACCCGGCGCTCTGGCGCTCTTGGTGCCTATGACCGTGCTCGGCCTGGGCCTGCTGTGCGGCTGGAGCACCACGACATGGCAGAAGCTGGGGCTGCAAGTCCTTCGTTCGCTGCGGGCCGCGGGGTTCTGCGTGGTGGGGCTTGGGCGGACGAGCGGGCGTGCCGTACGTGCGCTCGGCCACGCACTGCTCCGCGTGGCACCGGTGGCGCAGGCGGGACTGGTGTGGACCCGCCACCGCTACGAGCGCTGGCAGATCGCTCGCGCGCACCGGGCGGAGCTGCGTGCGGCGGAACGGGCCGCTAGAGCCCGCGAAGAGGCAGAGCAACGCGCACGCGAGGAGCGAGCGCAGGCGGCGCAGGCCGCCTTGGAGGAGGCGCAGCGAGCCGCACTGGTGGCGCAATTGTCGGCGGTCGGCGATGGGTCAGACGCTAACGGAAAGGGACAAGCCCTTGCCCTACTGCCCGGTAGCGAGGCGTTGTCGGTAGGCGACGGCACAAGCTCAGAGCCTCGCCCCAACCCTCCCCCAGAGGGAGAGGGAGTTGGGCTCACCCCACTCCGGCATGTCGACCAAGGGACCTCGCCGGGCACGGTGGTGAATACCAACGGGGCGCGCTGGCCGCTGCAGTGGCAGCTGCCGTCCACGTCGATGCTGTCGGATATATCGGCGCAGCAGATCGGCGACGTCGAGATCGCAGAGAAGAAGCGGCTGATCGAAAAGACGCTGCACGCGTTTGGCGTGCCGGTCACCGTGAAGGAAGCGCGAGTCGGGCCGACGGTGACGCAGTTCTCGCTCACTCCAGGAGAGGGCGTTTCGGTCAAGCAGATCAAGCGCTACGAGGCGGACCTCCAGCTGGTGCTTTCGGCACAGACGCTGCGTATAGAGCTACCTATTCCGGGGCGACCGGTGGTAGGGCTGGAGATTCCCAACTCAGGCATCGCAACCGTAGGGCTCCGCGAGATCCTGGAGGCGCCTCAGTTTCGCGAGTCGAAGAGCAAGTTGCGGCTGGCGCTGGGACGAGACGTAGACGGTAAGCCGCGTGTAGGCGCACTGGAGCGCATGCCCCACATGCTGATCGCAGGGCAGACCGGCTCCGGCAAGAGCGTGTGCGTCAACACCATCATCGCGTCGCTGCTCTTCCAGTGCACGCCCGACGAACTGCAGCTGCTGATGATCGACCCGAAGATGGTCGAGATGGCGGAATACGAGGGCATCCCGCACCTCAAGTATCCCGTGGTGACTGACCTGGCCGAGGCGGGCAAGGTGCTGTTGTGGGCCATCGAGGAGATGGAGCGGCGCTACAAGATGCTTTCTGAGCTCGGGTTCCGAAACATCGAGTCTTTCAACAAGGCGGTACCGACGCTGCCACGGCAAGAGGGCAAGCCTGCCCCCAAGCCGCTGCCGTACATGGTCATCATCATCGACGAATTGGCCGACCTGATGATGTTTGCGCCCGACGACGTGGAACCGGCCATCTGCCGGCTCACCGCTAAGGCGCGTGCGATCGGCATCCACCTGGTGGTGGCGACGCAGCGGCCGAGCGTCAACGTGGTAACGGGCCTGATCAAGGCGAACACCCCCTCGCGCATCGCGTTCGCCGTGAGCAGCCAGATCGACTCGCGCGTCATCCTGGACACCGGCGGCGCGGAAAACCTGCTGGGACGTGGCGACATGCTCTATCTCCCTTTCGACCAGGGGAAGCCGCTGCGTGTGCAAGGAACGTGGGTCTCCGACGAGGAGCTGGGCGAGCTGATCCACTTCTGGAAGCGGCAGGGCAGCCCGAAGTACGTCGAGAAGGCGGAGATCGAGGCGCTGATGCTCAAGCAGGACGCCGCCGACGCCGAGAAAAACGGTGACAAGCAGTCGCCCCTGTTGGACAAGGCGGTGGCGCTGCTCGGCGCGACTAACTTCGTCTCGATCTCCTACATCCAGCGCAAGCTCGGCATCGGCTACCCGCGCGCTGCGCGCCTACTGGACGATCTCGAAGAGCGCGGGTACGTCGAGCCCGACGAGGCCAATGCGCGCTCGTATCGAGTACTCCACGGCGCCATCGCGGGAGAACCTGACCTGGAGGAAGCACCTGAGCTGGAGCTGGCCGGCGCCGAGCTCTAGCGTTCGGTCCGCAGGCGCGGCCAGGGCGGCGCTAGAAGTACACACGGGTCAGCGTCTCCGCCACCATAGCCGGTTTCTGCTCGCCTTCCACTTGGATCGTCTGCTGCAGAGTCACCTGGATGGCCTGAGGGCCGCCGTCGGGGCCGGCGCCGGGATTGACCTCCCCAGCGACAAGCAGTGTGGTCCGCAGCCGGATGCGCGCTCCCACGGGCACGGGCGCGGGGAATCGCACCCGGTTCAGACCGTAATTGAGGCGCATCCGTCCTCCTAGGTCTAGCCGTGGATCCTCCCGCGCTGCATTGAGCTGCGGCAGCAGCGCGAGTGTGAAGTAGCCGTGAGCGATCGTACCGCCAAACGGGGTCTTCGCGGCGCGTTCGGAATCGACGTGGATGTACTGGCGGTCGCCCGTTAGCTCGGCGAACGCGTTCACCTGCTCCTGGGTGACACGCACCCAATCACCGGCCCCAAGCTCCTGCCCTTCTAGCTGCTTGAGCGCGGCGAGTCTCTCTGCGGTGGTCATGAGTGTCTTCTAGCCGTGTTCACGCGCCCTACCGTCGCGCCCAATTTGCACGACCGGGCGCGGACGGACTCTACCCAAGCAGAGCACGGCTACAATCGCGCGCCGTGCGACCACTCCATGGATACCGCGTGCTCGACTTCTCCCGGGCATTAGCCGGGCCGTACTGCACCGGCCTGCTGGCCGACCTGGGAGCAGACGTCATTAAGGTGGAGGAGCCGGGAGTGGGCGACGAAGCGCGCCACTGGGGGCCGCCATTCTTTGGAGGCGAGAGCGCCTACTTCCTCTCGATGAACCGCTCGAAGCGGAGCATTGCGGTCAATCTGAAGGCGCCTGAAGGGCTCGACATCTGCCTCGGTCTTGCGGACACCGCTGACGTGGTGATCGAGAACTTCCGGCCAGGCGTGGCGCCGCGCATCGGGATTGGCTACGAGCAGCTGAGCGCGCGGCGGCCGGGCCTGGTGTATTGCTCCATCTCGGCGTACGGACAGGACGGTCCGCTGGCGCACGAGCCGGGTTATGACCTGATCATGCAGGGAATTGGTGGCCTCATGAGCGTGACCGGCGAAGTGGGCGGCCGGCCACTCAAGGCCGGCGTGGCCGAGACTGACATCCTGGCCGGCACAAACGCGGCGCTGGCCATTACCGGTGCGCTGCTGCAGCGCGAGCGCACACGTGCAGCCAACCGGGAGCCGGAGGGTGAGTACCTGGACGTGGGCCTGTTTGACGGCCAGGTGTCACTGATGGGCTATCACCTGGTCAGCCATTTGCTGTCGGGCCGGGTGCCCTCCCCTGCCGGCAACGCGCTGCCATACATCGTGCCGTACCAGTCGTTCCGCACCGCCACCTTCGAGGTGACGGTGGCGGTGAACAATGACCGGCTGTGGCGCGCCTTCTGCAGCGCCATCGAGCGGCCCGACCTGCTGGCTGATCCGCGCTATGCCACGAACGGCGACCGCGTGCGGCTGCGCGGGGAGTTGGTGCCGGCGCTCGAGCGCCTCTTCCTCACCAGGCCGGGCACAGAGTGGCTGGAGCGGATGGCGCAGCACGGAGTCCCATCAGGGGCAATCAACAGCATGGACCGAGTGGCGGCGCACCCACAGGTGGCAGCGCGCGGCCTGGTGGTGCCGCTTGACCATCCCGTAGGCACGGTGCCGCTGCCGACCATGCCCTGGCGCGAAGGCGTGCCGGCGGGCAGACCGCCGCTGCCCACGCCGCAGCCTCCTCCCATGCTCGGCCAGCACACGGTGCAGGTGCTGCGAGATGAGCTTGCCTACTCAACTCAGCGGATTGTCGAGCTGGCCGAGGCGGGGGTGGTCCAGGTGTGGGCTGGGAGCGCCACGTGATCAACTTGACCGATAGGGTTGCGCTTGTCACGGGTGGCGGGCGCGGAATCGGCGAGTCGACCTGCCGGCTGCTTGCCGGGCTAGGCGCCGCGGTGGTCGTGGCGGACCGTGACCTGGGCCCAGCCGTCGCAGTGGCTCAAGCGATCGACGCCGGCGGCGGTCGTGCTCTGGCGCTTGACTGTGACGTTGCCGAACGCGACCAGGTAGAGAGTGTGGTCGGGCGTGCGGTCGAGACCTACGGGCAGCTGGACATCCTCGTAGCGTGCGCGGGCATCACGCGCGACAACCTGATCCACAAAATGACCGACGAGGACTGGGACGGGGTGATCGCCACGCACCTGCGGGGCAGCTTCCAGGCGGCACGCGCGGCGCAGGCGCACATGGTGGCCCAGAGGTACGGCAAGATGGTGTTCGTCTCGTCGACCTCGGCGCTGGGCAACCGGGGCCAGTCAAACTACGCGGCGGCCAAGGCGGGCCTGCAGGGCTTCACCCGCACACTCGCCATTGAGCTAGGGCCCTTCAACGTCAACGTGAACGCCGTGGCGCCCGGCCTGATCGAGACACGCATGACGCACGCCACGGCGGATCGGATCGGCCGGCCATGGGAAGAGTACGCCGCACAGCGCGCCGCGGAGATCCCGCTGCGTCGCGTTGGCCAGCCCGACGACGTTGCGACCGTGATCGCCTTCCTTGCGAGCGACGCCGCGAGCTATGTCAGCGGCCAAACTATCTACGTAGCGGGCGGGCCGCGCGGTTAGAGCGCTCAGTCGGCCAGGTGGTACGCCTCGATGCCCTGATCGCGCAAGTGAGTAGCAAAGCCGGGTCCCCCGTGGACGGTATAGACCACCTTCGGCTTCGCGCGCTCCACGTACTCCATCAACTCCGGGAAGTCGGCGTGGTCGGAGAGGGCGATCATCTCGTGCACGCCGTAGCGATAGCGCGCGCTGGGATCGATGGCCCATCCGGTGAGCATCGCGGTGCGGTAGCGCGTGAGCGGCGCCGTTACTTCCTTCCGAAGGTGGGGCGGGCAGAGCACTACCTTGCCGCGCAGCGCCTCCACGCTTGCCAGGTTGAGCGTGTCGTAGGCGCCGAAGCTGACGCCCTGGCGCTCGTACACCTGCGCCACCCGGACGATGGTGTCATGCACGGCCACGCTATAGCCGGCGCGGGTAAGCAGACAGAGCGCCTCCTGCCCCTTACCAAGGATGTAGCCCATCACCACCGGGATCAGGTTTTGCTCGAAGCAGCGCTCCACGAAGGCGCACAGCTGGGCGTCCACCTCCTCCAGGGAGGGAAAGCAGTAGCGTGGATGGCCGAACGTGCACTCCATCACCAGCACATCGCACTCACGCACCTCCGCCGCGTCCAGGCACGGCGCCTGGCGCAGCTTGAAGTCTCCGGTGTAGACCAGCCGCCGACCATCAGACGTGATGACGCTGACCTGGGACGCGCCTAGCACGTGGCCGGCGGGGAACAGCTCGATCTCCCGGTCTCCGACGCGATGGGGCTGGTTGAACGGCAGCTCCGTCACGGCCAGCCGCTTGGTGCGCAAGCGGTAGAACTCGGCCGTGGCGGGGGTGGCGACCGCCTGGCCGTGTGGCAGGCAGTGGTCTGAATGGCCATGCGACACATACGCCACCGGCCGGCGGGTGTGCGGATCTAGCCACAGGTCTGCACCAGAAAGGTGCATGCCGCGCTCGTAACGGAACGGCAAATCGTCTAGCGGTAGTGGCAGCTGCGCCAGCACCGCCTCTGGCCGGTAGGCGCGGGCACGTCCGGTGGACGCACGTCGAGGGGAAAGAGGGGAGGAAAGCGCCATGGGTGTGCCGAGTATAGCCGCGTTCTCTCGAACAAACGCTCAAAATGTCAGATCGTCTCAGGTGTCCTACACTTCAGGAGGAGTGCTTCCAGAGGCGGGCGTGCTCTACCGCAGCCATCTCGAACGGAGCTAGACGTGACACGACGTACACGCAGACAAGTGGTGGCAGCCGGCGCTGCCGGCGGCGTGGTGGCGCTTGCCGGATGCGGCGGCAGCGAGGGCACCGCCCCGGCAGCGGGCGGTGAGCGTCCGCCCGTCCACGTCGGCGCATCGGCGACGGGCACGGGTGGCGCGCAGCAGCGGGCGTATGAGCTGTGGGCCGAGCTGGCAAACAAGCGCGGTGGTCTGCTCGGCCGCCCGATCAAGCTCACCGTTCTTGACGACAACTCCGATCCCACGGCCGGCACGCGGCTGTACGACAAGCTGATCGCGGAGGATAAGGTCGATCTGGTGCTGAGCCCCTCTACGAGCTCGGTGACCATGGCTGCCTCCACTGTGACCGAGCGGAACAAGTACCCGATGCTCGCGGCGGGCCCGTCCAGCTCAGACGTCTGGAAGCGCAACTACAAGTACATCTTTGGCGTGTACTCGGTCGCGGAGGCGTACTTCAATGGCGTGATCGACCTGGCGCTGAAGAACAATCTCAAGAAGATCGCCATCATCAACGAGGACACTGTCTTCCCCAACGCCACGGCGACCGGAAGCGCCCAGTATGCGCGCAGTAAGGGAGCGGAGGTCGTCTTCCAGCAGAAGTACCCCGCCCGCACCACCGATGTCTCGGCGCTGCTGAACCGGCTGAAGACTGCCGCCCCGGACGTCGTGCTCGCCGGCTCCTACGAGTCCGAAGCGGTGCTGATCACCGGGCAGATGAAGGAGCTGGACGTCAACGCCAAGCTGCTAGCGTTCTCCCTGGGCGCCACCAACCCCGGCTACGCTACCGGCGCCGGTCTCCTGGCTGAAGGTGTGCTTGGCCCGTCGATGTGGGAGGCGGACCTCAAGACACCGGGCAATAAGGAGTTCGTGGACGCCTTTACGGCCAAGTGGGGACGCGCCCCCGACTCTCCCGCCGCCACGAGTTACGCCGCCGGCCAGGTGCTGGAAGCGGCCGTGAAGAAGGCGAACGGGCTTGACCGTGAAAAGCTGCGGGACACGCTCGCTTCCTTGGAAGCGCCTACCATACTGCCTGGGACGTACAAGGTGGACGACACCGGCACGCAGGTTGGCCACACCCCAGTCATTGTCCAATGGCAAGGCGGCCAGAAAGTGATCGTCTGGCCCGAGTCCTTGTCCAACGGCAAACCTAAGCTGCCCATGCCTTCCCGATGACTTGTCCGAAAGGCTGACGCGGCCGCCTGCTAGACTCGACAAACGGTCCTTTAAGCCGGCCCGGCGAGGCGGCAAGGTACCTGGCAATCGTCGTTATGCGCCCGGTGCCGGGCGCTTGCGCCTGCGCAGGAAGCTTCTCGCCACACCGGCGGGGAGCTTTTTTGATGGCAGTTGACGCACCAGCGGCAGTAGAAACAGGCGCCGAGACCCCCCTCCTGGACGAGGAGGGCATCCGCCGCGCGCTGACGCGCATCGCGCACGAGATCCTAGAACGCAACCAGGGCCCAGGTGAGGTGCTGTTGGTGGGGCTGCGCCGGCGTGGCGTGCCGCTGGCGCAGCGGCTGGCCAGACTGATCCGCCAATTCGAAGGGGCTGACGTGCCGGTAGGCGAGCTGGACATCACCATGTACCGGGACGATCTCGCGCTGCGCGGCACGCGGCCGGAGATGCACCCCACCTCAATGCCGCATGACGTGGGCGGCAAGCGCGTGGTGCTGGTAGACGACGTGCTCTACACCGGCCGCACCGTGCGCGCGGCGCTCGACGCGGTGCTGGACTACGGCCGGCCACACCTCATCCAGCTGGCGGTGCTGGTCGACCGCGGCCACCGGGAGCTGCCGATCCGCGCCGACTACGTGGGCAAGAATGTGCCGACGGCCCAACAGGAAGAGATCGCCGTCCGGCTGGTCGAGACCGACGGTCGTGACGAAGTGGTGCTCGTGAAGGGAGACGCCGCGTGAGACGCAAGGACGTGCTGGACCTGGACGACTTCAGCGCCGCCGAGCTGACCGAGGTGCTCGACACCACAGTCGCAATGAAGGAAGTGCTGGCGCGCCCCATCCGGCGCGTGCCGCCGCTGCGTGGCAAGACGATCGTCAATTGCTTCTATGAAGCCAGCACCCGCACCCGCGTTTCGTTCGAGCTCGCGGCCAAGAATCTCTCGGCTGACGTGATCAACATCAGCGCGTCTGGCTCCAGCGTGGAAAAGGGCGAGACGCTGGTGGACACCACGCGCACGCTCCAGGCGCTCGGCGCGGACATGGTCATCATCCGGCACTCCGCGTCGGGCGCGCCGTACCTCGTCGCGCGCGAGCTGGACGCCTCGGTCATCAACGCGGGGGATGGCTGGCACGCCCACCCGACCCAGGGGCTGCTCGACCTGTTTACCGTGCGCGAGAAGCTCGGCTCGCTCGAAGGGCGCAAGATCGTCATCGTCGGCGACGTGCTGCACTCGCGCGTCGCACGCTCGGACGTGTGGGGCTTCGCTACGATGGGAGCGGAAGTGGTGCTGTGCGGCCCGCCGACGCTCATGCCGGTAGGGATCGAGACGGCGGCGGCCGAGGGACTGCACCGCAAGAACGGCAACGGCGCGCACAAAGAGCACGCCGCCGTCCGCGTGCAGTACGACCTGGACAAGGCCATAGAGGGCGCCGACGTGGTGATGGCGCTCCGCATCCAGAAGGAGCGGATGGACGCGGGAATGTTCCCGTCACTGCGCGAGTACGCGCGCCTGTGGGGTGTGAACCGCGAGCGCGTGGCGCGTGCCAAGTTCGGCGCACTAGTGATGCACCCCGGCCCGATGAACGAAGGAATCGAGATCGCGCCGGACGTGGCCTACGGTGTCCAGAGCGTCATCGAGAGCCAGGTCACCAATGGCGTGGCCGTGCGCATGGCGCTGCTCTACCTCTTGGCCGGCGGCCAGGGCGGGCGGGTCGTATAGGAGAAGATGAGTTGGTAGCGATTGCGAGCGCGCCCCTGTTGGGCGACACGCGCTCCGGACACACGGCGCTGGTCCTCATTCGCGGCGGTCGTGTGATCGACCCGGCGAACGGGGTTGACGGCGTGATGGACGTCCTGCTGCGCGACGGCATGATCGCCGAGATTGGGCAGGGACTGAGCGCTCCCGGCGGCGCGCGCACCATCGAGGCCGCCGGGCTGGTAGTGGCGCCCGGCCTGGTGGACCTGCACGCGCACCTGCGCGAGCCCGGCTTCGAGTACAAGGAAACCATTGAGAGCGGCACACGTGCGGCGGCGGCGGGCGGGTTCACTACGGTGTGCTGCATGCCGAACACCGAGCCCGCGCTGGACACTGCCGCCGCGGTTGAGTTCGTGCGCCGCACGGCGCGCGCCACGGGGCACGTGCGCGTGTACCCAATTGGCGCGATCACGCGGGGTCGCAAGGGCAAGCAGCTGGCCGAGATGGCAGAGCTGGCTGAGGCGGGGGCGGTGGCCTTCTCTGACGACGGCGACTGCGTCGAGAACAGCGGTTTGATGCGCAGCGCGCTTGAGTACAGCCTGGTAGTGCGCCGGCCGGTCGTGCAGCACGCCGAAGACAAGGCGCTCACCGGCGGTGCGCAGATGAACGAAGGGCCGGTGGCGGCGCGGCTGGGATTGAAGGGATGGCCACGCCAGGGGGAGGAGGTGATCGTCGCGCGCGACGTGCACCTGGCCGAGCTGACCGGCGCGCACCTGCACGTGGCGCACCTCTCCACGGCGGGCGCGGTCGAGCACGTGCGGCGGGCGAAGGGGCGCGGCCTGCGCGTTACTGCCGAAGTGACGCCACACCACCTGACGCTCACCGACGACCTGGTGGGCGGCCATTGGTGGTCGGCCACCGCTTCACTGCCGCCCTACGACACCAGCACCAAGGTGAACCCGCCGCTGCGCGCGAACGAAGACGGCGCGGCGGTGCTGGCTGGTCTGCTGGAGACGACCATTGACTGCATCGCCACGGACCACGCGCCGCATGGCTCGGCGGACAAGCACTGCGAATACGCCGCGGCGGCATCGGGCATCTCCAACATCGAGACGGCACTGGGCAGTGTGCTGAGCCTGGTACACGCCGGCAAGGTCGATCTAGTGACGGCCGTAGCTGCCATGACTCAGCGCGCGGCCACTGTGTTCGGTCTACCGGCCGGCACACTCTCGGCCGGGGCTCCGGCGGACGTTGTGGTCTTCGACCCGGAGCGGGAATGGTGCGTCGATCCGCACCAACTTTATTCGAAGGGGAAGAACACGCCGCTGGCGGGCCACTTCCTGCGCGGGCAAGCCGTCTTCACGATCGTCAGCGGGGAGGTGGTGCATGAGCTCTAAGCAGAGGCTGATCCTGGCGCTGGAGGATGGCCGCGCATTCTTCGGCTTCGGCGCCGTCCCTTCCGCGGAAGCGGGTGCGCTGGAGGCGGAGGGCGAGCTGGTCTTCTGCACCGCCATGACCGGCTACCAGGAGATCTGCACCGATCCGTCATACCGCGGGCAGATCGTAGTGCTCACCTACCCACTGATCGACAACTACGGCATCAATACCGGCGACCACGAGTCGACGCGGCCGTGGCTGCACGGCCTGATCGTACGCGAGTATTGCGAACAGCCGAGCAACTGGCGCGCCAACGGGCAGCTAGCCGAGTGGCTGGGCAGGCACAAGATCCCCGTGGTGGAAGGTATTGACACGCGCGCACTCACGCGCCACCTGCGCGAGAACGGCGCCCTGCGCGCGGTGATCGGCGTGCCGCGTCCGGAAGCCCTGCCCGCCGAGAACGACGATACCGGCATGTGGCTGCAGGGCCGCACACCCGGCGTCCAGGCCGAAGTAGACCGCCTAGCGGCGCGGGCCCGCGGCGTTGCGCCGCTGTCCGAGCAGTCGCTGGTATCGCAAGTCTCGGCAGCGGAGTACGAGCAGGTGGACCACACCGTGTGGGCGCCGTTCCGCGAGCCGAAGCAGGCATCCAAGAAGCACCGCGTAGTGCTGATCGACGTCGGCGTTAAGCACAACATCGCACGCTCACTCGCGCGGCGCGGACTGGACGTCACGATCGTGCCGTTCGATACACCGGCGGAGGACATCATCGCGCTCCACCCGGACGGCGTGGTGATCGGCAACGGTCCAGGCGACCCCGACGGCGATCCATCACTCAAGCAGACTATCGAGACGCTGCGCGTCTTGCTCAAGGGGCCGGTGCGCGAGCGGCGCATGCCGCTCACTGCGGTGTGTCTGGGCCACCAGGTGATGGGGCTCGCCATCGGCGCGCAGACGGCCCGGCTGAAGTTCGGCCATCGCGGCGGCAACCACCCGGTCAAGGACCTACGTACCGGCCGCGTCTACATCACCTCCCAGAACCACGGCTTCCATGTGGACGGCGCCACCATCCCCGTGGACAGTGGCTTTGCCGTGAGTCACGTCAACCTCAATGACGGCTCGGTGGAAGGGTTGGAACACAAGGACCTGCCGGTGTTCACCGTGCAGTATCACCCTGAGGCCAGCCCGGGGCCGCAGGACAACCAGTACCTCTTCGACCGGTTCGTCGAAGAGCTCGAGGCGAACGCGCGTGGTTAGTAACACCGTATCCCGGCCGGAAAAGCCAAAGAAGGTCCTCATCCTTGGTTCGGGCCCGATCGTCATCGGGCAGGCAGCCGAGTTCGACTACGCCGGGACGCAGGCGTGCAAGGCAATGCGCGAGGAGGGCGTGCAATCGGTCCTGGTCAACTCCAATCCGGCCACGATCATGACCGACACCGACATCGCGGACGCGGTGTACATCGAGCCACTGACGGTCCCGGTGGTGGAGCGCATCATCGCGCGAGAGCGGCCCGACGGCCTGCTGCCGACGTTGGGAGGGCAGACCGGCCTGAACCTGGCCAAGGACCTGGCCGATGCGGGTGTGCTGGAAAAGTATGGCGTGCGCCTGCTCGGCACGCCGCTGGACGCGATCAAGCGGGCTGAGGACCGCGAGCTGTTCCGCGAGCTGATGCTGGAGCTCGACGAGCCGGTGCCGCCATCCGCCATCGTGACTACGCTGGACGAGGCGCACGCGCTGGCGCGCGAGATCGGCTTTCCGCTGATCGTCCGACCCGCCTACACGCTGGGAGGCACAGGCGGTGGCGTCTCGCATTCATGGGAAGACCTGGACGAGCGTGTCATGGCCGGCCTGAACGCCAGCCCTGTGCGGCAGATCCTGCTCGAGCGCTCGCTGGTGGGGTGGAAAGAGGTCGAGTATGAGGTGATGCGCGACGGCGCGGACAACTGCATCACCGTCTGCAACATGGAGAACTTCGACCCGATGGGCGTCCACACGGGGGACTCCATCGTGGTGGCGCCATCTCAGACGCTGGCCGACAAGGAGTACCAAATGCTCCGAACGGCGTCGATCAAGATCATCCGCGCGCTGGGCATCGAGGGCGGCTGCAACATCCAGTTCGGGCTGGACCCCAAGAGCTTCGACTACATCGTGATCGAGGTCAATCCCCGAGTCTCGAGATCATCAGCACTGGCCTCCAAGGCCACGGGCTACCCCATCGCCCGCGTCGCGGCCAAGATCGCCGTCGGCCGCACCTTGGACAGCATCGAGAACGCGGTCACGGGCGAGACGACCGCCGCGTTCGAGCCGGCTCTCGACTACTGTGTGGTGAAGATCCCGCGCTGGCCCTTCGATAAGTTCCCCGGCGGCGACCGCTCCATCGGCACGCAGATGAAGGCTACCGGCGAAGTGATGGCCATTGAGCGCAGCTTCGAGGCGGCGCTGCAAAAGGCGGTGCGGTCATTGGAGATGGGCGGCCGGAGCCTGCTGTGGGAGGATGAATCCTGGCAAGGTGAGGCGGCGCTGGAACACATCTTCCCGCTGATCGACCGGCCAAACGACCAGCGCCTCTGGGCGCTGATGGCAGCCATCAGGCGCGGCGTCTCGCTCGAGGAGCTGCACCGGCGCACCGCCATAGACATGTGGTTCCTGGACCGGCTGGCCCACATCAAAGCGATGGAGCAGCGCCTGCTCGCCGAGAACCTCACACCCGGACTGCTGTGGGACTCCAAGCGCCTCGGTTTCTCCGACTCGCAGATAGCCACGCTGGCGGAGGGGGTGCAGGGCTTGCCCGACCGCGTGCGCGAGATGCGCCACGCGGTCGGCATCCGGCCGGTCTACAAGATGGTGGATACCTGCGCCGCGGAGTTCGCGGCGCGCACGCCGTACTTCTACTCCACCTATGAAGTGGAGAACGAGGCGCTGCCGGCGACTGAGCCGCGCGCCGTCGTGCTGGGGTCAGGGCCGATCCGCATCGGCCAGGGCATCGAGTTCGACTACTGCTCGGTCCATTCCGCCTGGGCACTCAACGAGGCGGGCTGGACGAGCATCATGATCAACTCCAACCCGGAGACAGTCTCGACCGACTTCGACACCAGCGACCGCCTATACTTCGAGGCGCTGGACGAAGAGTCGGTGTTCGAGATCCTGTGCAATGAGAGCGGCGCCGGCGGCATGCCGCCGGTCATCGCGCAGTTTGGGGGCCAGACCGCGATCAACCTGGCGGGGCCGCTGGAGCGGATGGGCGCACAAGTGATCGGCTCGTCGGTGCAGACCATCGACATGGCCGAGGACCGGCGCAAGTTCGAGAACTTCCTGGACCGCCTCGGCATCCCGCAGCCGCCTGGTTCGGGCGTCACGTCGGCCAAGGA
The DNA here is from genome assembly GCA_902805635.1 of uncultured Chloroflexota bacterium. Classification (GTDB taxonomy): domain Bacteria; phylum Chloroflexota; class UBA11872; order UBA12225; family UBA12225; genus CADCTC01. The sequence goes on from CADCTC010000205.1 coordinate 24,689, forward strand.
CGCGCTGACCATCGCGCGCCACATCGGCTACCCGGTGCTGGTGCGTCCGTCCTACGTGCTGGGCGGCCGTGCCATGGAGATCATCGGCGGCGAAGATGACCTGCAGCGCTATCTCTCTACGGTCGTGCAGCCCACCGAGAAGCTACCAGTGCTGATCGACAAGTATTTGCAGGGCAAAGAGGTGGAGGTTGATGCGATCTCCGACGGCCAGGAGACGCTGATCCCCGGCATCATGGAGCACATCGAGCGGGCTGGAGTGCACTCCGGCGACAGCTTCGCGGTGTACCCGGCAATCAATCTCACCGACGCTATCGTGGAGCAGCTGGTGGACTACACCGCGCGGATCGCCATTGGACTGGGCGTGCGCGGGCTGGTGAACATCCAGTACGTCATCCACCAGGACCAGGTCTACGTCATCGAAGTCAATCCACGGTCGTCGCGGACCGTGCCGTTCCTGTCCAAGGTGACGGGGGTGCCGATGGTGCGACTGGCCACGCACGTCCAGCTGGGGAAGACGCTGCGTGAACTCGGTTACCCATCGGGGTTGTGGCCGCGCCAGAAGCTGGTGGCGGTCAAGGCACCGGTGTTCTCGATGAGCAAGCTGGTGGGGGTGGACACCTATCTGGGCCCGGAAATGAAGAGCACAGGGGAGGTGATGGGCGTGGACCGCTCCTTCGCCCCGGCGCTCTACAAGGCTATGCTCGGCGCCGGCATCAACCCTGGGGCACACGCACGGGCTGAGGGCGAGCTCCTGCTGTCGATTGCCGACCGCGATAAGGACGATGCGGTGCCGCTGATCAAGCAGTTCGCCACCGCCGGCTACTCCCTTGTGGCCACGCCCGGCACCGCGGAGTTGATTCGTTCGCTGGGTCTGCCCGTCCGAGAGGTAGGCAAGCTTTCGCACGGCGACCAGGCAATCCTGGAACTCATTCGCGGCGGCACGCTGCGGCTGGTGATCAACACCGTGACGGGGGGGCGTCCCGTCCTGCAGGACGGGTTCGAGATCCGGCGCGCTGCCGCCGAGAACCGCATCCCGTGTTTGACCTCATTGGACACGGCGCGGGCCCTCGCGCAGTCGCTCACGTCCGGTGGCCAGGAGTACGAAGTACTGCCCATTACCGAATACGCCCAGCCGCGCCGGCCGAAGTAGCCAGCGGGAGCAGCGGCGCAATGCCCCCGCTGGTTGAGGTCGGAACGGTCGCGGGTCGCGAGCAGACCGGCAAGTCGCTGTGGCTGGTCCACCTGGACCTGCCACAGCTGGCGCCGCAGGTCCAGCCGGGCCAGGTCCTGCTGGTGCGGTGCACCGACCCTGAGTATCCGGCGTTTGACCCGTTCCTGCCACGGGCGTATTTCGTCTTTGCGGTCGACCGGTCCGGGGGCCGTCTGAGTCTACTAGTGGCGCTACGCGGACGGGGCAGCTCGTGGCTCACCGGCCGGCAGGAGGGAGGCCAGGTGGCGGTTCACGGTCCGATTGGCCGCCCGATCACGCCGGCGCGCCTCACGCGCCACCTGCTGCTACTGGCCGATTCCACAGTGGGTGTTGCCGCGCTGGCGCTAGCGGCAGACGCGGCTACACGGCGCGGCTGCGCCGTTACCCTGGTAGAAAATGCAGCGCGTGAGGAGCAGCGCGTGCCGGCGCGCCTGCTGAGGGCAGACGTGGAGTACCGGGCTGCATCGCCGGCTGCCGGCGGGCTACTCGGTGTCCTGCCCGCGCTGCTGCCGTGGGCAGATGAAGTAGTGATCGCCGCCGCGCCGCCGTTGCTGGAGACGCTGGCTTCGCTGCGACGTGCCCGCCTGGCGCCGTTCACACTTCACGCAAACGTGCCCCTACGCGCCATACCACTGTTAAACGCTACTTCGGGTGGCGATGCGATGCCTTGCGGCAGCGGCGTGTGCGGTGCCTGCGCGGTCCCGACTCGTGGCGGCACGCGCCTGCTCTGCCAGGATGGACCGGCGTTCCCGCTGGAGGACCTGCGGCTCGACACCACGACCGCACTGGAAGATGAAGGCGCGCAGCCGTGAGCGACGCGGTGGACGCACGAGACCAGCGTACGGGCTACCTGCAGGCGTTTGCAGGCGTGCTGCTCTTCTCTACCAGTCCGGTACTGATCCGCTGGGCGGAAAGCGTCAGCGCTGTCGAGCGCACGTTCTGGCGCCTGGCACTGGCAACGCTGACGGTGGTCGTCTTCGGTGCAGTCGCGCGCCGTCCGGTACGCTGGCGGGCGCTGCCACACCGGCGCTTTGCCGTCTACGGCGTGGTGATCGCATTGCACTTCTTCCTCTACATCGCCTCGCTCGATTTCACGAGCGTCGCCCATTCATTGGCGCTGGTCTACACCGCTCCCATGTTGATCGCGGTCTTCTCCTGGCTCACGTTGGGCGAGCGGTTGACACGCCGGCAGTGGTGCGGTGTTGCGCTCGGGATGGTCGGGGTCGGCGTACTGGCGGGGTATGCGCCGGAGCTCTCCGGCCGCGCACTGTTCGGCGACCTCCTGGCGCTTGGGTCGGCGGTCACGTTCGCGATCTATTCGGTAGTAGGACGCGCGCGCCGAGCGCACCACACACTGTTCGACTACGCTGCCGGCGTCTATGGCTGGGGGGCGCTCTGGCTGCTGCCGCTGGCTGTGTGGCTCGCGCCCGGTAGCCGCTACGGCATCACTGAGGCGGCGGCCATCCTTGGGCTGGGTATTGGGCCACTGGGTACCGGACACACGCTCTACAACGCCGCGCTCCGGCGCGTCCCCGCGACCTACGTGAACCTGATCGCCACGTTAGAGCTTGTGGGTGGCGTCGCGTTGGGCGCACTCTTCCTCGGCGAGGCGCCCCCCACGTCCTCTCTGGTCGGCGCCGCCATAGTCCTTGCAGGCATCCTGCTGGTCATGTTGTAGCGCGTACAATCCGCCGTCGTGTCTACTTCTTCTCCCTTTGATCTCAGCGGTCGCGTGGCACTGGTGACTGGCGGCAGCCGTGGCATCGGCCGCGGCATCGCGGAAGGACTCGCCCGCGCCGGAGCGAAGGTGGCCATCTCCGCCCGCACGCGCGCGACGCTCGACAGTGCCGTCCAGGCGATCGGCACCGACCGGGCATTCGCCGTTGAGGGCGACGTTACGTCAATCGATGACAACCGCTGCATGGTGGAAGAGACGGTGCGGCACTTCGGCGCGCTGGACATCTTCGTGCCGGTGGCGGGCGTCAACCGTCGCAAGCGCATCCTGGACGTCGAGCCGGAGGACTACGAGTACGTCGTCGGCACGAACCTGCGTGGCCTCTACTTCGGCTGCCAGGCGGCGATCCGCGCCATGGTGCCGCGCGCCGGCCGGCCCAGCGGGAAGATCGTCACCATTGGATCACTGGCTACGCTGCAGGGCGTCAGCCCCGGCATGGGCGCCTACGCAGCCAGCAAGGGCGGCGTCGGGCAGCTCACCAAGCAGCTGGCGATCGAGCTCGCGCCTGACAACATCCAGGTCAACTGCATTGCTCCTGGCTTTATCTTGACCGACCTGAACCGCAACTTCCTGGGCGTGGAGCCGCGCTTGAGCTGGATCAAGAGTCGCACACCGGCCGGCGACATGGGCACACCGGAGGATATTGCCGGTACAGCGGTGTACCTTGCGTCTGACGCCTCAAACTACGTCACGGGCCAGGTCATCGCCGTAGACGGCGGCTTCCTCGCGGGATCTGACTGGGGATAGGTGGGAGGGGTCCACGGGGATTTCACGAGGAGCCCGCTGAGGCACTATGGGTACTGCCGGCGACCGGACCCGGGAGCCGGAGGCAGGGGCTGCCCACCGGGTTGAGACGTGATCGAGGTCGTTCCCGCCGTCGTCTTGGG
>CADCTC010000205.1:28530-41039 GCA_902805635.1 uncultured Chloroflexota bacterium
GGCGGGCTGTTGGGGTCCTGGCCCGGCCTGATGCGGTACTCGGTGACGCGGCCGCGCTCGAAGACCAGGCGCACGCTCTCGGCCTCATCACCGCAGTCCGCGATCTGCACGTCGGCCTGGGTGGTGTACTGCCAGCGGCAGCCGCGTGACGGGTTCGCCACCACCACCTCACGCACATGCGAGGCGCTCTCCGGTCGGGCTGTCTCAGCGCCTCGCACGGTGTTTCCGAGGCCGCCGAACATGGGTACGACCACCGCGGCCGCCGCGACAATTGCAGCCGGCCAGGCCAAGCTGCGCAGGGTAGTGGTCTTGTAGTTGATGACGGTTGACATGGTTGCTGTCCGTTTGCTGGCTGCTCTGGTTGATGTGGCCGGTGTAACCCGCCCGTGTCTCAACTCCGTAATGCACGTTCAGGACCAGAATTCCAGCCATACGAGGCCATCGGCCGGTTCATGGCTAATCGTAATGCAACCGTAGTGTGGGGTAACGTCTCGTTAACCGAGAGGACATCCATGACTGAGAGGTCTTCTCTCCACTACCCACGGAACGCGTCCAATCCGGTCAGATGACGACCTAACGCCAGAGCGTGCACTTCATCGGTGCCCTCGTATGTCATCTCAGTCTCCAGATTGGCCGCGTGGCGCAACGACACCGTATCGGCGGTGATACCGTGCGCCCCCAGCACGGTGCGCGCGGTGCGCGCAACCGACAGCGAGTGGCGCACATTGGTGCGCTTGCCCAAAGAGACGCTGGTGTGATGCAACTGACCGCGCTCTTTCAGCCGGCCCAGGTGGAGCGCCAGCAGCTTGCTCTGTACTACGGCGGCATACATGTCCGCCAGCTTCTCCTGCGTGAGCTGGAACCCCCCAATGGGCCGGCCGAACTGCTCGCGGTGCAGCGAGTACCGCAGCGCCTCTTCGAAGCATGCCTCGGCCGCTCCGGCCACGCCCCACACAATGCCGTAGCGCGCCTCGCTCAAGCAGCGCAGTGGCGCGCCCAATCCTTTCGCTCCGGGCAGCAGCTGCGATTCTGGGATGAAGCACTCTTCAAAGAAAAGCTCGCTGCTGACCGACATGCGGAACGACAGCTTGCGCTCGATCTGCTCGGCGCGGAAACCAGGCGTGCCACGGTCCACCAGGAAGCCGCGCACTTCCCCGTCCAGCTTGGCCCAGACCACTACTAGGCCGGCAATGGTCGCGTTAGTGGCCCAGCGCTTGTGTCCGTAGAGCACGTACCCCCCAGGAGCCGGCCGCGCCACGGTCTCCATTGCGCCCGGATCCGACCCGTGACCTGGCTCGGTCAGTGAGAAGGCCCCAATGAGCTCGCCACGCGCCATCGCCGGCAGGTAGCGCCCCTGCTGCTCTTCCGATCCGAAGAACCGGATGGCGCTCCCCGCCAGGTGGACGTGGACCGAGACGAAGCTGCGCAGCCCCGCGTCCGCGCGCTCCAGCTCGTGCGCAATCAAGCCGTCCACCACCGGCTCACTATGGTGCAGCACGCCCAGCTCGGCCAGGCGCGGCGTCAGGTGCGCCGGGTACGCTCCACGCTCATAGTGGTCTGCCACCAGGGGCAGCGCCTCCTCGTTGACGAACGAGCGCACACGGTCTCGGACCGCCCGCTCCTCGTCGCTTAAGAGGTCATCGAACCGTGCGTAGTCGGGTGGCACAGGCGCGTTCGTCATTGCTTATGGCCACGATCCACGGCCGGCGCTCCGCGGGCAAGATCTGCTCCTCGTGCCCTCCTCACACCAGTGCTTCTGACCGCTTTCGTTCCACGGCCAGCCACAGTGGCCCCGCCGATACGCGGATAGCCGGCAGCTTGGCTCGAGCGGCGAACCACTCGGCCTCATGCGGGGTGTATGCCGCCCGCACGGACGCGCCCGGCTCGTCTATCGCGCGCAGGTCTCTGGGCACCACCACTGCTTGCGCGACTCGCAGCGCCAGCCACAACCACAGCCGCATGTCACGCCGGAGGTCCGCCACCAGGTACTGCCCACCTGGCTTGAGGACGCGCCCGATCTCGGCCAGAGCTGCTTCGGGATTAGGCCAACCGTGCAGCGCCCCCGCGGCCAGGACAACGTCGAAGCTGCCGTCACGAAACGGCAGCCCGTGCCCCCACGCCTGCACGAATTCCGGCTGTCGCCGCCGGTTGCGGCGCACTGCGCGGTGCCGCGCCAGTCCGGTCATTCCCGCATAGGGATCAGTCGCCACCACCGTCGCGTCAAGCGGACTGCGCTCGCGGAGCGCGATTGCAACGCCTCCCGGCCCAAAATCCACGTTGAGCACACGCAATCGCTCGAAGGTGGGCTTCGACCTAGAGGGAGCCAGCGCGCGGTCCGCCAGCCGTCGCTCTACTAAGCGCCAGGCCGGCGAATCCGCGAGCCGCTGCTCATCACGCGCGGCGGCCGGGTTGCACGCCGCGGCCGGTCCGCCCTGCCGAGCACGCGGGTACGCCTCCACCGCATCACTCACCCAGCGCGACACAAACGCGGTGACCGCGGTCACTAACGTCCAGCCCACCACCCGCCACGTCAGCCAGTCGAGTCGCAGCGCCGGAGGCAGAAAGAGCATGCGCGCGGATTCTAGCCGCTGCCCTTGACGGGCGCCGGGGCCGGCTTCTTGCGCTTCCTGGGCTCCGGTGGTTCATTAGTCCCCAATTTGGCACGACGAAGCAGCCCGGACCCTATCTCCCTCAAGTATGGCGACGGCTGGGAGCGGTGGTCGCGCCGGAAGGTGCAATACGAAAGAGTCAGATCCTCTCTGGCGCGCGTGATCGCGACATAGAAGACGCGCCGCTCTTCGGGGTCGGCGCCTTCCGCGAAGTGGTGCGTGATGAGTGTGGACTGGCTTCCCGGAGCGAGTGATGGATCTGCCATGGCCGCCATGGCTGCGGTGATCTCGCCTGGATCAGGCTCGGCGCCACCCGCTCGGCGCGATGGCGCCAACGGGAACAACCCCATCTCGCAGCCGGGCACGTACACCGCACGGAACTCCAGCCCTTTGGCCGCGTGCACGGTCGAGACCCGCACCCGGCCTGCCGTGGAGACGGTGTCGTCTTCCTCCGTGGACAGCACTGCCTCGTCCAGGAAGCGCCGGGTATCCGTGTAGGTTTCGGCGATGCGCAGCAACTCGCCGATCGCCTCCAGCCGCGCCGGGGCATCGTCAGGATGAAGCTTGCGGACGTGTTCGCGATAGTCGGTAAGCGATAACGTGCTCTCCAACACCGCTTTGGGGCCTGCGCCCGACCGTTCCAGGGCGGTCAGCTCATCCAGGTGCGCTAGGAAGTCATACAGCCCTTCCGGCGCGCCGCCGTGCGCCGCCCATAGCCGCGCACCGGGCAGCGCGCCGCCGCTCTCCACAGCCAGCGAGTAGCGCGCGATTGAGAGCAGCGCCGCCGGTCCAAGCCCCCGGCGAGGCGTGTTTATCACGCGCCAGAACGCCGCCTGGTCCGCGGGTGAGGCGGCCAGGCGGAGATAGGCGATCAGGTCCTTGATCTCTTCACGCCCGTAGAAGCGCACGCCGCCTACCAGTACATAGGGCACTTTGGCGCGCAGCAACGCTGCTTCTACGGGGCGCGCCTGGGCGTGGGTGCGCACCAGCACCGCGACTTCATCTGGCTTCCAGCCGTCCGCTAGCTTTGCCGCCACGTCTGTGCCGATGGCGTCGGCTTCTTTCTCCGGGTGCGGCGCTACCCACAGCCGCGCCGGAGCGCCCGCGGGGTTGTCGGTCCACAGTCGCAGCGTCAGCGCCAGGCGCCGCGCCGACGTGCCCTGCTGGCGCAGCACGCCCGACGAGAACGGCGCCACCAGCCGCCGCGCAATCGCCACCACGTTCTTGGTCGATCGGTAATTCTGCTCTAGCCGCACCACCCCCGCGGCGGGCCAGTGCTCCAGAAAGCGCTGCACCTGCTGCGGCACGGCGCCCCGGAAGGCATAGATGCTCTGCTGCGGGTCGGCCACCACGCACAGGTCGTGCGGAGGAGGCGAGAGTCGCCGCAGCAGCGCCTCCTGCGCCGGGTCGGTGTCCTGGTACTCATCCACCAGCAGGTGACGCGTGAATCCCTGCGCCCAGTCGCGTAGTGCGCCGTCTCGGTCCAGCGCTTCCGCAGCCGCGCCGACCAGGTCGTCAAAGTCGAACGCGGCCGCCGCGCGCAGCTCTTCTGTGTAGCGCCAGTGCACCTGGTCGAGCGGCACCACCGCATCTCCCGCCGCAAGCTCTCCTTGCGCCGGTTCACGACGTCGCTTGGCCAGCGAGATAGCCTGGCGCGCCGGTCCCACCAGCCTGGCTACCGCCCCCGGCGGCGTCTCCAGCGCACCGAGGATGCGCCGCAGCGCGCGGTCGGTGTCGTCGCGGTCATAGATCGTGAACGCGTCCGGACGGTCGAATAGCCGCGCACCGCCCCGACGCAGGATGCGCGCCCCCAGCGCGTGAAACGTTCCCGCCCAGATGGGAGGCGGACCAGCCTCGCCGTAGAGGTCGGGTAGCAGCGCCGCCAGGCGCGACTGCAGCTCGCCGGCAGCCCGACGTGAAAAGGTTACCGCCATCACCTGCCGTGGCGGCACCCCGCCCGCAATAAGCAGATGCGCGATGCGCGCGATGATCGCACGTGTCTTGCCCGCGCCCGGCCCGGCAACCACCAGCAGCGGCCCCTCGGCGCGCGTCGCCACCTGCCGCTGTGGCTGGTTGAGCGTCGCCAGCACGCGCTCCAACTCGGCCCGGCCCGCCTGGTTGGGGGGGCGGAGGACACGCTTCAGGTCAGGCGCAAGCGGGCCGGTCAACTGTCCGCCCGATTCAGGTTGAAACTTGGAACTGTCATCCGGCGTCGGTTGCAGGGTCTCACCGTGGGCGCCCACGCTCACTGCTCGCGCAGCTCACATAGGCATGGCGCCACTGGCAGTTACTCTACCGGCGCGGCGTTCGTTAGCGCGCTGCCGGCAGGCGCTGCTTGACTCTGAGTGCCGGTTCCAGGAGGTCACCGACCTTGGCAACTCGCTCCGGCACCGTGCGAAGTGTCCATTGCTCGCGATTGAAGCTGGGGTCCTTCAGCTCGTCCCAGGTCACCGGCAGCGCGACTGGCGCCCCTGGCTTGGGGCGCACGCTGTACGGCGCCACCGTCGTCTTGGCGCGCGAGTTCTGCGCGTAGTCGACGAGGATGCGGCCGCCTCGACCGGCGATGTCATAGTCCGTGGTCAGCAGGTCCGGCAGCGCCTGGCAAAGGTCCTCGCCTAGCTGCTCAAAGAAGGCCCGCACATCGTCAAAGCGATGCACCGGGTCCAGCGGCACCAGCACATGTACGCCCGTCTGGCCGCTCACTTTGGGAAATGACTTCAGCCCGCGCCGCGCCAGCTCGTCGCGCATTGCTACCGCGGCCGTCACCACATTGCGTTGGCGTAGCCCAGCCGGCATTTCATCGGGTGGGTCAAGGTCTACCACCGCCCAGTCCGGCTGGTCCGGGCATTCGACGGTAGAGAGCCAGGCGTGGACTTCAACCGAGTTGAACTGCGCGAGCCACACCAGGGTCCGAGCGTCCTCGGCCACCACGAAATGCACCGCCTCGCCCGTAGATTGCGCTACGTCGCAGAATGTCTGAAGCCACTCCGGCGCGCCTTTGGGCGCGTCCTTGATGTAGAAGCCGGGTTTATCCACGCCACGCGGGAACGGCCGGAGCGTCAGGGGCCGGTGGCGCACGTAGCGCAGGATCACAGGCGCCAGCGCCGCGTGGTAGCGCACCAGCTCCAGCTTGGTGATCCCCTCGTCCGGCCAGAGCACCTTTCCGGGGCTGCTGATCCGGACGCCTTCAACCGTCACCGGCGTAGCGGGCGATCTCGCGGCCGCGCGTGTGTTGCGCGGCGCGGGCGTGGGACGGCTGCTGTGGGTATCGGGTGCGATAGACGCGCTGCCCTTGCGTGCTGCCACATCGCGGGGGCCAGCAAGTCCCATACCGGGCCGTTCCAAGCGCTCACGCTGCTATGCTTTGTACGTACTGGTTCAATACGGAAGCATTGTGCGCGGCCATCAGCAACTGCAACAGCACATCCCTGGCCTGAGTGTTTGGGGCGCCATGAGGCGCCCCTTTCTCTTTTTCCGGCGTCCCGTGTCCGGTGAGCGCAGCGCGTGGCGCGTGCTCCCGGCGGGATGGCCGACGACCGAGAAGTGCGTAACGCGTCAGATGGAACCAGATCGGGCCGCGCCCCAGTCCTCCTGGAGGTATCCATGGTTTCAATCCTTAATCGCCCCACCGGCGGTGCGTCAGACGACTCATCCGCTCACCGCCAATCCGCCGAGCAAGCGGAGCCCGCATACCGCAGCAGCGTAGTGCGCCCCGCCGCTGCCGATACACACCGTCCCGCGCTGCGGATCCAGCGTGCCAGCCCAAGACCCAACAGCGTTGTCCTGCCATCAGCGATTGCTAATGGTGCTGCCCGCAACGGCGCAGCCCACAGTGCCTCCGTTGCCCCAACGTCCGTGACAACGGTCTCCGCTCGCAGTGCTGGGCCGTCCACGTGGGCGTGTCTGTGCCGCCAGCCCGGCACGCTGTGGCGCGTCAGCCCGCCCACCGGCCCCGCGATGCCTGCGTCCTGGGCACACCACGCCGCCGCCGAGTTCGTGCCGGAGGCGCCGACGCCGCGCCCGGTGGTTACGCCCACGGGAGCGCTGCCTGCCGATTTCGCGTTTGGTGATTTACGGCTAAGCGAGTCGGTGCGCCGCGCAGTATGGGAGGCAGGCTACCGCCAGCCAACTCCCATCCAGACTGCTACCGTGCCCGTGCTGCTCGCGGGCAAGGACTGCGTGGGCCAGGCGCAGACCGGCACCGGCAAGACCGCCGCGTTCGGCCTTCCTATCGTCGAAGGCGTCGACCCCCGGCGCCGTGAGGTCCAGGCACTGGTGATGCTTCCCACGCGCGAGCTGTGCCGCCAGGTGGCGACCGAGCTGGAGCGGCTGGGCAAGCACCGCGGCCTGCAGACCCTTGCCATCTATGGTGGCGAAGGCATGGGGCGCCAGTTGGATGCTTTGCACGCCGGCGTGCACGTCGTGGTCGGCACTCCGGGCCGCGTGCAGGACCACATCTGGCGCGGCACGCTAAGGCTGGACGCGGTACGCTTCGCCGTCCTGGACGAGGCCGACGAGATGCTGGACGTTGGTTTTGCCGAGGACATCGAGCGCATCCTGCGCTGCGTGCCTCAAGAGCGCCAGACCGCGCTCTTCTCCGCGACGGTCCCGCCGTTCGTCCGCACGCTGGTGCGCCGCTACATGCGCGATCCGGAGTGGATCAGCACCGTTGACCAGACCCAGGTGTCACGCATACCGACCCAGATCCGTCAGTCGTACATCAACGTCGCGGAGCGTGACAAACTAGAAGCGCTGGAAGAGCTGACCCGCGCCGAGCCCGGCTATGACCGAGTGCTGGTGTTCCGGCGCATGAAGATTCACTCCGACCGCCTGGCGGAGGCGATGCGGCGCAAGGGCTATTCCGTCCGCGCGCTGCACGGTGACCTGCCACAGAGCGAGCGCAACCGCGTCCTGGAGGACTTCAAGGCAGGTCGCATCCAGTTCCTGGTCGCCACCAACGTGGCCGCGCGTGGCCTGGACATCAGCGACGTGTCGCACGTGCTCAACTACGACGTGCCGGATACCGCTGAGGAGTATGTCCACCGTATCGGCCGCACTGGCCGCGCCGGCAAGGTGGGCACCGCGATCAGCTTCGTCGCCGAGTGGGACTTCGAAGCATTCGAAGCGATCAAGGCCCACGTTGGCGACGCCCTGACCGAGCGCCCGCTCAACCTGTACGCCAACCGGTAGCTAGAGGCGCACCGCCCTGCCCGTGGCGGCGCTCTCGTAGAGTGCTTCAATCACGGCTGCCTGCTGGACGCCGTCTTCTGCCGGCTCAAGCAGGCGGCCGGCACGGATGGAGCGCGCCATGTGGTCCGCCTCTAACGCATACTGGTCGGCTGCCGCACTCTCTACCACGCGACGCTCACCGCCCGTGATGACGTGGACCTGTCCCGGCGTTTCGCCGGGCAGATACGCGCGCTCGACATGGATCAGGCCCTTGGCCCCCGCCAGCTCATAACGCTGCGTGCCGGCGGCGTCGAACCCGCCGTCGATCTGCGCCAGCCGGTCGCCGGGAAAGCGTAGGGTGCCGGCAAAGAGCGTGTCCACGCCCAGCGCCGGGTCCACCCGCTGCTGCGCCGCCACCTCTAGCGGCTCCGCCCCAAATAAGTAGCGCGCGGCGTTCACCGCGTAGCAGCCCACGTCCATTAGGCTGCCACCTTCCAGCTCCGGTTGCACCCGCACATCGCGCCCCTCGCGACGGTCGGCGCCCATCGCGTAGCTGAACGACGCGCGGATCATCACAGGATTGCCGATGACGCCCTCACCTACTAACTCAAACACGCGCGTGTGCTGCGGGTGGTGGCGGTACATGAACGCCTCCATCAAGAGCACGCCCGCCGCGCGGCACGCGACGGCCATTTCTTCGGCGTCGCGCCGGCGGCGCGCGTGGGGCTTCTCACACATGACGTGCTTGCCGGCGTCGGCAGCGCGGATCGTCCACTCCCGATGCAGCAGGTTGGGCAAGCTAATGTAGACGGCGTCCACGTCGGGATCGGCCAGCAGCTCCTCGTAGGAGCCGTGCGACTTTGGGATATCTAGATCGGCAGCGAATTGCCGAGCGGCCGCGATGTCCCGGCTCCCGACCGCAACCACTTCACTCTGCTGGCTGTTCCGTACGCCCGGGATGAACCGCTGGCGCCCGATGCGCGCCGTGCTAAGAATGCCCCACCTGAGCTTTGTCTCTGCCATCGCCTAGGTCGTTCCTTTCGAGCCGTTCCACAGTGGTGCCCGCTGTGCGATCGCGTCAGCCATCATTCCCATCGGAAGGTCGCCGCGGCCACGCACGGCGCAAGCACCGCCCAGGCGCCGAGGACCGCGAGAGCGCTCCAGGGTTGGCCTGCGCCCGTCGGGGTTAGCGCCGCGCGGAACACGTCTGCCAGCGCCGCCGAGGGCAGAACCGACGCGACCACGCCGAGCGGCGCCGGCAGTGCGCTGGCTGGCACCACCAAGCCGCCAAATAGAAGCAGTAGGAGGTACAGCCCGTTCGCGCCGGCCAGCGTGGCCTCGGCACGCCAGCTGCCAGCCATCCATAGTCCCAGCCCGCCAAAGGCGCACGTCCCCAGCAGCACCGCCAGCGCCACCAGCGCTGCGTTGCCTGTCAGGCTCCAACCGAGCGCAACTGCAACCGCCACGAGGAGCAGGGTTTGCAGCGATTCTACGGCGCAGACGGCGAGCAGCTTCCCGCCAATCAGCACGGGCCGCGGCAGCGGCGAGCCGCCGAGTCGCTTCAACACGCCGTAGGATCGCTCGTAAGCGGTGGCAATGCCCAGGCTCACCATGGACGTGGACATCACCGCCAGCGCCAGCATGCCCGGCAGGAACGCGCCTGCCGGCGAGATGCTGCTCACTGCGCCTATGTCACCCACCCCGGGTGCAGCCGCCATGCCGGCGCCCAACGCCTCCGCCAGGCCGGGCGCCGACGCAAGAAACCCAAGCAGCACAGGCGGGATGATCAGCGTGGCGAGCACACTCTCGCCCCGTCGCAGCGCCAGGAGCAACTCCATTCTTAACTGTGCTCCAAGCATATGGCTGTACGGCGCGCGCGTCACGCCACGGCTCCCACGGCCGCGTCTGTGTCGCCGGTGAGCTGAAGATAGACGTCCTCCAGCGTGCCCCCTCCCGCGCGCAACTCGGTCAACTGCACGCCCTGTTGCGCCAGCCAGCCCGTCAGCATCGCCACCAGCTCCGGACTGGGCGCTGCGTCAAGCACGTACCGTCCGGGTCTCTCGGCCCAGACAGTCAATCCGCGTAGGTGTGCCGCAAGCGCGTGCCGGTCGATGGGCCGCTCCACAGAGAAGCGCACCTGCGCCGCGTGCTCCGCGCTGAGTCCGGCGGGCGTATCGAGCGCCACCAGGCGGCCGGCCGCCAGGATCGCGACACGGTCGGCCAGTTGCTCGGCTTCGTCCATGAAATGCGTCGTCAGCACCACCGTCACGCCGCGCCCCTTGAGCTCGCGGATCAGTCGCCAGGTGTCGCGCCGGGCCTGTGGGTCCATCGCCGCAGTCGGCTCGTCCAGGAACACCAGCTCCGGCCGACCCACCAGCGCCAGCGCCAGCTGGAGCCGCTGTTTCTCGCCACCAGAGAGCCGCCGGAAGCGCGTGCCCGCCACCGCGTCAAGTCCCACTTTGCGCAGCAGCGCCTCAGGCGGCTCGGGATCGGCAAAGAATGATGCGAACAGCCGCAGCGCTTCCAGCGGCCGCACCTGCGGGTAGACGCCGCCGCCCTGCAGCATCATCCCGACGCGCGGCTTCAACGCCCCACCTTCACGCACGGGATCCAGCCCCAGCACGCGCGCCTGCCCTCCGTCCGGCGCCCGAAACCCTTCCAGGATCTCCACGGTTGTCGTCTTGCCAGCCCCGTTGGGCCCCAGGATTGCGAACACCTCTCCCGGCGCCACGTCGAACGACACGCCATCGACCACCGCCCGCCCGCCATACCGCTTGGTCAGCGCGTTGACGGTGATGGCCGGCTCCAAGGAGAGGTTCACGGACGACTGCGATGGTAAACCCTGCGCGATGGAACGTTTCCTCTTCGCCGCCGGGTCGGTCGCGGCGCTACTTGGCGTGGTACTTGGCGCCTTCGGCGCGCACGCCCTACGCGACCGCCTTTCGCCCGACCTGCTCGCGGTCTTCGAAACCGGCGTGCGCTACCACTTCTACCACGCGCTGGCGCTGTTCGCCGCAGCCTACGCCGCCTCACGGTGGCCAGATGGCAGCGGCGGCCTGGCAGGGTGGTGCTTTCTGGCCGGGCTGGCACTCTTCTCAGGCAGCCTGTACCTGCTCGCGCTCACCGGCGTGCGCTGGCTGGGCGCCATTACGCCGCTGGGCGGTGTCGCCTTCATTGCCGGTTGGGTAGCGCTTGCCTGGACGGCAACCCGTTCGTCGTCTGGACCGGCATGAGGGAATGATGAAAACCGTTAACTGCGTGATAAATCCGCTGCTGCTGCACCATGCGTAGGCATCTGCGGGATACCCCGGTCAGGGGAACCGCGGCCTTGCACGTCCAATTGAGACGGAGGCGCGGACACTACGTACCCAGGAGAAATGCACGATGCGGGGTTGGACAGGTTCTTCCATCAAGGCGACGGCAGCGCTGCTGCTCTCAGGCTCTCTGCTCACCGGCGCGGCAGCGGTTGCACTGGCGCAGTCACAGTCGTTCAACGTGACACTCGACGGCAACACCATCCCCTTCACCATCGGCAACGCGCCGACTCAGGTGCGGGCAGGCGCACCATTGGTGTTCAACATGCAGAACACCGGCCCGGCGGGCGACACCTCGCCGCGCCACACCCACACGCTGGCCATCGATGGCAATGGCGTTGACCTGAAGCCCGCCACCACCAACCTCACCGGCGGACAAGCCGGCACCATCTCGTTCCCGGCGCTGCAGCCGGGCACCTACACCCTTTACTGCCCGGTCGGACAGCACCGGAACAACGGCATGGCGGTACCGCTGACCGTGGTCGCGGGCGCAGCTGCGCTTCCGGCAACCGGTGGCTTCGCCGTCCCGGCGGGCCTGGCCGCAGCCGGCATCGCGGCCGGCGCCGCCGGCGCCCTCCTGCGCCGCCGCAGCTAGGCAGCGACCTCAGCACAACACCAGATCCGCGCAGCGGGACCCCCTTTACTTACGGGTGAAGGGGGTCCTTGCACGTCCGGCCGCTGCGCACGGATAATCGCGGAAGCACACCTGTTGCATCGGAATGCGTCGGACAGCACGGAGGGACACCTACAACCATGACTCAGATGTTCAGAACCACTCTCGGCCGGCGGCACGTGTTAGGCCTGCTCGGCGCAGCGATGTCGTCCGGCGTGCTTGCCGCGTGCGGTGGGGCCGCGCAGACCGGCACCGGCAGCACCAGCAGCTCACCTTCGGGCAGCTCGGCGGCACAGGCCGGCGGACTCAAGACACTCGCCCCGGCTCAGATTGCGTTTGAGACGTTCCGCGGTGGCACGAACAACGTGTGGGGCGAGGAGATGACCAAGACGTTCCAGGACAAGCATCCTGGCGTAAAGGTGGAGTTCCGCGCTATCCCGCTCGAGGGGGGCAACCAACAGAGCGCTTATCCCAAGATGCTCGCCTCCGCCCAGGCCGGCACCCTAGCTGACGTGCATTCCTGGGACCCCTCGCACTGGCAGATGTACCAGGCGGTCAAGCGCAGCATCATCCAGCCGATCGACCAATTCATCGCGCGTGACAAGTACGACTTGAACCAGTTCTTCAAGCAGTTTGTCGAATACCAAAAGTGGGAGGGCAAGATGTGGGGCCTGCCCTCGTGGGGATGGACTAGCCAGGATGGCGTCCTCTTCAATACCGAGCTCGTTCAGCAGGCGGGGGTCACCGTTCCGGACGCGAACTCGCCCGACTGGAACATGAGCAAGCTGTACGACATCATCGTGC
>CADCTC010000206.1 GCA_902805635.1 uncultured Chloroflexota bacterium
ACGCCTACTTCATCGACTACGGCTCTGCGCGCCCCGACTACATCAAGGCGTTCTTCAAGAACGTCAACTGGGACAAGGTCTCCCAGAACTACGACAAGGCCCAGCAGATGGCCAGGATCTCCGGCACCGCGTCGATGGGAGTACGCTAGTGACCGCGCCCGGACCTCATGCGGCAGCTGCTCGGCTGGCCGTGCCTGTGGGCGGCCATGACCATGGCCGCGGGCCGGTGGACGCGCCGGTGACGCTGGTGGAGTATGGCGACTTTGAGTGCCGAGCTTGCGCAGCGGCAACGGCGGTGCTGCGGGAAGTACGGCACCGACTGGAGGATCGGGTCCGGCTCGTGTTCCGCCATTTCCCCGTGCGTCACAGTCACCCCCATGCACAGTGGGCCGCCGAGGCAGCGGAGGCGGCCGGCGCTCAGGGCCGGTTCTGGGAGATGCACGACGAGCTCTTCGTGCACCAGAACCTATTGGGCGACGAGCACCTAGATCTTTACGCCCCTCGTCTGGGGCTCGATTCGGTGCGCCTGCGGCGCGACTTGGCCGAGCACGTCTACGCCCCGCGGGTGCAAGCCGACTACGAGAGCGGCGAGCGGAGCGGCGTGGGGGGCACGCCGACGATCTTCATCGATGGCGTGCGCTACGACGGTTCACATGAATTGGAGCCGCTCATTGCGGCGGTCGCGACGGCCGCTCGGCGATAGCCGCCGCCTATCTATGCGCCCGCGCCCTGCGCGCGGTGTTGGCTGAGCCCCGAGGGTGCGACGACTGGCACCGTACTGACATTTGGAGGTGGACCCACCGATGGAGACCTCGCCCACTCTCACGCCGGCCGCTAGTGCGCGCGGTCAGACGCCGAACGCGGATGCCGTGGCGCTGTCGATGCCCGGCATCTCGCCGCATCTGGATGAGGAGCAGCTCAACCGACTGCGCGCCTACGGCACCGAGCACGACGTCGCCGAAGGGGCCATCCTCCTGACGCCGGGAGAGAGCGCGAACGCCATGCTCGTCGTCCTCGATGGCGAGTTTGAGGCGGTCGAGTCCTACGGCAGGCCGGACGAGCGGAGCCTGGCGCGCTTCGGTCCCATGCAATTCCTCGGCGAGCTGGGCCTGCTGAAGGGCAGACGGGTCACCAAAACTACCATCATGCGCCGCAAGGGGCGGGTGCTCCGGATCGCCGTCCCGGCGCTCCGCACGGTGATGGCGCAGGAGCCGGAACTCAGCGAGCTGCTCCTGCGCACCTTCCTGCTGCGCCACGCCTTCCTGCTGCGTCTGGGCGCGGGGCTGACGCTCGTCGGGTCACCGTTCGACCCGAACACGCGGCGCCTGCTGGAGGCGTTCGCGCGCCACCAGATGCCGATGCGGTGGCTCAACGTGGAGACCGAGCCCGAGGCCGAGGCGCTGCTGTGCGAGGCGGGCGTGCCCACGAGCGATCTGCCGATCGTCCTGGTCCCAGGCGGCTCGCTCTTGCGCAACCCGAGCGTGGCGGCGGTCAGCGAAGCGCTGGGGGGCGCCGGGCCCGACACCGATACCGACGGCGCCGCTTGCACGTGCGACCTGCTGATCGTCGGCGGCGGCCCCGGCGGGCTCGGGGCCGCGGTGTACGGGGCGTCCGAGGGACTGGCCACGGCGCTGGTCGATGGCGGAGCCCTCGGCGGGCAGGCGGGAACCTCCGCCCGCATCGAGAACTATCTGGGCTTTCCCGCCGGCCTGTCCGGCGCAGAGCTCACGGCCCGCGCCGCGTTGCAGGCGGAGAAGTTCGGAGCGCGCGTCGTCCTGGCCACCGAGGCGGTCTCCCTCTCGTCGGCGCGTGGCGTGCACACGGTGGCGTTAGACGATGGCCACACCGTCACCGCCCGAACGGTCATCATCGCGACCGGCGCCCGGTACAACCGGCTCACGCTCGAGCGAGTCTCTGACTTCGAGGGCGTGAGCGTCTTCTATGCGGCGACACAAATGGAGGCGCAAGCGTGTTCCGATGGCGCGGTCGCCGTGGTGGGCGGCGCCAACTCGGCGGGGCAGGCGGCACTGTTCCTCGCGCGCACGTGTCGTGAGGTGCACGTCATCATTCGCCGGTCCGGGCTGGAAGACTCAATGTCGCGTTACCTGATCGACGCGATCTCCCGCCACCCGAGAATCACCGTCAGGCCGTTTACCCAGGTGACGCGTCTCTTGGGGGCGGAGCAGCTCGAAGGCGTGGAGCTGACGGACTCGCGCGCGCAGCGGACGGAGACGCTGCCGGTCTGCGGGCTGTTCGTGTTCATCGGCGCCAGTGCCTGCACGGACTGGCTGGGCGGACAGCTCTCGCACGACGAGCACGGCTTCCTGCACACCGGCGACGCAATTCCGCTCGCAGAGCGCGATCCGGGAGCGCCACCGCCGCTGCTGCTCGAGACCAGCCGTACCGGAGTGTTCTGCGTCGGCGATGTCCGAAGTGGGTCGGTCAAGCGCGTGGCAACCGCGATCGGCGAAGGGGCCATGGCGGTGCGGCTCGTGTTCGACCGCATCGCCCTCCCTTATGTTCACGTGCCCGCCACCGCCACCGCGGTCCCTGCCTGAGCACCAGATCACTAGACGAGCTCGAACCCCAGGTGCTCCGTGACGCGCTCGAACGCCGCCAGCATCGAGGCCACGTCGTCCCCGGCCATGTTGACCATGCCGTAGCGCCACGTGCTGCCGTCTCCCTGGTTGGTTTCTGAGAGACGCTGCCCGGGACGGCAGTACGCCTTGACGAGCGTCACCGGCCAGCGCTCCTCCACCGCCCGGACATCCGCGGCCGAGGGCACCCGCACCACACGCTGGTCCTCGAACGTGCGCAGCGGAAAGCTCGCCGCCACCCGGTGGGCTCCCCTGCCGGGCCGCCAGGCGGGCCGTTCCCCGGCGGCGAGCGCCAGCAGCACCTCGTACGTGTTGGTGCCGTCCACCAACTCGTAGAGGTCAGCAAACTGCCCGCACATGCGCGGGTTGATCTCGATGATGCGCAGGTCCTCTCCCTCCGGCGCGCCGGCATCGTAGAACAGCTCCACGTTGAACAGCGACTGGTCGAGTCCCGTCGCCCGCACGGCGCGCGCGGCGATCTCGCCCATCCTGGCCTGGATCGCCGCGGGAAGCTGGGAGGGGTAGTCGAAGCGCCGGAAGCTGATGGTGCCGGGGAACATCACCGAGTCCACCACGCCCATGATCTGCACCTCGCCCTCGCAGACGAATCCCTCCACCGTCACCTGCTCCCCACGGCATAGCTGCTCCGCGAGCAGGGAGCCGCCGTCCTTCTCCAGCGACGTGTAGCGGCGCAGCAGCTGGTTGAAGGGCCGGACGAAGGCGGTGAGGTGCTCCCGCACGTCGGGCCGGATCAGGAGTCCCTGGAGCTGCTCGTGGGTGTCTACGCGCTCCGCCAAGACCGAGAACCAGGACTTGACCGGCTTCACGAAGACCGGGAACGGCAGGGCCAGGTGCTCGCCCGCCGCCACGGCGGCGGGGTCCACCAGCGTAAAGCCCGGCGTGGCCTCCGGGACGGCCTTTCGCTGCGCCAGCCGTGAGTAGTACTTGTGCGAGCACCGGAAGACGGCCTCGGGGCCGGGGCCCGGCAGCGCCAGCTCGCGCGCCAGGGCGGCGGCCACGAGAGCTCCCGGATAGTCGCTAGAGCTGGCCACGCCGTCCACCGGCTCGCGACGGACGTGCGCCAGTGCCGCCTCGATGAAGCCTGCCGCGTCGAACGCCGCCGGGTCATCCTCGGCGTCGTGCCCGTACGGGATCACCTCATAGCGGCCCGCCAGCCGCGGCGCCACGCGGGCCAGCTGAACGTCGTCCCAGGAATTGGGGCAGACCAGGAGGATCCGCTTCATCGCAGCGCCGCGGCAGCCGCGGCGCTGCGCAACGACAGCACGTGGGGGCTCACGTCGTAGCGCAGCAAGACGTCCAGCGGGAGGTCCTCGGCGCCAGAGACGGTGCCCAGGCAGTCGGCAGCGCCGCAGAGGCACGTGAAGGGAGTGGCCATGTGCCACTCGGTAGAGGGATAGAAGAAGGTGAGCGCCTCACCGGCCGAGAGATCGCGCACTGCACGAACCGTGAGAGTGGACACGTCCAGCCGGACGCTGGGCGCGCACGAGTGGTTGAGGTTGCGGAACAGGCCGAGGTCTTCGATGTGCCCGGACTCCGAGACCTGGATGGAATACCGCGTGGGCTGCGGCAAGCGCGGCGCGCCGGCAAACGAGGCGACCTGCGCGTTGGCAGGGATCGGTTCCAAGGTCACCAGCTGCGTGCCTTGTGCGCCGGACGGCTGGACCGCCAGGGCAGGGGGATCGTAGACATGCTCGCCGGCAGAGACTGCGCCGGGCAGCCAGTTCTCGCCGGGCGCGAGGGGACAGGACCAGGTCTCCTCGTAGTGACAGGAAGGGTGGTAGGCAAAGTTGAAGTCCAGGATGAGCCGCCCGTCCGCGGTTGTGCCCAGATCGGCGCCTTTAACCGTGTCCAGCAGGTAGCGGCCGCCCCCGTAGGTGGTGCGTCCGGAGGTGGCATCGCGGAAGGGAAGGAAGAGACCTCCCCCGTACGCATCGAGCCAGTACACGTGCAGCCGGCCGATCGGGAGGTCAACTGCGCCCGCGCGCACGAACGGCGCGCCGGCCCCTGCGCCCGACCCGGCCACCGTCGGCGTCTCCTCGCCGGCCACCCTGTCGGCCGCCCCGCCGGGAGTCAGCGGGATGGTGAAGGCGAGGTCCGGATCGTACTCGTAGTAGCGAAGGCCGGCAAAGGCCGCGCGCTCTCCGGGCGAGAGCGCAGACTGGGGGTGCGTTCGGAAGAGCGCGTCCCGCTCGCGGCGCCAGTGGGCGTGCGCCGCCTCCGGGTCCTGGGCGTACAAGCCGCGGACGGCCGCGTAGAGCGCGTGGACGCGGCGGCGGTAGTCGGCGAGCTGGAGGTAGTCCTGGGAGGTCACCGACTACTTCACGAGACTCTTCTGCTTGAGCCAGGCGCCGGCCACCGCCTTGGGGTCCTGCTTGTCCACGCCCACTTTGCGGTTGAGGCCCGTCAGTTCCTCCGTGGTGAGCGCCCTGGAGACGCCGTTGAGCAGCGTCGTGAAGGCGGGAGGCGCCTTGGCAAGCAGATCATTGCGCACCACCGGCGCAACGTTATCCGCCAGCTGGAGGCTCTTGTCATCGCGGAGCAAGACGAAGTTCTCCACCTGGATGACCGCGTCAGTCGTGAAGAGTACGGCCACGTCTATCTGGTTGCCCTTGAGCGCCGCCACCGTCAGCGGCCCCCCCGCGTCCAGCGGCTTGAAGTCCTTGAACTTCAGCCCGTAGGTCGTCTCTAGCCCTTGCTGACAGAACTCTCGGATAGGGCACTCCGGCGGCCCGCCGAGCACGAGCGTGCCGTTGTGGGCGGCCAGGTCCGAGACCCTCGTCGCCCTGAGCTTGTCGGCGGTGGCCTTGGTAAGGACGAAGCCGTTCACGTCCACGGCCGGAGCATAGTCCAGGACCGTGAGGTTCTTGGCCTTGAGCGCCTCTTGGAGGTTCCGGTGCGTCGTCGCGGCGTCGCTGGTCGCCTTCTTCTGGTCCTTGGTCAGAAACACCAGGTACGTGGCCAGGTACTCTGGGTAGAGGTCGATCTGCCCCGATTCCAGTGCGGGGGCGACGATCTCGCGGGCGCCAAGGTTCAGCTTGCGCTCCACCTTATAGCCGTCGGCCTCCAACGCCTGCCCGTACAGCTCCGCCACTACGAGCTGCTCGGCAAAGTTGGTCGAGCCCACGCGAACGGTAGGCTTGGCCCCAGCGCCACCGGAGGCACCGGACCCTCCGGCGCCACCGCTTGCGGCTTGGCCGCACGCGGCGAGGGCAACGCCTGCGATGCCGGTGATGATGGTAGATCTGCGCACGAGCGGCTCCCTTCGAAGGGGGTCAGCCTAACTCCTGCTCCGACCCTCCCAAGGTCACTTTACTGCATGGCGCGAGGCCCCCCGGACGGAGTAGTCGCTCGGCCGCGGCAAACACTAGCTCGGTAGCGATCGAGAGCAGCGCCACCAGGGCCGCACCGGCGAGCAGCCGCTCGTCCTCACGGCGGGCGAGGCCATCCACGATGTAGCGCCCCAAGCCGCCGCCGGCCACCAATGCGCCCAGCGTGGCGGTGGCGACGGTGGTGACGGCGGCGTTGCGCACCCCCGCGGCGATCACCGGCAGCGCCAGCGGCAGCTGGACCCGGCGGAGTACCTGTCCCGGCCGCATTCCCAGCCCGCGCGCCACCTCCAGCACCTCCCTATCGACGTTGCGGAGCGCGATGTAGGTGTTGACCAGGATCAGCGGGACGCCCAGGGGCACGAGCATGAGGACGGTCGGCCAGAAGCCGAGTCCGAGGCCCAAGCGGAAGGCGATGGGCAGCGCCAGGGCCAGCAGAGCCAGCGAGGGGAGCGCCCGCCCCACGTTGGCGGCGTTGACGAAGAGCGCGGCGAGGCGCTCCGCGCCGCCGGATGAGGCGCGGTGGCCCAAATAGATGCCGAGCGGCAGCGCGAGCAGCGCCGCCAGCGCGAGTGCGGAGAAAGAGACGTGCAGGTGTTCCAGGACCCGTGTTGGGATCGAATCGGTCCCTGACCAGCGTGCGGGAGCGGTCAGCCAGGCAAGCAGCATCATGGGCGCGGCGACGGCATAGGCAACGGCATCACCTGGCCGGGTCAGCGGGACCAGGGCGTGAGCAGCCGCCCGAGAAGGACCAGCCCCGAGTCTGCCAGCACGGCCAGGAGCACCGAGAGCAGCGCGCCGACGATGAGGGGAGTGGAGAAGAAGCGCTGGATGCCTTCCATGATGAACGCCCCGAACCCGCCCTGGCCGATCAGCGCGGTCACCGTCACCAGCCCGATGGTGGTGACCGCCGCCACCCTCAGCCCGCCGATCACGATCGGGATGGCCAGCGGCAGCTCCACCCACCACAGCCGCTGCGCTGGCGTCAGACCCAGACCGTCCGCCGTCTCGAGCACGTCCGCGGGCACGGCGCGCAGACCGCCCACAAGCGCACGCGTGAGGATGAGCAGCGTGTAGGAGACGAGCCCAATCTCTGCCGTGAGCACCGAGAGACCCGTGATGGGCACCAGGAACGCGAACAGCGCGAGCGAGGGGATGGCGTATAGCGCGCCGGCCAGCCAGGTGATGGGCGCGTACAGGCCGTGGTAGCGGCGGATCAGGAGCGCAAACAGCAGGGAGATGGCGAACCCCACCCCCAGCGCGATCAGCGTCAGGGTGACGTGCTCCTGGAAGCGCTGCGCGATGTCCGGCAGGTGCGCCGGCACCCAGGACCAGCGGATGAGTGGCTCGTTCGGACTCACGACATCACCGGCTCACGATGCGCCGGCGATCGCGTCCACGGTGACCACGCCCGCCGGCGCGCCGCCGCGGGTCACCACCGCGGTGCGGGTCGGCGATGCCAGCAGCATCGCCAGCGCAAGGCGCAAGTCGGTCTCTTCCGCCAGCTCCGGCATGCCATCCGGTCGCCTGTGGGGTAGCGGCTGCAGCGCCACGTCCGCGAGGGTGGAGAGCGAGAGCCGCTTCAGTGCCCGGTCGGCGCCGGCAAACTCCGCCACGTAGCCATCCGCCGGGTGTGCCAGGAGCTCGGCGGGCGTGGCGTACTGCGCCAGCCTCCCGCCTACCCGGAAGACCGCCACGCGCGTGCCCAGCTTGATCGCCTCGTCCACGTCATGCGTCACAAAGAGTACCGTGGTGCCCAGTGTCCGCTGGATGGCCAGGAACTCGTCTTGCAGGCGCGCGCGCACCACCGGATCCACCGCGCCGAACGGCTCGTCCATGAGCAGCAGCGGCGGCTCGGCGGCCAGCGCGCGGGCCACCCCGACGCGCTGGCGCTGGCCCCCGGAGAGCTGGCTCGGGTACCGCGACCGAACCCGGCCCGGCTCCAGGCCCATCAGGTGGAGCAGCTCGTCCACGCGCCGGCGGATGCGGGCCTCCGGCCAGCGCAGCAGGTGCGGCACCGTGGCCACGTTCTCATACACGGTCTGGTGCGGGAAGAGCCCGATCTGCTGGATCACGTAGCCAATACCGCGCCGCAGCAGCACCGGGTCCACCGCGCGCACGTCCCTGCCGTCCACCAGGATCCTCCCGGCGGAGGGTTCCACGAGCCGGTTGACCAGCTTGAGCGTGGTCGTCTTGCCGCAGCCGGACGGCCCAACCAGCACGCACACCTCTCCCGGTGCCACGTCGAGCGAGAGATTGTCCACGGCCGGGCGAGACTGCTGGCCACTCCGTCCCTCGGTGTGGAACTGGGCGGAAACGTTGTGGAGCTCGACCGACACGCCGCGCGGCATCAGGTGCTGCTGCCTCCCCTCCGCGGCGCGACTTGGCGCGGTTGTTCAGTCCCTGGTGCCGCCGGTGCTCCATGCCCCGGAGTACCCGCTGGGAAGAGGGCGGAGGGGGAGGGATTCGAACCCTCGATACCCTTGCGGGTATAGCGGTTTAGCAAACCGCCGCACTAGGCCTACTATGCGACCCCTCCACGTGCGTCAGAGCCTCTCGGCTCAAGACACAGAGTATACCGCGCCACGTCGCTTCCACAGCCGCCACACGCGCCGACTTGCGTGGGATCAATGGCAGCGTGACACGACGACCGCTAGACACGAGTGGGGCGGAGGGAGAGGGATTCGAACCCCCGGTCCTTGCGGACTTCCGTTTTCAAGACGGATGCCTTCAACCGCTCGGCCATCCCTCCCCGATCAGTCTCACCGCCGTGCACGAGCGCGATCTGTCTCACGCTTCGGCCCGGAAGCGAACCTGGTGCAAGCGTATCAGAGCCTCAGGCGATGGACTTGACGGTGTACTCCAGCACCCCGCTGGGCACCTTGATCTCCACCTTCTCGCCCACCTTCTTGCCCATCAGCGAGCGACCGACGGGGCTCTCGTTCGAGATGCGCCCCTCGGTCGGGCGTGCCTCGGGTGAGCCGACGATCACGTACGTCTCCTCAGTCCCCTCGGGGTCTTCCACCACGACCGTCGATCCCAGGCTCACGCTGCCCGAGTCGTGCTCGGTGACGATGATGGCGTGATGCAGCTGGTACTCGATCGTCTGGATCTTGCCTTCGACGAACGCCAGGTCGCTCTTGTCCGAGTCGGGCTCGCCACCCTCGGCAAACGCACCGAACTCGCGCTCCTCCTGGATGCGCTTGAGCAGCACTTCCCGCTGCGCGACCAGCTTCACGAGCTCCCCTTCGAGCTGCGTCTTCCCCTCCGCGGTGAGAAACACCTGCTTGGTGACCATGGCACTCCCTCTCTTGACGCGACACCCCTGGAAAAGAAAGAACCGAGAGGAAACCTCTCAGTTCCACGCTGCCTCTCGTGCTGGCTCGCCTGATACCTGGCACCGTGCCGGGAGCGATCCATGGAATGTCCTAGCTGCACACCGGCACAGGACGGTCGTCGAGGTCGATTATACCCCTGTCCATCGGGGGCTTCAAGGCGCTCTGACACGCTTCAGGTGGGCACCACGTCGAGTGCCGTGGCCTCATCTCCGTTGCGCTGCAGGCGCCACGCGCGCTCTATTGCGCCAAGCAGCAGCCGCTCCTCGTCGGGCCGCACGGTGCGCGGGTCTATCAGCATTCGGTCTTCCGCGATCCGCGCCACCACGGGCGTCTCTCCTGTGCGCAGCGCGCGCGCCAGCCCGTCCACCGATACGCCTGCCGGTGGCGCGACGGCCACGACCGTGGTGGGAAGGGTGACGCCCGGCAGCGAGCCGCCGCCGATAGCCGACTGATCGGCATGCACCGCTGCGTCGATCCCCGCGCGACGCAGCCGCCCTGACCAGGAGCGGGCCCGGCGCTGGAGCTGCTCGGGTTGCATGCCGATCATCTGCCACACCGGCACCTCGCGCTCGGCCTCCCCCAGGCGGTAGTGCAGCAGCGTCGCCGCCAGCGCGGCGATGGTCCCTTTGTCCAGCCGCAGCGCCCGCGCCAGTGGATGGCGCTTGAGCCGCGTCACCAGGGCAGAGTTGCCGGCAATGATGCCTGCCTGCGGACCGCCCAACAGCTTGTCGCCGGAGAAGCACACCAGGTCTACGCCCGTGGCGACGCTCTCCTGCACCACCGGCTCGCGCAGCGCTGCTGGCACCCCGAAGCGCGTTACGTCCAGCAGGCAGCCGCTGCCCTGGTCGTCGATCACCGGCACGCCGCGCCGGCGACCCAGCGCCGCCAGCGCGCCCGGCGCCACAGCCTCGGTGAAGCCCACAACGCGGAAGTTGCTGGCGTGCACGTGCAGCAGCGCCCCCGTTTCCGGCCCAATCGCCGCTTCGTAGTCGGCCAGGCGCGTGCGGTTGGTGGTGCCCACCTCTACCAGACGGGCGCCGCTCTGGCGGAGTACGTCGGGGATCCTGAACCCGCCCCCTATCTCCACCGCCTGCCCCCGCGAGACGACGACCTCCCGCCCGGTAGCCAGCTCCGCCAGCACCAGTAGGACCGCCGCCGCGTTGTTGTTGACCGCCAGCGCCGCTTCGGCGCCCGTCACGCGGCACACCAGCTCCTCCAGGAGGGTGTGGCGCGATCCGCGCCCGCCGCCGTCCAGGTCGAACTCGAGGTTCGTGTAGCCGCTCGCCGCTTCCTGGGCTGCCGCCAGCGCCGCCCGGCTCAGCGGCGCCCGCCCCAGGTTGGTGTGCAGCACCACGCCCGTGGCGTTGATGACCCTCCGCAGCGCCGGTCGCCGCAGCGCCGCCGCCGCGCGGAGCACGGCCGCTACTACGTCCCCCACCCGCGAGCCATTGGCTGGGTTATCGGCAAGCATCTCCCGCCGCGCGCGGTCGATCTCCACACGCACCAGCTCCACCACCACGTCACGCGCCAGCGCTCCCGCCAGTGCTGCCACGTCCGGCTGGCGCAGCACCGTGTCCACGCTCGGCAGGTGGCGGAGGGAGGATGTGGCGGCGCTCATGGCATCGTGGTAGCTGAGGATTCGCCCATCGGGTTGACGGAGACCGCGATGGTAGCCCAGGCGCGCGGGGCGACCGGTGTACGATGCTGCGAGCGTCCACTTCACAGAGCCATGCCCGCCATCAGCACTGTTGCCGATTTCCTGCTGCTCGCCGCCTTCATCGCCGGAGCGGTGGTTGTGCTCGCGGCGACAGCGGTCATGGGTATCGCCGCCTACTCGGCGCACACCGTCGTGCGCCCCAACCGGCGCTGGCAGCCCGCCGAGTGGCTGCCTCCCAGCCCTGCGCCGGAGAGCGTGCGTTTCCCCAATGCCGCCGGCCAGCTGCTGCATGGCTGGCTACTGCCCCCTTCGGCGGGGATGGCCACGGTGGTGATCTGCCACGGCTTTGGCACCAACCGCCGCGAAGGGCAGGACCTCTTGCCGTGGCTCTCCGCCGCCGGGTACGGCGCGCTACTGTTTGACTTCCAGGCGCACGGCGAGAGCGAGGGCAGCACCACCACAGTGGGCCTGCGCGAGGTGGACGATGTGCAGGTCGCCGTGTCTTACGTCAAGCAGCGCTTCGGTCCGGAGGCGCCGGTGGCCGGGCTGGGTTTCTCCATGGGCGCGTCGGCGCTGATCATGGCGGCGGCGCGCGAGCCGGAGATCCGGGCGTTGGTCCTGGACAGCCCGTTCGCCACCCTCCACCGCGCGGTGTCGCGCAGCTTCAGCGTCTTCTTCCACCTGCCGCCGCGCTTGTTTACCCGCCCCACCATCTGGTGGGCAGAGCGATTCACCGGCGGTCGCATCGGCGACGTGCAGCCCATCCTGTCCATCGCCACGCTCGCCCCGCGCCCGGTGCTCATCGTCCAGGGCACCGACGACGGGATTGTGGATCCCGAGGACAGCCTGCTGCTGTACCACGCTGCCGGCGAGCCAAAGGCGCTCTGGCGCCCCGAAAGCGTGGGCCACGTGCAGGCGCGTTCGGTCTATCCCGACGAGTACCGTGAGCGCGTGCTAGCGTGCCTCAGAGCGATCGAGCTTCCCCGCTCCGCAATGACCGCCCCTACGTCGCCACCGATCTTCGCAGGCGAACCTCCCCTCTCCTATGGGAGAGGGGTTGGGGGTGCGGTCTAAACCGTCGGCCCGATGCGGTGGATGGCGAACTCCTGGTGGCCGATGATCTCGGCGTTGGTGAGCTGCCCGTTGCTGACGTCCACCAGCATGGAGAACAACCGCTCGCCCAGCTCCTCCGCGCTCGCGGAGCCGTGCAGCATCGGCACGGTGGAGAAGTCGATGTTGTCCGCCATCTTCTCGTTGGTTTCGGGGTTGCCGCACACCTTGATCACGGGGCTGACGGCGTTGCCCAGCGGCGAGCCAATTCCCGTGGTGAAGAGGCACACCTGCGCCCCGCCCGCCGCCATCGCCGATACCGACACCGTGTCCAGGTCGGGCGTGCGCATGACAAAGCGGCCATGGCCATGCACCTTCTCCGCGAAGTCCAGGAACTGGGAGCCGTCGGGCGCGGCGCGCACCGCGGCGTCGGGCAGGTAGTCCGGCGTGATGACGCTCCCTCCGGCGGCGAGCGTCATCTGGGCCACTACGTCGGCCACGGGGTCGGACACGCGGCCAGTCGCCTCGTCGGCGTGCCCGCGCGCGCGTGCCAGCACCAGCTCTGAGAGCGGCACCGGCTCGCGGCGCTGCTGGGCGACCTGCCCCAGCAGGCGCTTACCCGCCTCCACGCCGCGCGAGATGGCCTTGATCGAGCCGCCGGCTTCCTGGATGGAGAACGACTCCACCGGCTTGCCGGGAGCCAGGTCGCGCGCGCGGTCCGCCACCGAGCCGGACTGGCACGTCTCGCAGCCCAGGCCAATCACCAGCGCCGCGCCTACGTTGGGGTTGGCGGCGGCGCCGGCCAGCACCTTTTCGGTCAGGACGACGTCGTCGCCCACCTGGGCGCAGCCGTGCGGGTGCGGCACGCTCACCGCACCGGGGATCAGGCTGGCCACGCGCTGCGCCACGGTATTGGCGCAGACTACGGATGGCACCACCAGCAGGTAGTTGCGCGTGCCCGCCAGGCCATCGGCGCGGCGGTAGCCCAGGAAAGTGTCAGGAAGAGGCACCATCGACCCTTAGATTGTAGGGCCAAATGCCAGCCGCGTGTACCTCGACGTGCCCACCCTTCGCCGACTCACGTCCCCCGGGCGTGTGCCGAGCGTGCGCTCAGTACCAGTCCCAGCGCAGGACTGGGTGCTCCTGGGTCTTCATGTGCTTGCGCGCGCCGGAAGGGGACCAGAACTCCTTGTCGCAGAACGGGCAGTGGTATTCACTGCCCTTCGACCAGCCGGACTTGGCGGCGACGAACTCTTTCTCGACGTCTTCACGCGTGAAGAGGCCGAGCTTCTGCGCCTTCTCAGAAAGGGTCGAAACCGTCGTCGCTGCGGGTCTGGCTGTCGGCATCTGCGTTCCTGCCTCCGTTGGGCGCGCCCTGACGGGAGCGCCGGTATTGCCACCTCTGGGTGCGCTGCGTGCATCCGTCGTCCGCGTCGCCTGACACACCGGAGCCGGACGGGCGCGCCTGCCGCCGCGGACACAGACGGCCCCGGCCGCGGGCATGACAATGCTCGGGATAGGGCCGCATGGGAACCGCGGACACAGACAACGCCCGCCGGAAACGGCGCCTGGAGCGGTGACGCCCCGCGGCCACCGGGCCGGGATGCACACCTCTCCGGCACGCGGAGCGGACGAGCCGGAATGTACCACAACCCCCCACCGCCAACAAGTGCAGTTGGTCACATTCCGGCGGGAGGAATAGAATCGGCGCAGCATGGTTTTCGACGTCGATCTTCCGCGCGTTGCCCGCATCCGCCAGCGCTTCCCGGCCGAGCACATTACAGATGTCCGTGCCGCCGTTCGGGAGGCCATCCTGGGCAGTGACGCGCGCGTCTGCGTGCGCCCCGGTGCGCGACTGGCGTTGACTGCGGGCAGCCGCGGGATCACGCAGATCCCGGAGATCCTGGCCGCGTGCGTCGCTACGCTGCGAGAGCTGGGCGCCGAGCCGTTCATCGTCCCCGCCATGGGCTCGCACGGCGGCGCCACGGCCGAAGGGCAGCGCGAGGTGCTGGAGGGCTACGGCATCACCGAGGAGCGCACCGGCGCCCCTATTCGCGCCACGATGGAGGTGGTGGAGGTCGGCCGCACGCCGCTCGGCGTGCCGGTCTACATGGACCGCAACGCGTTTGAGGCGGATGGCGTGGTGGTGTGCGGGCGCGTCAAGGCGCACACCGCGTTCAAGGCGCCCATCGAGAGCGGCCTGTGCAAGATGCTGGCGGTGGGCCTTGGCAAGCAGCGCGGCGCCGAGACGATGCACAACGCCGGCCTGGCCACCACTATTCCTGAAGCCGCGCGCGTGTCCATCGCTGCCGGCAAGGTGTCGCTCGGCCTAGCCATCGTGGAGAACGCCGCCGACGAGCCGTTCCACGTCCGGGCTGTGGCGCCGGAGCAGTTCCACGCCGCGGACGAGGAGCTGCTGCGCCTGAGCAACGGCCTGCTGCCGCGCATCCCCTTCGAGCAGCTGGACGTGCTGGTGGTGGACTGGATCGGCAAGAACATCTCCGGGAGCGGCATGGACCCCAACGTGATCGGCATGTGGCGCCGCCTGGGTGGCGAGCGCAAGCCCGACTACCGGCGCATCGTCGTGCGCGACGTCACGCCGGAGTCGCACGGCAACGCCCTGGGCGTCGGGTGGGCCGACTTCACCACCCGCCGCCTGGTGGAGCAAATCGATTACCAGGCCATGCTGATGAACAGCGTGACCGCCAATGCTCCGGACGTGGCGCGTGTCCCGCTGGCGCTGCCGGCAGACCGTGAGGCCATCCAGGTCGCCATCAAGACGTCCGCCGCCACGGGCCCGGTGCGCCTGGCGCGCGTCCACAGCACGCTGCGCCTAGAAGAGCTGTACGTCTCAGAGGCGCTGCTGGACGAAGTGCGTGCCAATCCCCAGCTGGAAGTGCTCGAGGACCCGGCGCCGCTGGCGTTCGATGGGTCAGGCGGGCTGGGGCCCCAGTTCGTGGTGAAGTAGAGTTACCTGTGCAGGTCGCCGCGCCCGCGCTGCGAATCCACGTTGTGGGTGTGCACGTGCTCCCCCGGCTGGATGTCGGCGCTGGCCAGGCCAATCATCTCGCCGTACTTGAGCACCGGCGCTCCGGCTGGGATCTGCGCGAGCGCCACCTTGTGGCCGAACGACACCGTGCCGACGACCACAACCTCCACGGCGCCGTTCACCCCGTCTGCGCCGGGCAGCGAGACGACCATGCCGGGAGTCAGCTCCACCAGCGCGGTCGCCACGTTGTCTTGCGGGTTCATCTGCTGCACCAGGCGCCGCTGCCCGGTCGCGGGCCCCGCCGCGGAGGCTACATCTTGAGAATCCTGGGAAGGCACGTGGCGTCATGATAACGCGCCACAAATCCGGCAAAAAAGTGCTTGACGCGCGCTGCGGCGGCCGCTATAGTCAGGTTGCGCACGGATGCTGAAAGGCAGTCGTGAGCGGCAGACAACCGAAGAGACGGCCGAGTCTCGCCGGAAGGCGAGAACGGGGGACCCAACGCATGGGGTGTATTCCTCTTCCAAAGAGAGGATAGGGCAGCTCTTTCAGCCCGAACCCGCCAGCTAACCTCGTAGGCCCTGAAAGAGGGGTAGCAGAGACCGAAGGCTATTCCTTCGGTCTTTTTGTTTGCCTGTCATTCCACGAAACAGGTTGGATTGATAGGGTGGCACTCGAACGTTTCAGCACAGGCAGTGAGGCAGGGTCCTTCGTAGGACCTGCCGGCAGCCTGGCGGCTCCCCGACTGGCGGCGGCGCAGAGCACAACGCCGGCACAGTCACTGGAGGACAGCGGGCTGGAGCCGATTATCTCCTGGCGCGCTCACGCGCGGGGGCTGCACAGCCTGGATGGGCTGAAGGCGGCGGTGCTTGGCCAGCGACGCACCTGGTGGCAGGGGCGCACGTTCCATTGCCCGCTGTGCGACATGGACTTCGTGGACGCCACGCCCGCGGCCGAGCATGTGGTGCAGCTGCAGCATCCCGTCTTGCGTATGGACTGACCCCTCTCTCTCCTTCCTTCTCCTCACTCGCTCCGGAACGGCGGCCCGCCACGGCCGCCGTTCCGGTTTTTCCGGGAATTGCCGATTCAGCGCTGGCGGCGCGTCCGCCGGTCGCGGGCGCCCAGGCGGCGGCGCTGTTCGTCCGGCGTCTCGCTGAGCAGCGGCGGCACTGTCACCGGTTTGCCATCGTCGTCCAGCGATACGAAGATCAGGTAGGCACTGCCCACGTGCCAGGTGCGCCCGCTGCGCAGGTCTTCCGCCTCCACGCGCACGCCTACTTCTAATGAAGTCCGGCCGGTGTCGTTCACGCTGGCCTTGAGCGTCACCACGTTGCCGATGAATACCGGCTCCAGGAAGCTCATCTCGTCCATGCGCGCCGTTACCACGCGCGTGCGGCAGTGGCGTATCGCCACCACGCCCGCCGCCGAGTCGACCAGCTTCATGATGCTCCCGCCGTGGACGTTGCCCCACGGGTTGGCGTCTGATGGCAGCATCAACTGGCTCATCACCACGGCAGACTTCGCGACTCGCTTGGCGGCAGGCTCGATCATGGCGGCTGCATTCTGGCACACGCGTGGCCCGTTACAGGCTGGTAGTGGCTGCTCGCGTATTCTCGTGGCGCAGCCGCTCCGGCAGCCCGGTTAGCCTGGTCCCCCGGACCGCAACCGACGCGCTGTGCCTGGCGGCGCTGGCTGCGCTGTGCGCCTACCTGCTGCGCAAGACGCTGCTCCAGGGCGGCGCCATGCTCGGCTTCGACCTCTTCAACTACTTCTTTCCCGGCAAAGTATTCGCCGTGGAGGCACTGCGGCGCGGCGAGCTGCCGCTCTGGAACCCATCGGTCTTCTTCGGCGTCCCTTTCCTCGCCAACGTTCAGATGGCGGTGCTCTACCCACCCAACGTGCTCTTCCTGCTGCTGGAGTTCCCGCGTGCCGTGGCGCTCAGCCAGTGGCTGCACCTCGTGGCCGGTGGCGCCGGCATGTACGCGCTGTGCCGGTGGGTGTGGCGACTGAGCGCCGTTCCCGCTCTCATCGGCGCCATCGCGTTTGCCGGCAGCGGCTTCTTCGCGGCGCACATGGGTCATCTCAACCAGGTCCACGCCGGCGTCTGGCTCCCCTGGGTGGCGCTGTGCCAGTTCCGGCTGGCACACGCGCTCGGCGTATCGTGGGGAGCCGGGGGGAGATCGCCCCTGCAAGCCTGGGTGAGGCGCGCGTTCGCTCCTTCTGCCCCCGTTCGCTGGTTCGTCGCGGGAGGCGTTGTTGTGGCGCTGCAGCTCACCGCCGGGCATACGCAGGAGGTCTACTACACGCTGTTCTCGCTGGGGCTGCTGGCAGCCGGCTTCACGGCGCTGCCGCCCGCCTGGGCGCCGGTGCGCTGGATGCACCTGCCCGCGCTGGCCGCCATCGTCGCCAATGGCGCTCTGCTGGCGGCGGCGCAGCTGGTACCCACCCTGGAGCTGTCCGGGCTCTCCTACCGCCAGGGTGGCGTGCCTCTAGAGGAAGCCGTGGGCTTCGGTATCGAGCGCACCTACATGCTCGAGTCGCTGCTGCCGGCGTTCTACTCAATGCCCAACCAGGAGGTGATCGGCTACGTCGGCGTCACCGCGCTGGCGCTGGCGCTCGGCGCCGTCGCTTCCCCCGCGCGCCGCACGGTGCTGGCGCTGGCGTCGCTGGCGCTGCTCGCCATTGCGCTGGCAGTGGCGGCCTACACCCCACTCTTCCCGCTGCTCCACGCCTGGATACCCATGTTTGGCTCGTTCCGTGCGCCGGGACGCTGGCTGCTGGTATCCACGTTCGCGCTGGCGGGCCTGGCGGCGTTTGGCGCCGATGCGCTGCGCTACCGGCTAGCGGCGGTTCAGCGTGAAGCTGCCGCCAGCAGCTACGCGCTCGCCGTGGTCGCTGCCGCGGGTGGGCTGCTTTTCTTCGCCTGGCGCAGCCAGGAGGTGCACGCCATCCACTGGCTGCCGCACGCGCGCGTGGCGGTGCTCTGGCTCATCGCGGGCCTGGGCGCCACCGGGTTGGCGCTAGCCGGCGTCTTCACCCGCGCCGCCTGGCCTGGAGTCGTGCTCGCCGCGGGGCTTGCCCTGGAGCTGACCTACGCCGCGCGCGAGATGGAGTACAACCGTCCCGGCGCCGCCGAGCTCTACCGCGAGCAGCCCGCTATCGCGCGCTACCTGCATTCACTCTCCCGTTCGGGGACAGCCGTGCCCGACCGCACGTTGAGCTTGGCGGTGGAGGAACGCCTGGAGGGCGAGCGGCTGCGTCGCGCCATTCCAGAGGGCGGCGAGTACCGCCGCTACGCTGCCATGCGCGAAGTGGTGCGCCCCAACCTGGGTGTGGTCTACGGGCTGCCGAGTATCGACGGGTACGACGGCGGCCTGCTTCCTTTACGAGATTTCGCGCTGTTCAAACAGCTGCTGGTCACGCACGAGCCCCCCGTGGCGCACCTCACGCTCGCGGCTCAGCCGCCCGACCAGCCCAACGCGGCGTTGCTCGGCGCGCTCAACGTGCGCTACCTGCTCACCGATGGGCGTTCCGGCTCCCCCGGCGCCGGCTGGACCGCGCGCGATGATGCCCCCGGTGCCGCGTGGCTGCACGAGCACCGGGCGCCGGGGCCGCGCGCGTTCGTCGTCGACACTATTACCGCTGAGCCGGTCCCGGCCCGCGCGCTGGCGCTGCTGCGCACGCTCGACTGGCGCAGCGCCGCGGTGGTCGAACGCCCATCCCCCGGCCTACAGACCGGCCCGGCGTCTGCGGCGAGTGGGTCCGCTGCTCCAGCGGGCAGCGCGACGATCACCTCCTATGCCGCACAGTCGGTGGAGATCGACGTGACGGCGACCCGGCCGGGGCTGCTGGTGCTGACTGACACCCACTACCCCGGCTGGAAGGCGACCGTGGACGGCGCCGATGCGCCGGTGCTGCGCGCCAACGTGCTCTTCCGTGGGGTTGCCGTCGCTGCCGGCACGCACCGCGTGCGCTTCTGGTACGACCCACTTTCCGTCAAGCTGGGCTTTTCGCTCAGCGCGCTGGCGCTGGCGCTCAACAGCGCTCTGCTGTGGAGCGTGTCCGGGTCGCGTGGGCAGGCGCGTGCACCGCGTCCGCCTGGTCCGCCTCTTAGGTCCAACACAGCGGCCGAAGAGAGGATGGCCTGATCGTGGACAGGAGCGACCGGCGCGTCCTGTCGCGCCTGCTGCTGCTGCTGCTGGCGGTCTACCTGCTGACGATGGCCGGCCGCCTCACTAGCGGTGACGGGGAGACCGTTTACCAGACCACGCGGGCGCTGGTGTTAAGCCGCCAGCTGGCGGTGCCGCCGCGTCCGGAGACAGCCATTGGGCGCGGCGGCGGCTATTACGGGAAGTACGGGCTGGGCACCTCGCTGGCCCAGGCGCCCTTCCTGGTTGCGGGCGAGGCGGCGGGCGTGCTCTTCAATGCCGGCGACGACCGCCCGGCACGCTTTGCCGTGGGCATGACCAACAGCGCCGTGAGCGTGGCGCTAGCCGGCGTCTTCTGGCTGCTGTGCCGGCGCCTTGGCGCGTCACGCCTATCGGCCACCGCGGCCACGCTTGTCCTTGGCTTCGCGTCGCTGGTCTGGCCCTACGCCCGCGCCGACTTCTCCGAGCCGCTCCAGACGCTGTGCCTGCTGACCACGTTCTACGCCTTCTTGCGCTGGCGGCACGCGAACGGGCGAGCTGCGTACATCGTGTGGCCTGCGCTGGCGGGCGCCGCCGCCGGGCTCGCCTTCCTCACCAAGGCCGCGTCGGTCGTGGTGCTCGCGCCGCTGGCGCTCTATTTCGCCGCCCTGCTCTGGGAGCGACGCTCGCTCGGCCCGCGCCGCCTGCTCCCGGTGGCGCTGGCGGCGGCGCTGCCGTTCGCGGCGTGCACCGTATTCCAGCTCACGCTCAACGTCTACCGGTTCGGCAGTCTGAGCGAGTTCGGCTACGGCGATGAGCCGAAGGTTGGTTTCACCACGCCACTCCACCTGGGCGTTCAGTACCTCTTAGCCAGCACCGGCAAGGGGCTGTTCTTCTTCGCGCCGCCGGTGGTCGCCGGGCTCATGCTGCTGCCGGCGCTGGGGCGTCGCTATCCCCGTGAGGCTGTCGCCGCCGGACTGGTCTTTGCCGCCGAGCTGCTCTACTTCGGCCGCTGGTGGGCCTGGCACGGCGACTGGGCCTGGGGCGCGCGCTACATGTACGTCACGGTCCCATTTGCGCTGATGGGGTTGGTGCCGCTCTTCTCCCAGTGGCGCTCCTGGCGTCTTTTGGTGCGGGCAGCTGCGTCTGCCACCATCGTCGCCGGCGTCGCCGTCTCCATGCTGGGTGTGCTGATTGACTACGGCGCGTACTTCAGCGTTGTAGGGTCGCAGCTAGGCCGCGGCGTAGACGTGAACGAGGCGCGCCTGGTGCCACGGTTTTCCCCCATCCTCGGTCACGCCTGGCTGGCGCGCGCCACGCTGTACGACACGCTGGCGGCGTGGCGCACCGGAGGCGCGCCACGCGACCCTGCGGACAACCCCGCCCTGCGCCGCTACCCGTGGGCGGACAGCCATCCCACGCTCGTGCCGGAAGCGCCGGAGCGGGCGTTGGGCTTTGACCTATGGTTCACCGCGCTGCCGCGCCGGACCCGGTTCGTGGAGTTCTGGAGCATCCTGGCGGCGGCCTGGCTGGCGCTATCGCTCTTACCGCTCGCCCTCTCATTGCGCCGTTCCGTGCGCCGCGCTACCGGTTGCGCTTCCCGGCACGTTCCGGCGAATCGGTGCGCCCCCCAACCGCAACCCGTGTGACGTTGCTGGACCGCCGTCGTACCTGGCGGCCGCTGGCGTTGCCCATAGCGCTGTGCGCTGCCTACCTGCTGACACGCCTGGTCAATCTCGGCAGCTTGCCCATGGTGAGTGACGAGGGCACCTACATCACATGGGGTGTGCGGGCGCTCTACGGCTCAGGTGTTGAGGAGTGGCTCGCTTCGCTTGAAGACGGCAAGCAGCCGCTGCTCGCCTGGCTCATGCCCCCGTTCCTGGCGCTGTTCGAGGACCGCCTGATCGCCGGCCGGCTGGTCTCCGTGCTCACCGGACTGGCCAGCCTCACCCTGCTCGTGGTGCTCGGGCGCCGCCTCTTCGGCCACGCCGCCGGGTGGCTGTCCGGCGCGCTGTACGTCCTGGCGCCGATCGCGCTGGTGCACGACCGCATGGCGCTGTACGACAGCCTGGTTACCACCACCGCCCTGCTGGTGCTGCTCGCCGCGCTGCGTTGGGCCGAGTGTCCCTCCGCCGGGCGCACCGCGCAGCTGGGCGCCTGCATAGGGTTGGCCCTGCTCACCAAGCTCTCCGCGCTCTTCTTCGTCGGCCTCGTGCCGCTCGTGATCGCCGCCTGGCGCCTGCGCTCGCTGGCCAACTGGTGGCGACTCTCGCAAGCATTCTTCATCGCGGCGGCGTGTTATTCGGTGCTCTACCTGAGCCCCATCGTCGACAACCTTCAGGAAGGCAACTTCCAACGCTATTCGCTCACGGCGGGTGAAGCGCTGCGCTTTCCGTTCGACCTGTGGCTGGCCAACGCCACCTTCGTCACCCTTGCCGCCGGCACGTACCTTGGGCCAGCGTTGGCGCTGGCTTGTGTTGCCGGGCTGTTCCTGGCAGCGCTGCGAACTGGTCATACCGGCCACGCGGGCCGGGGTGGACTGATCCTTCTCTTGTGGGTCGCCGTGCCGCTCGCCGCGTTCGTCCTGACCGCCAAGATCATCTACTCGCGGTACATCGTCTTCTGCTTCGTCTGCGCCTTGCCGGCGGCAGCCTACCTACTGGTGGAGGCGTGGCGCCTGAGCGGCCGCGTGAGCGGCGTGCTGCCGCTGCTGGGCGCCCGGCGTGGCGCACGCGGCCTGGCTGCGGCGGCCGGGGTTGCGCTGGTGGCCTGGCCGGCGGCGCAGTTCGGCGCGGCGCTGCTGGCGGACCCGCGTTCGGCGCCCTGGATGAACGACCGGCGCTGGATCACCGACCGTTTTCAGTACGTCGAGAGCAACTACGCTGGCTATGGCCTGCGCGAGATCGTCGACTACCTGGGCGAGCAGGCGCAGCGCAAGCCAGTGGTGGTGCTCACACGCGACGCTACCGGCATGCCGCGCGACGGGGTCACGGCCTACCTGCTTGAGCAGCCAAGCGTCACGCTGGGCTTTGTGCCCGAGCGAGAGCCGGTGGCGGAGCGCCTGGAACGCCAGGCGACGCGCGCCTTCCTGCTGGCCAACCAGGGCGCCGATCTCTACTACGTGCTGACCGATGCACCCAACGGCGAGCAGGAGCAGCTCTTCCGCCGGCGCAACCCCGAGATGCGCCTCGTGCTCGACATTCCAAAGCCCGGCAACCACAGCCGGTTCCAGCTGTACCAGATGCCGTGGGACCGAACCACCGACGACATCTGGCTTGATCCTGCGCCACGTTTTGGCGGAACCATAGTCCTGCGTGGCTACAACCTCTCCGCGCGCGCCACCCACCCCAGCGGCACCCTGCGCCTGATCCTGTACTGGGAGGCCACTGCCCGCCCGCCGCGCGACTACAACGTCTTCAACCACGTGGCCGACGCCGGGGGCGCCATCCGCGGGCAGAAGGACGGCCCGCCCGGTGGTGGCCAGCTACCCACCAGCCGCTGGCGGCCGCGCCAGCTCGTGGCCGATACCCACGAGGTGCAGATCCGCCCCGATGCCCCGCCCGGCGACTACGTCCTCAACACTGGTCTGTACGATCTCCAGACGCTGCAGCGGCTGCCCGTTACGCTGCCGGGCGGCGCGCCAGCCGACCACGTCAACCTGGGTCGCGTTTCGGTCTTTCCGGGCTCGTGAGGATCGACGGCAGCAGCGTCCGAGGCGAGCCAGTGGGACTCGTTGACGGCCGTCCTGCATCCGCCGGGTAGGGCGTCGCAGGGCGCTTTCCACCCTCCACGTTGGTCACGTCATGTGACACGGACGTAGCCCAAGAGTGCCCCAGAGTAGACACTTTGCCGCCGTCCGTGCTACCGTTCTCAACGCAGCGCAAGGCGCCGCACGAGCAAACCACCGAGTTAGGAGCGCATATTGGGAGTAGTCCTCCTGCGCCCTTCGGGGGCTATGGACGAAGGGGCAGATCGGCTGCCACCTTTCTCCGGCGCCATCGGAGCGCGCCGGGGTCCCGAAGTACGGGCCCCGAGAGCGAGACCTGAGACAGGGGAACGCAGCGGATCGCTTGCCCGGCCACGGCCGGCACTGCCTGCCTGGCAGCACAGCGTGACGCGCGGCGGCCGGGCTGCCCTGGCCTCCCTCTTCGCAGTAGCCGACACGGCCCGCGCGGCCGCGGCGCACCCGCTGGCGTGGCGGCAGTTGCTCGCCGTGAGTCCGGCAACGCTGCTCGCGACGGCGCCGCGCCTCTTGCCGCACGGCCTGGTGCTGGCGGTAGCCGTGGGTGCGGTGCTCTCCGGCGGCTTTAGCCGGCCCGACGATCCCGTCGCCGCGCTGATGAGCGCCGGCAGCATGGGCGCCGAGCTGGGCCAGGCGTCGGTGGCCGGCCGCTTTGCGTTCGGATCGCGCACCGGCGAGGTCCAGGTGCGCGACTCACTCGTGCGTCCGGCCGTCTCAACGACGTCTCAGGCGCCTTCCGCGCCTCGCTCCGCCCCCGCTGCGTACACAGTCCAGCCCGGCGACACCATCTGGGACATCGGCGCGCGCTTCAACGTCGGGTCTTATAGCGTGCTGTGGTCCAACGGGCTGGACGAAGACGCCATCATCAAGCCCGGACAGGAGCTGTGGGTGCCGCCCGTTCCCGGCACGCTCCACCAGGTCAGGGCCGACGACAACCTGGACGATGTCGCCCGCAAGTACAACGTCGATCCCGCCGTGATCGTCGACTTCAACCGCCTGCGCCCCGGCGAAGGACTGGTCGCGGACAAGGTGCTGGTCATCCCCGGCGGGCAGCTGCCCCTCGTGCGCCGGCCGGTTGCCCCGCCACCACCCACGGTCAGCCGTGCCCTGCCCACGCCCGCCCCTGCCCCCGCTCCAGTTGCTGCTCGCCCCGCGATCCCGGTGCCCGCGCAGCCAGCGCCGCGCACTGCGCCACAGCCGGCCCAGCCACTGCGGCCGGTCCCGCTGCCCGCTCCCGCTCCTGCACCTGCAGCGCCGGTGCCCACCGGCCGCCTCTCATGGCCGACCCGCGGCGTCATCACCACCTACTTCAGTGGCTGGCACCCCGGCATCGACATCGCCGCCCCGATCGGCACGGGAATCGCTGCCGCCGATGGCGGCACCATCACCTTCACCGGCTGGGACAGCACCGGCTACGGCTACCGCGTGGTGATCAGCCACGGCAACGGCTACAGCACCACCTATAACCATCTGTCGTCTATAGGCGTACGCCCCGGCCAGACCGTCGGCAAGGGCCAGATCATCGCCGCGATGGGCAGCACCGGCCGCTCCACCGGCTCACACCTGCACTTCGAGATCCTGCGTAACGGCAGTTTCGTCAACCCGCTGGGCACACTGGGGTAACACGCGTGTAGAGCCAGGGTGTCCGGCGTCCGATGGGGCGGCGGGGCGGGCACCCTGATACACTCTCCCGATTCTGTCGAGAGAGCACATCAACACGTGAAAGTAATCCTCCTAAAAGACGTCGATACCCTGGGACGCACCGGCGACGTCAAAGACGTGGCGCCCGGCTACGCTCGTAACTTCCTGCTGCGCCGCGCGCTGGCCACTCCCGCGACCGCGGGTTCGCTCAAGCAGATCGACCTGCTCAAGCAGCGTCGTGCCAAGGAAGACGTGCGCCGCATGACCGAAACGCAGTCGCTCGCCGAGCGGATTGGCCAGCTGCAGGTCACCATCTCCGCGCGCGCGGGCGCCGAAGGCCGTCTCTTCGGCTCGGTCACGAACTCCGACGTTGCAGCCGCGTTGAAAGAGCAGCACGGCATCGAGATCGACCGCCGCGACGTAGCGCTGGACGAGTCCATCCGCACGCTCGGAGACCACACCGTGGACATTCGCTTTAGCGGCCAGGTCCACGCACAGCTCCGTGTGGCAGTGGTGGACGAAGCCGGCGCAGTCGCGCCCGCCGGTGCCGCCGCCGCCGCAACTGCCTAGCTCGTCTCTACTACCACCGCGCGACTGATCCGTCCCGGTTCAGTCGCGCAGGTTCACCTGAGCCCTCCTCTCCCCTTGTGGGCGAGGTGGAAGCCCATGCGCTGCATGGACAGCAGGGGAGAGGGGCGTCACGCAGGTCGCGGTGGCGGACACCGGAGTGTTCCATGTCCGAAGAGCGCCTGCCGCCGCAAAACGTCGAGGCCGAGCAATCGGTCCTCGGCAGCATCCTGATCGACCGGGACGCCATCGTCCGCATCGCGGGATTCCTGCTGCCCGAGGACTTCTACCGCGAGGCGCACCGCACCGTCTACAAAGCCGCCCTCGATCTCTTCGAGCGGCGCGAGCCGGCCGACTTCGTCCTACTGTGCGACGAGCTTGAACGGCGCGGCCGCCTGGAGCAGGTGGGCGGCCCCGCCTACCTCACGTCACTCATCAATATGGTGCCCACGGCGGTCAACGTCGAGTACTACGGGCACGTCGTGGAGCGCTGCGCCGCCCTGCGCCGCCTCATCACCGCCGGCGGTCAGATCGCCGGAGTCGCGTACGACTACCAGCACGACGCCGAGTTGGCGGTGGACAAAGCCGAGCAGGTGCTGTTCGCCCTTACGCAGCGCCGGCGCACGCGCGAGTTTGTCGAGATCAAGGAGATCCTGGAGAACTACTTCGACCAGATCGACTACATCCACCAGCACCGCGGCCAGACGTTCGGCGTGCCGACCGGCTTTACCAAACTCGATGGCCTCACCGGCGGTCTCCAGAAGTCCGACCTCATCATCCTCGCGGCCCGGCCGGGCATGGGCAAGACGTCGTTCGCGCTGAACATGGCCACGCACGCCGCGCTCAAGAACCACATCCCGGTGGGCATCTTCTCATTGGAGATGAGCAAGGACCAGCTGGTCCAGCGTCTGATCTGCTCCCAGGCCGAGATCGATTCGCACCGGTTGCGCACCGGCTTCATCGAAGAAGGCGAGTGGGCCAAGATCGCGCAGGCCATTGGCGAGCTTTCCGAGGCCCCGATCTACATCGACGACACCCCCGGCATCTCGGTCATGGAGCTGCGCACCAAGGCGCGCCGCCTCCAGGCCGAGCACGACCTCGGCTTCGTGATCGTGGACTACCTCCAGCTGATGCAGGGTCGCCGCACCGAGAACCGCGTCCAGGAAGTCTCGGATATCTCACGCTCACTGAAGGAGCTTGCCCGCGAGCTGAACGTCCCGGTCCTAGCCGCGTCCCAGCTCAACCGTTCCGTCGAGCAGCGCCCCCAGCACCGTCCCCAGCTCTCGGACTTGAGAGAATCCGGGTCTATTGAGCAGGACGCCGATATCGTCATGTTCATCAACCGCGAAGAGCTCTACGACCCGGAGACGACGCGCAAGGGGGTCGCCGACGTGATCATCGCCAAGCACCGCAACGGCCCCACGGCTGATATCGAGCTTGCCTTCGTCAACAGTCAGACCAAGTTCGCCAACCTCGAGACTCGCTTCGCGGCCGTTCGCTAGCTGCGCCGCAGCAATTGACCGGCTGTCGCCCGCCCATCCGGCACACTCACGTCTGCACGTGAGCCAGGAACCAGTCAGCGTCATCATCTTCTATGGCGATCACGCCGCGAGCGCCCCGGAGCGGCTCGTCTCCGGCGCCTGCGCCGCGGCCGCGCGG
Source organism: uncultured Chloroflexota bacterium (assembly GCA_902805635.1). Lineage (GTDB taxonomy): Bacteria > Chloroflexota > UBA11872 > UBA12225 > UBA12225 > CADCTC01. The sequence continues at coordinate 26,715 of CADCTC010000206.1, forward strand.
GACATGGTGGACCTGGCGCTGGAGTGCCCGCTGGTAGACCGAGTCATCGTCGCCACAAACGCCGGTGCGTTCGGGGACGAGCTCTCGACGGTGGACCGCGTCGTGGTCGAGCGCGACCCGCCTGGTGAACCGTTCCGTTTTGGAAAGTTCCTCCTCCACACTATCCAGCAGCATGGCATTCAGCGACCGCTGTACTTTGGCGCTGGCGCGGCACCACTGCTCCGTCCTGAGAGCCTGCATGCGTTGTGCCGGCGCTTGAGCGCCGCCGAGCGCACCGTCGTGACGAACAACCGTGGGTCCGCCGACTTCTATGGCATCACGGAGCCCGCAGCCCTAAGGCGGATTCCACTACCGGATACTCAGGACAATAGCGTCCCCTACTTGCTGTCGCGCCCCGGGGTCGGGCTCACGGCTGACGTACTGGAACCGGCGATTGAGAACAGCCTCGACATCGATACGCCAACCGATCTTGCATGCCTCGCCGTGCAGAGCGGCCTCAGACCGCATCTGCGGGCGTATCTAGAAGCACATCTGCCCGACACTTCTCGCATCCAGGTCGCCATGCCGCTCCTGCTGCAGGAGCGCACCCAGGTGACACTGATCGGCCGTGTCGATACGCAGTTGTGGGGCAAGCGTCCTTCAGATATTCCTGGCCCCAAGCGCATCTTTGCCGAAGAGCGCAGCATGAAGTCCTTTGGTCGTGACGCGCCCGGCAAAGCCAAGACACTCGTCGGTGATCTCTACCTTGCGCTCGGCCCGACTCGCTTCTTCGCACGACTCGCCGAGTACTCGGACGTCGTGCTCTTCGACACGCGTGCTCTGTTTTTCCATTTGGGACTCGACCTCAGTGTGAACGATCGCTTTGCCAGCGACCTCGGCGATTTCGATGCCATCACTGACCCGATCGCCCGAGAATTCACCCAGGCAGCCAATGAATGCGCCGTCCCCGTCATTCTCGGCGGGCACAACATCGTCTCCGGGGCGCTGTGGGCCCTCGTCCAGGAAGCGTGGGACCGCGCCGACGCCGGCTTGCTCACGCCAAACGTGAGCTGACATGCTCCCCTAGAGAGCCATGCTCGCGCGCTGGCTATTCTCGCTCACCTGGCTTGCTGCCCGGCTCTCTGTTATATGGGCAGGGAATACGAGTCGGGGTGAGGTCCGTTCCGCGTACACTTTGCGTGGGACCATCTGGTCTGCGGCCGCGCGTCCTCGCGTCAATGCTTTGGTGGCCGCGCTTGTGCAGTGATCTTGCCTATGGCGAGACGCCTGCACTCCCGTACCGATAATTAGCAACTGGCAACTGGAAACTCAACATGCTTGGCTGGCTGGGCAAGCTTGTGGGCGGCGGTGGCGACCGCGAGACCCGCAAGCTCGAGCCCCTTGTGGAGAAGATCAACGCGCTCGAACCAGAGTTCGAGGCGCTCAGCGATGAGGAGCTGCGCGGCAAGACCGTGGAGTTCCGCCGCCGCCTGGGCCTGGACCTGGACGACGAAGGACGTGTCGTGCCGCCTGCCACGGCTGACGGCACAAGCACCAATGGCGCCGCCGGAAGTAATGGCGCACTGCACCTGAACGGCGCCGCACGGTCGGGCCGCTCCGGCAAGGTGGAGACGCTGGACGACCTGCTGCCGGAGGCGTTCGCCGCCGTGCGCGAGGCGTCCAAGCGCACTATCGGCCTGCGCCACTTCGACGTGCAGCTCCTGGGCGGGATCGTGCTCCACCAGGGCCGCATCGCGGAGATGCGCACCGGTGAAGGCAAGACGCTGGTGGCCAGCCTGCCGCTCTACCTCAATGCCCTGCTTGGACTGGGCGTGCACCTGGTCACTCCCAACGACTACCTGGCGCGCGTCGGCGGTGGCTGGATCGGCCCCGTCTACAACGCGCTGGGCATCAGCGTCGCCGTCATCGTGCCGGACTTCTCCGGTGTCTTCGACCCCACGTTCCAGGACGCTATCGACCATGGCGACGCGCGCCTGATGCACTGGCGTCCCGTCTCACGCCGCGACGCGTACTACGCCGACATCATGTACGGCACCAACCACGAGTTCGCCTTTGACTACCTGCGCGACAACTCGTCGGCCTACGACCTCTCCCAGGTGGTCCAGCGCGCCCTCAATTTCGCCATCGTGGACGAGGTCGACTCTATCCTTATCGACGAGGCGCGTACCCCCCACATCATCTCCGGCCCGGCCGAAGAGCCGCCCGATACGTACTACAAGTTCGCCCGCATCGTCTCGCAGCTGCAGGAGGAAGAGCACTACACCGTTGACGCCAAGATGAAGTCGGTCGTGCTCACCGATGAGGGCATCGACCGCGTCGAGCAGCTGGCCGGCGTGGACAACATCTACGGCGAGCAGAACTACCACCTGGTCCACTATCTGGAGCAGGCGCTCAAGGCGCACGTCATCTTCCGGCGCGACCGCGACTACGTGCTCATAGCGAACGGCCGCGTCCTGGAGCCGGGCGAGCACGCCCCCGACGCCGACGTCGTCATCGTGGACGAGTTCACCGGCCGCTTGATGCAGGGCCGGCGCTTCTCCGAGGGCCTGCACCAGGCGCTGGAGGCGAAGGAGAATGTGCGCATCCAGCGCGAGAACATCACCATCGCCACTATCACCCTGCAGAACTTCTTCCGCATGTACAAGAAGCTTGCGGGCATGACCGGCACAGCCACCACCGAGGCCGAAGAGTTCCGCAAGATCTACAACCTGGAAGTGGTTCCCATCCCCACCCACCGGCCCATGATCCGTGAAGACGGATCGGACCTGGTCTACAAGAACGCGGCCGCCAAGTACGAAGCGATCGTCGACGAGATCGAGGAGATGCACGAGCTCGGCCGGCCGGTGCTGGTCGGCACCACATCAGTCGAGAAGTCCGAGCACCTTAGCACCCTGCTCAAGCAGCGCGGTGTCCCGCACTCCGTCCTCAACGCCAAGTACCACGAGCAAGAGGCGGGCATCGTCGCCCAGGCCGGCCGTAAGGGCGCCGTCACCATCGCCACCAACATGGCCGGCCGCGGTACCGACATCATCCTGGGCGGCAACCCCCCTGTCGAGGAGGAGATCGAAGAGGTCCGTCAGCTCGGCGGCCTGCACATCATCGGCACCGAGCGCCACGAGTCGCGCCGCATCGACAACCAGCTGCGCGGGCGCGCCGGCCGCCAGGGCGACCCCGGCTCGTCGCGTTTCTACCTCTCTCTGGACGACGAGCTGATGCGCCGCTTCGGCTCCGAGCGCATCGCCGGCCTGATGGACCGCCTGGGCCTGGAGGACGACCAGCCGATCGAGCACGGCATGGTGTCGCGCTCCATCGAAGCGGCCCAGCAGAAGGTCGAGGGCTACAACTTCGACATCCGCAAGCACACCGTCGAGTTCGATGACGTGATGAACAGGCAGCGCTCGGTCATTTACGCCCAGCGGCGCCAGATCCTGGAAGCCGAAGACGTGCGGCCCATCGTGCTGGGCATCGTCAAGGACTACATCACCAAGCTGGTAGAGCAGCACACCGACGCTCCTCGCCCTGACGAGTGGGACCGCGACGGTCTCTACACCGCCATCGAGTCGATGTTCGGCGCCGAGATGACCCCGGAAGAGGGCGAGGAGCTGGATGGCCTGGGCCGCGAGGCGTTGATCGAGGCCCTCTGCGCGCGCGCAGAGGAAGCCTACGCCGCCAAGGAGGAGCAGTACTCTCCCCAGCTGATGCAGTTCGCCGCGCGGGGCACCCTGCTGCGGATCATCGACAGCCTGTGGATGAACCACCTGACGACGATCGACGATATCAACGCCGGCATCGGCCTGCGCGCCTACGGCCAGCGCGACCCCCTCACCGAGTACAAGGGCGAAGCCTACCGTCTCTTCCAGGCGCTGCTTTCCGACGTCCAGGCCAACGTCTCCAACGCCATCTTCCGCATCCAGTTCGTCGCCGAGCCGTCGCAGTTTGTGCAGCTCTCAGAAGCGCCGCCCGGCGCGGGCGATGAGCCCAATGGCGCGTGGTCCGACTCCTCAGACGGCCTACAGAATTCTGTCGAGATGACGGACGGGGGCGGCGCCGTAGACGGGATGGTGGATGACGATGAGGAGGTGGAGCCGGCGGTAGCGGTACCGGCGGCGCCGGCTGCCCCGTCTCGACCCATAGCCGCCAACCCGGCCGTTGCCCGACGCCTGGCCGAGTTGACCCAGCCACCGGCTCCCATGCGCCGCATGATGACCAATGCGCCGCGTGACGTGGAGCCCGCCGCCGGACGCCGACTCGGCTCCGGCGGCCAGGATGGCCGCACCGTGAGCCGGGCCGAACGCAATCGCCAGGACGAACTCGCCAAGAAAGAGCGCCAGCGCACCCTCAAGAAGAACCGCGGCAAGGGCTGACGCCAGCTGCATACTTCCGTTCGGGGCGTGCAGCACCGCTCCGCTATCGGCGACACTCAGCCACCGTCATCCTGAGCGCAGCGAAGGATCCGTCTTCCCATGACCACCAGCATCATTCCCGTCGACCTCAAGGCTCAGCTGACCGCGCTCAGTCAGCGCATCAACACCTACAAGGAGCGTCTTTGACGTCGACGGCAAACAGCGTGAGATCGACCGCCTGGAGGCACTGACCCAGGCTCCTGAGTTCTGGAGCGACGCCCAGGAAGCGCAGCACACCATGCGCCAGCTCAACCAGCTGCGCGCCTCCACCGCCGCCTGGACCGAGATGGGCCGCCACGCGGCCGACCTGATCGAGCTGCTCGAGCTGGCCGAGGCAGAGGATGACGATGCTACCCGCCAGGAAGTCTCCGGCGAGGCGGAGCGGCTCACCGCGCGCCTAGACGAAATGGAGTTCCAGCTCGCGCTGGGCGGCGAGTACGACGCCAACGACGCCCTCATTTCGATCCACGCCAGCGAAGGCGGCACCGAGTCCCAGGACTGGGCGGAGATGCTGCTGCGCATGTACTTGCGCTGGGCCGAGAAGAGCGGGCGCAAGTCGGAGATCCTGGATCTCACCCACGGCGAAGAGGCCGGCATCAAGAGCGCCACTATCCAGGTGCAGGGCGACTACGCCTACGGCTACCTGCGCGGCGAGCGCGGCGGCCACCGCCTGGTCCGCATCTCACCCTACGACTCGGCCAAGCGCCGCCACACGTCATTCGCGCTGGTCGAGGTGATGCCCGTCGTCGAGCGCGACGTCGATGTCGAGATCCGCCCGGAGGACATCCAGATGGACGTCTACCGCTCGTCTGGCGCCGGTGGCCAGCACGTCAACAAGACCTCGTCCGCCGTGCGCCTGACCCACGTCCCCAGCGGGATCGTCGCCACTTGCCAGAACGAGCGTTCGCAGACTCAGAATCGTGAGGTCGCTATGCGCATCCTGTGCTCCCGGCTGCTGGAAGTCCAGCTACGCGAGCAAGAAGAGGAGCAGCGTCGCCTAAAGGGCGAGCACACCGGCGCCGGCTTCGGTAACTCGATCCGCTCCTACGTTTTGCACCCCTACAACATGGTCAAGGACAACCGGACCAGCCAGGAGACCAGCAACACCCAGACCGTGTTGGACGGTGACCTGGACGAGTTCATGCGCGCCTACCTGCACAGCCAGATCGGCATAGTGGCAGGGCCGTAGCGCCGGGACAGGGGTAGACTCTCGCTCTCAACAACGCCGTTCGTGGTGAGCCTGTCGAACCACGCCCTTCGACAAGCTCAGGGCCAACGGCCGCTGACCCGGCCATATGATCGTCCTGCACAACGTCTGCAAGACGTATCCCAACGGCGTCCTGGCGCTGGACAACGTCGACCTTCAGATCCCGGAGCGTGACTTCGTCTTCCTGGTCGGTCCCAGCGGCGCAGGCAAGAGCACCTTCATCCGCCTGCTCATCCGCGAGGAACTTCCCACCAGCGGGCGCGTCTTTATAGACGGACAGGACCTTGCCCGTCTGCGCCGCCGCGACATCCCGCACCTCCGTCGCAAGGTGAGTGTCATCTTCCAGGACTTCAAGCTGCTGCCCCACAAGACTGTGTTCGAGAACGTGGCGTTCGCGCTCGAGGTCTCCGGCTATGCTCGCGCCGAGGTGCAGCAGCTGGTCCCAGAGACGCTGGACCTAGTGGGCCTTGCCGATAAGGCTGACCGCTACCCGAACCTGCTCTCCGGCGGCGAGCAGCAGCGCGTCGCCATCGCGCGCGCCCTCGTGCGCCGCCCCTCCATCCTGGTGGCCGACGAGCCTACCGGTAACCTGGACCAAGACACCGCTGCCCAGACCGTGCAGTTGTTGGTGCGCATCAACGCGCTGGGCACCACCATCGTCTTTGCCACCCACAACAGCGAGCTGGTGAACACCATGCGCCGGCGTGTTATCGCCTTGGAAGGCGGGCACATCGTCCGCGACCAGGCTGACGCGGGGTACGAGTAGGCTGCCGATGCAAGCCATCCTGCGCCTGTTCGAGGTGGTGCGCTACGCCGTTGTCACCGCCGCGGTCAACTTCTGGCGCCACCGCACCATGAGCGCCGCTGCGGTCTTCGCCGCCGCCGTCATGATGCTCATGCTCAACGGCTTCGTCATCGTGGTCAGTAACCTGAATGTGGCCATGGGCGCCCTGGAGCAGAAGGTCAACCTGATCGCCTATCTCAAGGAGGATCCCCCCCAGGCGGAGGTCACGCGCTTCTCCGAGCGGCTGCGCGCCAATCCGCTGGTGGCTGACGTGACCTACCTCTCCAAAGACGACGCCATGGCGCGTCTCAAGCAGCAGCTGGCCGAGCGCAAGGACCTGCTGGAGATGGTCACCGGCAACCCGCTGCCCGCCAGCCTGGAGGTTCGCCTCAAGGACGTCAACCGCATCTCAGACCTCGCCGCGCAACTGCGCGGCGAGCCACTGGTGGAGGACGTGGCGCTCCAGCAAGATGTCGTGGACAACCTGCTGCGCATCACCCGTTACGCCCGCGTCGCCGGCCTTGCGATGGTGATCGGGCTGATGGGAATCACCCTCTTCGTCATCGTAAACACTATTCGGCTTGCGGTCTACGCCCGGCGCCAGGAGATCGAGATCATGAAGCTGGTGGGCGCCACCGATTGGTTCATCCGCTGGCCGTTCGTGCTCGAAGGGGTGCTCTGCGGCCTGATTGCCGCCGCGGTGACCACGCTGGTGGTCGGCGCCAGCTACCAGCCGGCCCAACAACAGTTCCTGACCCTCGTGCAGTTCCTCCCGGTGAACCTCGACCCGACTTTTCCGTTGAAACTCGCAGCGCTCACCGCGGCCGTCGGCGTCACCATCGGCGCGGCCGGCAGCTACATCTCCGTCCGGCGCTTCCTGGACGTGTAGTGAGGCGCCCAGTGAGCACCGGAATGATGCGATTGAGCGGAGTACGAGGCACCCCATGATCGTCCTGCGGAACGTCAAGAAGGTGTATGGCACCGGCAAGCAGGCGCTGGACGGCGTCACGCTCGGCGTGCCGCGCGGCGACTTCGTCTTCCTGGTAGGTGGCAACGGCGCCGGCAAGAGCACACTGCTCAAGCTCCTCATCCGTGCCGAGACTGCCAGCAGCGGCGTGCTCATCGTGGCCGGCCACGACCTCACCCAGCTGCCGGAGCGTAGGGTCCCGTGGTTTCGACAACAGATCGGGATTGTCTTCCAGGACATCCGCCTCTTCGCGGACAAGACCATCTACGAGAACGTCGCCTTCAGCCTGCAGGTCTCCGGCGCGCCGCGGCGCGGCAGCACGCGTGACCTGGTGATGGAGGCGCTTGAACTCGTCGGTCTCACCGGCGACGCACGTCGCTTCCCGCGCCAGCTCTCGGGCGGCGAGCAGCAGCGCGCCGCCATCGCGCGCGCCATCGTTCGCTCGCCCCAGATCCTCATCGCCGACGAGCCGACCGCCAACCTACCGCCGGACGCATCCTGGCAGATTGTGCAGTTGCTGGCGGACATCAACCGTCGCGGCGTCACCACCCTCGTCGCCACCCACGACCGTGACGTGGTCAACGGCCTGAAGCGCCGAGTCGTCGAGCTGGCAGGTGGACACCTGGTCCGCGACGAGCGCCACGGCGCCTTTGGGTCCTCCGCTGCGTACCAGGCAGTTCCGGCGGCACGCACCGGTGCCGCCACCGTGGCCTCGGTCAGCGGTGCCTTCCCGGTGCTGAGCCCAGTCCTGGTTGGAGCTGGCGCCTAGATGCGTTGGATTCACCGTGCGCTGCTGGCCTTCTTCGTGTTTGCACTCGTCCTCACCCCCACCACGGCCAACGCGGACACACTCTCCGACCTTCGCGCGCGCATCGGCCAGGCGCAGAGCGCGGTGCGTGACCTGACCGGCCGCCGGCAGGGCCAGCGGGTGGTGGTCGAACAGCTGCGCGGCGTCACCGGCGCCTACGCAGCCGAGCTGCGCAAAGTGGACGCCGACCTGATGGCGGCGGTTGGGCGGTTCCGGCAGGCCGAAGCTGACCTCGAACGCGTGGATGCCGAGGCCGTTCGGCTGGAGGGCGAGATCGCAGCCAAGGAGGAAGCGGTCCGGCAACGCGCCGGTGTCTATGGCACCCGCCTGCGTGCGCTGTACAAGTTCACCCGCACCTCCCCCCTGGAACAGCTGCTGGGCGCGCGCAGCTTCACCGACGCGCTGCACCGCATGACCATGATGCAGGCCGTGACGCGCGTGGACAACCGTCTGCTGGGGCAGCTGCGCTCCGAGCACGACGAGCTGACCCTGGCACGCGAGGCGCTGGCACGCAACCGCGCCGAGCAGGCCGTCTTGCGCGACGAGCTGGACCAGCAGCGTGTGGCGCTCGAGGAGCGCCGCGCCGAGCAGGCGTCACTGGTCCTGATGGCGCAGCAGGAGCAGCGCACCGCCGAGAGTGCGCTCTCGGAGTTCGACCGCGAGTCGCAGACCCAGGCATCGCGCATTCGCAGCCTGGAGCTGCAGTTTGAGCGCGAGCTGGCGGAGATCGAGCGCCAGCGCCAGGAGGAGATCCAACGGCTGGAACAGCAGCGTTTCGCCCAGGCCACCGCCGCACGCGCCGTCGCAGACGCGAGTGCCACCGCCCAGGCACGCGTCCAGGCCACTCAGGCCGCCCAGTCTGCTCAAGCAGCCCAAGCCGCTCAGGCCACTCAGACTGCCCAGGCCGCGCGACCTTCCGCCAGTCCTACGCAGGCCGCCAGTCGTCCCGGCGCTACGGCTACGCCAGCGCGGGCGGCTGCTCCCACCAGCACGGCCGGCACCGGCGTAGCCACCACTTTAGCCGGTGTGGGCGCCACTACTTCGCCTGCCGCGCGCACGGCCGCCACGCAGGCGCCGCTGCCCGGTTCGGTCAGCACCGGCTCTCTCCAGCCCTCTTCCTACAACATGCAATACCCGGTGCCAAACCCCGTGGTGACCACCGAGTGGGGCGAGCGCACGTTTGCCCAGAACTTTCACACCGGTATCGACCTGGCGCAGCAGAGCCGTACCGCCGTGCTGGCCGCTGCCGACGGTGTGGTGCTGGAAGCCGGCCTCGCGGTGCCTGGTAAGCCCGACCAGTCCTACGGCATGATGGTCATCGTCGGCCACGGCGGCAACCTGTCCACGCTCTACGCGCATCTGGACGTGGGGAGCTACGCGCCGACCGTGAAGGCCGGAGAACGCGTCAAGCGGGGCCAGACCATCGGCTACATCGGCATGACCGGCATCACCTCTGGCCCGCACGTGCACTTCGAGGTGCGCGAGAACGGCCAGCCGCAGAACCCACGTAAGTACCTGCCGCGCTAGCTCCGCCCGCACTCCCGCAGCGGACGACGCTCGTCTGCATAGCCACCGCAGCGCGACCTGTGGTACGGTGCGCCTGCGGATTAGGGTGCACCCGGCGGGGAGTCGGCTCACGCGCGAGGACAGCAGCGGTTGGTTTACCGGCGCACAGGGATGCCCTGGCTGAGGTCCCACGGACGGATGCTCGCCTTGTCGGCGATGGTCCTGGCCATCGCGGCGCTATCGTTCGGCGCCGGCGTGAGCTACGGCCGCCGCGACCCCTCCGCGCAGCCGCCTACCGCAGCGGGAGTGGAAGTTGGTGCAGATGGCGCAGATGCCGGCCTAGACGGAGCACCGTCGGTAGAAGCGCCGTCCATCCGATCGGCCAGGCCGCCGGCCGACATCGGTCGCCAGTTCGACACGTTCTGGGAGGCCTGGAACTTCGTCGAGAGGCAATACGGCCGCCAGCCAGTGGACCGCCGCCGGCTGGTGCAGGGCGCCATCAAGGGCATGCTCGCCTCGCTCAACGATCAATACGCCTCTTATTTGGATCCCGTTGCGTCACGTGAGGACAAGGCGAGCCAGGATGGCCTACTGGAGGGGATAGGGGCGCACCTGGAGCTGCGTGACCGCCGTTACGTCATCCTGGCGCCGGTAGAGGACGGTCCCGCGGCGCGTGCCGGCTTGCGGACGGGCGACCTGCTGTTGCGCGTGGATGGACGGGAGGTGGGCACGGTGAGCCTAGCCGAAGCAACTTCGCTACTGCGCGGCTCCCCCGGCAGCAAAGTCAAGCTTGTGGTCCAGCGTGTAGACGACCCCGACGGGCAGCCGGTGGAGCTGGAGCTGACCCGCGCCCGGATCGAGCTCGAGTCGGTCACCAGCCGCTACCCGGCCGAGGGGATCGGCTACGTGCGCGTGCGCGTCTTCGGCACGCAGACGCTGTCGCAGCTGCAGCGTGCACTGCGTGACATGCGCTCGCGGCGCGTGCGTGGCGTCATCCTGGACTTGCGAGACAACCCCGGCGGCTACCTCGGCGGTGCGGTCGACGTCACGAGCCAGTTCCTCAAGGAAGGCAGCGTGGTTGCCTACGAAGAGCGCGATGGACGCCGGCAGCCGCTGGTGGCGCGACCAGGCGGCCTGGCGACTGACCTCACCATGGCAGTGCTGGTCAACCGGGGCAGCGCCAGCGCGGCGGAAGTGGTGGCAGGCGCGCTGCGTGACCACAACCGTGCCACGCTCATCGGCGAGACGACCTTTGGCAAGGGCAGCGTCCAGGTGCCGCACGACCTATCCGATGGGTCGACGGTCAAAGTCACTGCCGGAGCATGGCTGACGCCAGCCTCAAAGCAGATTCAGGGGCAGGGCCTAGCGCCGACCATCGAGGTCAAGACCACGCTCGAAGACGAGCGTTCCCGGCGCGACCCCGTGCTTGAAAAAGCGCTCGAATGGTTCAAGGTGCCGGCGCCAACACCCACTGCCGGCGCCGAGGGTTAGTCGTCGCGCCGACGTTGGCCTGGCGGAGGATTGCCGCCCTGGCCGGGCGGCCGAGAAGGGGCCCCTGTCGCTGATGGGACCGCCGGCGCCGTGGCCGCTGCGCCCGCGGGCCTGGTCGGCGTCGCCGGCACAGCGGTGGTGGTCGCAGCCGGCCGTGTTGCCGTGGCGGCCGGCGCAGTGGCCGCGGCGGGCACCTGGGTTGCGGATACCGGCGTTGGCGTGGCCGGTACACCGCGGTTGACCGCCACGGTCACGGGCCGGTCGCGCCTGGCCTGCTGTCCCGCGTCTGGGGCAGTCTGGGAGACAGCGCCCGTGGGAACGCTTATGTCCACCACTTCGCCAACCGTCGCCTGCAGTCCAAGACGTCGTAGCTCATCCAGCGCCTCCTGCACCGGCCGGCCCTTGAGCTGCGGCATCGTCACCTCCAGCGGGCCCTGGCTGACGAAGACCGTCACCTCGGCCCCCTGGTCCACTAACTCGTTCGCCGCCGGGCGCTGCTCGTACACCTGGCCGGCCGCGCGCGCGCTGTAGCCCTGGTCGCGTCTTACCACGAAGCCGGCGCCGGTCAGGTCTCCGCGCGCGTCGTCGAACGATTTGCCTGCCACGCTCGGCACGCGCACTTTCTGCGGGCCGCGGCTGAGCGTCAGGCGCACCGGCTTGCCGGCCTCCAGCCGCGCGTTTGCCGCCGGGTCCTGCCGCGCCACACTGCCCCGCGCCACGTCGTCGCTAAACTCTTCCCCTGCCTGTTCGGCGGCAAGGTTGGCCGCTGCCAGCTTGGCCTGAGCTGTTGGCAGTGGATCGCCGATGACGTTCGGCACCGGGAGCAGCGCCACCGTCGGCGTTGGCTGAGGCGCCGTCGTAGCGGTCGCGCCGGCCACGGCGGCGGTGGCGCTGGCCGCGGGCCGGGGAGTCGGGCCGGCCGTGGTGGGAGGGATGCGCAGCAACTGCCGCGCCAAACTGGCCCCCACGGCCATCAGCGCAAAGAAGAGCAGCACCGACGCGGCGAGCACCAGCGGCAGACGCCGCCTCGATCGGCGGGTGCGGGCGGGGGCCTCCCGATCCGGAGGGAGCAGCGGCCGGCGGCCGGGACGTCCACCCGGTCCGGGCCGGATAGCAGGCGCCTCCGCAGGAGCAAGCACGCGGGTCGTGCCGGACGCTCCGTTCGGCGTGCTTGGTGGGCTCGTCGGCGACTGCCTCACGGCGCCAGGTTGCGCCGGCAGAGCGCGCCACAGCGCTGTCTCCGCGGTGGCGGCGTCGCGGACTTCCACCAGCGCGTACGCCAGCTCGTCCATGCTCTGGAAGCGGTCGTCCACCGGCTTGGCCATGGCGCGCTGCACCAGCCTCGCCGCCGCCGGCGGCACCACCGGGTTGACCTCCGACGGGTCGGGCGGCGGGTCGTAGACGTGCTTCATCATGATCGCCGCCGGGGTATCGCCATCGTAAGGCGGTCTACCGGTCAGCAGCTCGTAGCAGATCGCGCCTAGCGAGTAGATGTCGCTGCGCGCGTCCATCGGCAGCCCCTGCGCCTGCTCGGGTGAGAGGTACTGCACCGTGCCCCAGACCGTCCCCGGCTGAGTTAGCTGCGCGCTTTCGCCTGTCTGAGCCAGCCCGAAGTCCGCCACCTTGGCGTGCCCCGCCTCTGTCAGCAGCACGTTCTGTGGCTTCAGGTCCCGGTGCACCACGCCCTTCTTGTGGGCGAACGCCATGCCCAAGGCCACCTGGCGGGTCAGCTCCAGAGCGTCCTCTACTGGCAGTGGGCCGCCGGCGATCAGGTCCTTGAGCGTGCGTCCCGGCAGCAGCTCCATTACGATGTAGTGGTAGGGCCCGTCCTGGCCTACGTCGTACACGTTGACGAGGTTGGGGTGCGAGTACTGCGCGGCCTGCTGCGCCTCTACGCGGAAGCGCGCCAGCAGCTCCGCCGATGCCGCCAGCTGCTGCTTCAGCAGCTTCACCGCCACGTCGCGCCGCAGCCGCAGGTCGTGCCCCCGGCGTACCTGCGCCATGCCGCCCTCGGCGATCATCGGGCCAAGCTCATAGCGCGCGTCCAGGACCACCTGCGAGACGCTGGGACGCCGGCTCGTTGTGCCTGGTCCCATCCCCCTCCCAGCTCCGCCCCCGGTCATCCGTCCCCTCCGGCGTGCGCCGGCGCGGGCACCGCGTCCAGCCGCAGCGAGACGATCCGTGAGACGCCGTCCGCACCCATCGTCACACCGTACAGCGCCCCGGCACGCTCCATCGTCGCCCGATTGTGCGTGACCACGATGAACTGAGTCTGGGCCGACAGCTCGGTCAGCGCGTCGCAGAAGCGTCCCACGTTCGCCTCGTCCAGCGCAGCGTCCACTTCATCTAGAACGCAGAACGGGCTCGGTTTGGCTTTCAGCATGGCGAACAGCAGCGCTGCGGCAACCAGCGCACGCTCGCCGCCGGAGAGCAGGGCCAGCTCCTGGCGGCGCTTGCCCGGTAGCTGCGCCATGATCTCCACGCCGGTCTCGGCCAGGTTGCGCGGGTCGGTCAATAGGAGCTGGGCGTCCCCCCCGCCGAACAGTCGTGCGAAGTACGTGCGGAAGTGCTCGGCCACCGCGCCGAACGTGGCGCCGAAGTCCTGTTCCAGCCCCGCGTCGAGCTCATCGCGCACGGCCTCTAGCGAGGTTGCGGTGGCGTGCAGGTCAGCCAGCTGCGTGCGCAGGAACTCCAGCCGCTCGCTTGCCTCCTGGTGCTCCTGCATCGCGACCTGGTTGACCGGTCCCAGGTTGCGCAGGCGTCCAGCGAGTTGGTCAGCCCGTGAGCGCAGTGGCGCCGCGCCGGCCTCGTTCTGCTGCGGCGCAGGCAGCTCGCCGATCTCGCGCTCGGCCAGCTCATGCAGCGAGCGGGCGCGCTCGTTCAGCCCGGCGCGCTGCGCCGTCAGCTGCGCCAGCTCGCGCTCGGCTTGGGCCGCTGCTGCCTGCGCCCGCTCGCCTTCGGCCCGGCGCACCTCGCGCTCGTTCTCCAG
>CADCTC010000207.1 GCA_902805635.1 uncultured Chloroflexota bacterium
GCCTCGCCAAGGACTACGAGCGCTCGCCCCATAGCAGCGCGGCCGTCATCTACGCCGCCTCCATCCGTCTGTGCGCCAGAAGACTCGCCAGATCATGAGTTTGCAGACAGTTTCAAGGCGCAGGACCTGTGGTGGTTGCGCTCCAGTAACCAGCGCGCCAACTTTCTTGCCTGGTGCGTGCAGGACTTCTATACTCGGCAGCCAGCAGCGCGCTGCGCGGCGGAGGCATCGCAGCGGCGTGTCCCCGACGCACGGGTGAACCGGGCCGGGGCGCTGCACATCAGACTGGGGACGTGAGCTAACGCATGGCGCTACAGCGCACCGGGATTCCCGGCGCCACGGCAGCTTCCGCGGTGCAGGCGCCGCCGGCGGCCACTATCTCGGCCGGCCCGGCGCTGAGCACGCGCGACACCATGAACCGGCCGTTCCTGGAGCTGGGCGTGATGTTCGGCCAGGCGCTGGGCGGCCGCGAGCCGGTGATGCAGGCGCTCACCAATCTGCAGAACATCGGCGGCGAGCACGGCTGCGATGCCATCATCGCCATCCGGCTCCTGCACTACCCCACGTCCGCCGGGCCGGCGGTGGTGGCGTACGGCACGGGCGTGCGCTTCCTACCGATGCCGGAGGGTGGGGCCGCCGACGGCCAACCGGTGGATACCGGTGCTATGGACGGCATGGCCGGTGCAGCCGTGGCAGGCGCTGCGGCCGGTGGTATGCCTGCCGGCACGGTGCTTCCGCCAGGCGCAGCAGGCACATTGGGAAGTACGGCCGGGACAGTTGGCGGGATGGGCAGCGGGGTCAGCGCGGGCACGTCAGGGGCGGGGGGCGCAGCAGGAGCGCAGGGCGCAGGCCAAGCGGGCCGATAAGCCGCGGTCGCATCACCCATCCTTCATATGAGCGCCGGCCGCGTGTCAAAGCTGGGCTATACTGGGACCGTGGCTGCCAGGTTGCGTTATCCGCTCGCCGTCACCCTGCCGGCGGAGGTCCTGGCGAAACCCGCCGCGCCTCCCAGGCTGGGGTTTCCGTTCCGGCTCCTGCTCATCCTGGGCGTGCTGCCGCTCCTGCTCGCCGCGAGCATCCTTGCCATTTACCGGCAGCAGCAGACCGACCGCATCTACACCGGCGTGCGGGTCTTTGGCCTGGACCTGAGCCGCATGCGCTATGACGAGGCCGCAGGGGCATTGCGCGTCCATCTGCGCGACGCGTCACGGCGACGGTTCGAGCTACGCTACGACGACGACGTGATTTCCGTCTCGCTCGGCGCCATGGGCCTGGCGGCGGATGAAGCCGAAGTGGCGGCGCTGGTGGATCGCGCGTGGATGGTGGGACGCGACGACGACCTGCGCGCCTGGCTCAGCGACCAGCTGGTGCTCTTGCGCCATGGCTTTGACGTGCCGGCAACGGTGCGGTTCGACCGCGAGCGCGCCTCATCAGTGCTGGGCGGCATCACAGCGGACGTGGAGCGCGTGACGCTCAACGCCAACCTGAGCGTGGCGCGCGCGGGCGATCGGTTCGAGGTCCACACCTCACCGGCACAGACTGGCCGGCGCTTGAACGTGAACGCCACGCTGGACCGGCTGCAGAAGTCGCTGGTGGGCACACTGCCTGGCCACGTGGACCTGGTGCTGGAGGAGGCGCCGCCGGGTATCGCCGACGCGGACCTCGTGCCCGCGCGCGATGCCATCGAGGTTCTCCTGGGCAGTGCGCTGCAGTTCCGCGATGGCGCGCGGTCGTGGGCGCTCGACCCGCCGGCCGCCTTCGAGATGCTGGATATCACCGGCCTCTCCGCCGGCCGGCCGCCGATCGGCGCCAAGCTCAATGACGACAAGCTGGCCGCGTTCGTGGAGAAGACGGCGCGCGCTGCCGACCAACCGGCGGAGAACCCCACGTTTGCCATCGAGAACAGCAGGGTGGTCGTCAAACCGGGGCGTACCGGAAAGGTGGCCGATGCCGCGAAGACGTTCGAGCCGGCGCGAGAGCGCTCGCTTTCACCGGCCACGCCGCGCGTGGTGGAGATGGTCTTCGCCGAAGACAGGCCCTGGCTGAGCCTGGCCGACCTGGAGCCTTTCCGCGCGCGGGCGGACGCGCTACTGGAGCAGCCGCTCACGATTGAGACGCCAGCGCTGCCGGGTGTCGCCGAAAAGCGCTGGACGCTGACGCGGACCGAGCTGGCACAGATGGTGGTGCTACCGAGCACGCTCAACACGCCGCGCGAGTACGCCACGCTGCCCGCGGCGCAGCGTCCGCAGTACGAGCTCTTCCTGGACAGCGGGCTCATTGCGGGGTTCCTGGGCCGGGAGGTGGCGCCCTGGGTGTCCGAGGACCCGGTGGACGCAACGCTGGAGCTGCTGACCACGCGGGTGGACGCGCCGAACCCCGCCTATGCCGCGGCCGTGGCCGCCGAACAGCGGCGCCTGGAGACGAGCAGCAGCGCAGGCGATCCCGTGCCGGGCGCCACCGTGAGTGGGTCCGGGACCGACTTGCGCGCCGCAGCAGCCGCGCGAGTGACGCTACCGGCGACAGTGCAGGAGAACCGCTACCGCGTCGGATTGCGCAACGCGCGAGACGGGCGTGGACCGGACTACAACGGCACGTTTGCCGCGGTGCAAGCGCTGTTCCGTTCTACGTCTCCAGCCGCGCCGGAAGACCGGCGCGTCACGGTGCGGCTGGCGCCGCGCCCGCCGCGGGTAAGTGACCTGGACCTGGCGCGGGCGCGTGACGAGGCCAACCAGCTGATCGACCAGCCGGTGACGCTGCGCTGGAAGGATGCCACCTGGACAGTGTCACGCGATGAGCTGGTGGGCATGCTGCGCTACCAACCGGGACGTGACGGTAAGCTGACCGCCTACCTCACACGCGACGCACTGCTGACGCGCGCAGGCGCCATTGCCCGCGAGGCCGACCGGCGGCCGGACGCGCCGCGCGCCTCCGACGGCAGCGCGCTGCCCGCCGACGTGGCGCAGATCGCTGGCGTGATCTGGCAGCTGGCCTCTACCGCGCGTGACGGCGCCCGCGCAGCCGAGGTTGTGTGGACCGAGGACCTGACACAGCCGGCAGCGCCGGCAACTCCTACTCCGGCACGCTAAGGGCGCCAAGATAGCGGCGCAGCAGCATCACTGAGCCCGCCACGGCTGCTTCCTGGAAGTCTTGCCACACCAAAGGGGATAGCAGGGCACGCGCCTGCGCCAGGGATGCTTCCCACGCGGCGCCGTGCTCGCGCAGCAACTCCTCGTCCCCCCGGCCGCCGGAGTCCGGCCGTCCACGCGTGTACGCTAGCTCGGTGGCCATAATGCCGTCGGGCAGCAGGAGACGGCCCGTCATCCGTTCCAGTAGCCGGCGTACGGCCGGCACGTCCACCCACGGCGGAGCGGCCGCAAAATCCACCGCATCCACGTTCAGCACACGCTCATCGGGCGGCAGCGGCAGGCTGTCCGCGAGCATCCACGCACCGTGGTGGATGGAGGCGTGTTCCGGGAACGGCGGCAGCCGCGAGAGCACGATACGCCAGTACGCCACGTCGGTCTGCACGTGCGTCAGGTACCCGGCCAACCAGGCCCGCTGCGCCGCGGTGAAGCTGGAAGGATCCGCCACCACGGGGTGGGCAGCCGCCAGGGTCTCCAGCACCAGGTCCCACGTGTCGGGACGCTGGTCGTCGTAAAAGTGGGAGCTGGGCTTGTCCCGGCCGGCGAACAGACGCAGCGCGTCTGGCGCGACGCCACCAGCGTAGAAGTCCGCACGCCGGCACTCGATCAGTGTCGCCAGCGTTGGATCGCCCGCCGCGAGCGAGCGCCGGACCTGGCCGAGGATCGCCCAGTGGCTTCGGACACGGGGCACTAGGGTGTCACCGGACGAGGCGAGGGACGGTCACGCTACACACGCGCCAGCGGCCGGGCCGAATCCGCGAAGTACTGCGTGACGAACTTGCGAGTCATTCCCTCGACGGGGCCAGGCGCCTCGACCACGCCAATGCCGACGCGCTTGAACTCCGGTCTGACCAGGTTTTCGAGATGCGTGGGCGACTGAACCCAGGCATCGAAAAGCGTCTGAGCCATCATCTCGCTAGGGAATGGGCTCAGGCCAAGGTTCTCTCCGATGTAGACGTACAGGCCGCCGGCCAGCTGAGTCTGAGCCCACTTTGGACCGTAGCCGACGCCGGGGATATCGTGCGAGACAAAGTTGCGCTCAGCCATGTCCGCACTGCGCTCGCGCGCCAGGGCGATCAGCACTCCGTCCATCACCAGCGGCCGCTCGCCCCAGGCGACGCGCAGCGCATTGATGCGATCCACCAGCTCCACCTCGGCGGCCGCGGGATCCATAGGCGCGTTGGGCAGCTCGGCATACGCCTGGAGCACGACAGCCGGCACCGGGTCGCCCGGCGCGAACGGCGCGCGCGCCGCCTGCGCATACGCCGTGCCCAGCGTGAAGGAGGAGAACGGCGCCATGGCGACGGCAAATGCCAGTGCGACGGCCAGGTACGCGACAAGGTGAGCCAGCTGGCGGCGCGCCGTACCAAGGTACTGGGGAGACCGGCACACGTTGCGTGAGCCGGCGGAACGAGCCATCACCCAGAGCGTACTGCATCCCCCCGCCTGCCACAATCCGGGGAGGACGGAGCGTGGGAGCACAACCTCTTGGGATCGGCGGACCTGCACCTGCACAGCGCGCACAGCGACGGCATGATGACGGTGGCGGAGCTGCTGGCCCACGCGGAAGGTGAAACCACCTTGGATGTGGTGGCGGTAGCGGACCACGACCAGGTGGCAGGGGCGCTGGAAGCGGTGGAGTGGTGTGCCGGGCGGCCGGGCGGCCGGCTGCGAGCCGTGGTGGGCACGGAGATCAGCGCCTCCTGGGGGCGACACGTCGTCGCGCTGTTCTTCCAGGCGCCATACCCTACGCGGCCGTTCCCGCGTTTCCGGCCGCTGCGGGAGACGGTGGAGCGCGTGGCGGCGGCCGGGGGCATTGTGGTGGTGCCCCACGCGCTTAGCACGCTGGTACCGAGTCTGGGGGAGCAGGCGCTGCGACGCCTGCTAATGGAGCCTGGTGTTCGGGACACGCTGCTGGGCGTGGAGCTGTGCAGCGGCGTGGTGGGGGGGAGACGCGCCGAACCGCGCCTGCGCCGGCTGAATGCAACGGAGTGGGGGCTGGCAGCGCTGGGCAGCTCGGACGCGCACCACCTGGCCCAGGTAGCCGGCGCCTGGACCGAGTTTCCTGGCCACACGCCCGCCGATCTGCTGACGGCGATCAGGGAGCGGCACACCACCGCACACTGGGGGATCGCCTCGCACGTGGGGCTGGCCAGCCATGCCCGCCAGGGGTGGCGCAGTCTGGTGGTGAAGCCGGTCAGAGAGCTGCGCGGAGCGATCCGGGGCTAGATACCCATCTTGCCTGGCTCTACCGGCATACGCAGCACGGGCAGCGGCACATTCTGGGCCCTGAACGCGGCGGCTAGGGAGATAAGCTCCTCGTCCACCAGGTCGCCGATGGACGGCGGCTTGGCACGCTGCTCATTGAGGTGGCGGTCGAGCGCCTGGAAGGCGGCCTTGGCGATCTCTGTGGGCGTCTGCTGGCCAGGTGGGGTGAAGCGGCCGGGAGTGGCGGAGCGCAAGTTGACCAGCGACCGGATGGCAACGTGTGAGAGCGGGTCACGCCCGGCCTGCCAGGCGGCTTTGGACCACGCGTCCAGCGCGCCGGCACGGCGCTCCACCTCCGCCTCGTGCTCGCGGACCAGCACGGTCTGCTCGCGGTACCACGAGGCGCGCAAGCGGGTCATGAGCAGCCCGGTGCGCACCAACGGCTCCGGCGGCAGCTCCACACTGTTGAGCATCTGCTCGGCAGCGGTATCCAGTTGGCGGCCGGTATCGGCCAGCACTTCGCGCTGGTCGGCCATCCAGGCGGCGCCCAGCGCCGCGGCGGCGTACGACTCGAACGTGCCGGTGCGGCGCCCGACGTCCATCGCATACTCCGCCAGGCCGCCGGCCGCGCGCTTGTAGAAGTCGCGCGCCCAGTCCAGGTTGCCGGTGAGCCAGCAGCCACGACCAGCGCGTAGCCAGACCCAGCCGGGCAGCTCATCGCGCCGTGAGCGGCGGCGCAGCTCGTCCACCAGCTCCAGGGTGCTTTCCAGCTCACGCTCGATGCGTTGGGCAGGTGTCTGCCGCTGAACGGCTGCGGTCATCGAATCAGGCCTCCGCGCGGGCGGATTATAGGTCGCCCGACTGCACGATGGTCGCTCCGCCCAGGACGACATCGCCGTCGTAGAACACCACCGCCTGGCCGGGAGTGATGGCGCGCTGCGGCTCGTCAAAGACGACGCGGACAGCCGGCATACCGGGCGCGGCGGCGTTCCCACTAGCCCCAGGGGCTCCATTGGGCGTCTGCTCCACCGGCTCTATGGTCGCGGGGGCTTCGCTCATGCGATAACGAATACGAGCACGGCAGCGGATGGGACGGTCCAACGCGGGCAAGGCGACGAGGTTGAGATCCTCGGCGATCAACTCGCGGCAGAGCAGGTCCTTGTCCGCGCCGACGACGATGGCGTTGCGCTCCGGGTCGATGTCGATGACGAAGAGCGGCTCTGGACTGGCTATGCCGATGCCCCTGCGCTGGCCGATGGTGAAATGCACGATGCCGGGATGCTCGCCAAGGTAGCGACCCTGCACGTCCACGATAGGACCGGGCAACGCGGTCTGCGGCGCGTGCTCCGTGACGTAGCGGCTGTACTTGTTATCCGGGACGAAGCAGATCTCCATGCTTTCCGGCTTCTCGGCCACCGGCAGGCCCAGCTCGCGCGCCAGGCGGCGCGTCTCGGTCTTCGGCATGTCTCCCAGCGGGAAGAGCGTGCGGGCCAGCTCGTCCTGCTGCATGGGGAAGAGAACGTAGGACTGGTCCTTGGAGGGGTCCAGCGCCTTACGCAGACGCCAGCGGCCGGTGGCAGGGTCCTGGTCGCGCCGCACGTAGTGACCGGTGGCGACGTAGTCCGCGCCGAGCGCGGCAGCGCGCTGGAGCACCGGCCGAAACTTGACGTGCTGGTTGCAGCGCACGCACGGGTTGGGGGTGCGTCCGCGGGCGTACTCGCGCACGAAATCGGCGATGACGTACTCACGGAAGAGCTCGCGAAAGTTCAGCACGTAGTACGGCATGTCCAGCAAGTCCGCCACGCGCCGGGCGTCGTCCACCGCGGAGTTGCCGCAGCAAGCCTTGGAGCGCGCAGTGGCTGAGCCTGCCGGTTCCGCGGCTCCTACCTTCGCGTCGGCGTCATCGCGGGCATCTGCGGTGACTTGGTTGGCGCTTTCCGGCCAGACATTCAGCGTGACGCCGATCACGTCGTGCCCCTGCTGCTTGAGCAGGGCGGCGACGACGGAGCTATCCACACCACCACTCATGGCGACCACGATGCGCGACATGAGAGAAGTATGCAGCACCTACCAGGCATACTCCCGCCGATGCGCTGCCCGTCCTGCCACAGTGACGACCTGCGCGTGCTGGAGACGCGCGAGGGCGACAACGCCATCCGGCGCCGGCGGCGCTGCGAGGCGTGCGGGCGACGCTTCAGCACCACGGAGCGGATCGACGCGACGACGTTGCTGGTGGTGAAGCGGGATGGGAGGCGCGAGGAGTACGACCGCGCCAAGGTGCTGCGCGGCGTGCGGATCGCATGCGAGAAGCGGCCGATCCCGGCCGAGACGATCGAGCGACTGGCGGACGAGGTGGAGCGGGACCTGGCGCGCGACGGCGCAGCCGAGGCGCCGTCAACTCGCGTGGGGGACCTGGTGATCGAAAAGCTGCTCGCGCTGGACCCAATCGCCTACATCCGCTTTGCCTCGGTGTACCGCGACATGGCGACGCTGGAAGCGATCCGGCGCGAGCTAGACGCGTTACTGGAGCAAGGGCTGGCAGCCAGGCCGCGCGACTAAGAGTGGCTCACCCTCCCCCGTTCGCCCTGAGCTTGTCGAAGGGCATGGTTCGACAAGCTCACCACGAACGGCGGTTCTGTTAGGCGTTCTAACGGACTAGCAGGTCGGTCCGCCCACGTTGCGCGCCATGCCACCCGACGCAGTGGGAGCGCCTGCAGCGGCCGGCGTCTTGGCGTGCTCTTTGTGGCCATGCTCGTCATGGGCGCCGTGCGAGGCGTGTGCCTCCTGCTTAGGCTGCTTGGCGGCGCCGTGGCCACCCTTGCCAGGAAGATGCAGGTCGCGGCCCTGAATGATGTCTACGGCGTGGGGGAGGATCTCTGCGACAGTGTCCAGGTTCTCGGTGGCAGCCTTCGGGCTACCGGGGAGATTGACGATCAGCGTCTGCTTGCGGATGCCGGCCACGGCGCGGGTGAGCATGGCGAACGGGGTGATGCGCAGACTCTCGGCGACCATGGCCTGAACGATCGAAGGGACTTCGCGCTCGATCACGTCACGGGTCGCTTCGGGGGTGGTGTCGGTGGGGGACATGCCGCTGCCGCCGTTGGTGAGGATCAAGTCCAGCTTGTGCTCGTCCACCCACTCAGTGAGCGCGGCGGCAATCGCCTGGCGGTTGTCCGGCACCACACGGTACTGCGCGACGTGCCCGTTCATACGGTCCACCACGATGTTATGGATGGTGGGACCAGTCGTATCGGCGCGCTCGCCACGCGAGCTGCGGTCGCTGCACGTCAAGATGCCGACGCGGATCTTTGCACCCTCGCGCGGGCCGTGGTCGTGATCGTCCGCGACAGCGGCCGTGTGATCTGTGTGGTTGCGCTGGTCTTGTGTCATCATAAGAGTGTCCTCTCCGTCGCTACTCGTAGCGTCTCAGTCTACCGTCTACCCGGTGGCTGGTACGGCTCTTGCAGGCAGGAGAGAGGCAACTGCGTGAGGTTGTGACGCGGATGTGCGGAGACGTGCGATGAACACAGTAGACATTGGTCAGTTCCCGGCGTGCCGGCGGTGCGGCGAAGGCGACCTGGTACCGCTTTCAGACTTTGGCGGGCAAGGCGCCGCCGTGCAATACAAGGCGTGGGTGTGCACCAACCCCAATTGCGGCTTCAACTTGAAGATCCGCAACGGCGAGGTGTTCATGAACGAGCCGGTAACGGACGTTTCGACCCCCCAGGCCCAGGTAGCACGGCCGCCGGTCAGAAGCGTCCGGTAGGCAGTTCCGCCTGCCGAAACGTTGATCGGCGCCAGATAGACGACCATTCAGTTGCGCGTTGGCGGTCATCGCCAACGCCGGCATAGTGGATAGCGCCAATCACGAATAGAATCTAGGTGTGGTGCGCGCACACCTTAGCGATGACAAGCGCTGCTATCTGCACCCGCACCGCGTGGTGCAGACGGCGTGTGCCCGCTGTAAGACGCCGTACTGCGACGAGTGCCTGGAAACACGCGATGACGGGCCGTTCGCGCGCATCGTGGCGAAGGACGAGAGGCGACCGCCGCCGCTCTTCTGCCCACGCTGCGTCGACGAAGTGGAGTCGCTGGTTGAGATCCAGCACGAGCGCAAGCTCCACCGGCGCCTCCGGCCGACACGCGCCGGGTTCCGCCGTGCCGCGATCTGGACGGCGGTGATCGCGGTCATCCTGGTGCCGATGGCGGTTTCGGTGCGGAGTCTGGCGGAGACGACGCTGACGCCGGAGGAGCTGGGCAGGATCCGGCTGGCGCTGAGCGGCGGGTTTCAGTCGCGCGATGGCATCAACTTCCTGAGCGAGCCGTTCGGTGGCACGTACATCCGGGCCAGCGCGCCGGCACGCGCAGACCATCAGCCGAACCGGCTGATCGACACCTGGGCGACCGAGGACGTGCCCAGCTGGCGCTCCGAAACGGCCATGACCCCAGTAGAGCTGGTCTTCCAGCTGCCGCAGCAGCTCAAGATCACGTCGGTCATCGTGCGTCCGCACCCTTCGGAGCCGCTGCAGACGTGGGTCCGCGACTTCGAGCTACTCGTCTCAGAAGAGTCACCGGAAGCGGGCTTTACGCGCGTGGCAGGCGGGACGCTCAGCGTTTTGGTCACTCCCACCACCGGTCCCCTTACGTCCACCACGCGGTCAGAGCCGGCCCAGGCAGGGCAAAAGATCGAGTTCGACGAGGTGAGCGCGCGCTACGTCATGCTGCGCGTGCTCTCCAACAACGGCAGCACAGACTACACCTCGCTCGGCGAGATCGAGGTGTATTGGTCACCGCCGGCAAGGAAGTAGCACGCAGACATGGTCTTCAATCTCTTTCGTCGTCCAAAGCCCGCGGCGCCCGCGCCGGCCGTTCCGGTCGAAACCGAGCAGCCGGAGCCGGCAGACCAGCCACGGCAAGCTCAGGCCGCACCGCAACCGGTTATCGAGGAGCAGGGGAAGAACGTCACGCAGTCGCTGGAGCGGACGCGTGGCGGGCTGTTCGGCGCGGTACGCGGTCTGTTCCAGCAGCGGCGCGAGCTGGACCCAGACTTCTGGGATGACCTGGAAGAGCGCCTGCTGCAGGCCGACTTGGGTGCGCACACCACCGCCGACCTTGTGGACGCGCTGCGCGAGCGCCACCAGCGGCGGCGCTTCGGATCACCGGACGAGGCGGAAGTAGCGCTGCGCGAGCAACTGGTGGAGCTGCTGGGCAGCGAGCGTGCCACCCTGAACCTGCCGGAGCCGCTGGCGATCCTGCTGATCGTGGGGGTGAACGGGGTGGGGAAGACCACCAGCATCGCCAAGCTATCGCACTTCCTCACGGCGGCCGGCCGCAAGCCGCTTCTAGTGGCCGGCGATACCTTCCGCGCGGCGGCGATAGACCAACTGAGGATCTGGGGAGAGCGGACGCGCACGCCGGTAGTGGCGCAGGGACCGGGCAGCGACCCCGGCGCGGTGGTCTTCGACGGCATCCAGGCAGCGCGCACCCGCGGCGCGGACGTGGTCATCATCGACACCGCCGGCCGGCTGCACACCAAGACCAACTTGATGGAAGAGCTGCGCAAGGTGCGCCGCATCATCGAGCGCCAGGTGCCGGGGGCGCCGCACGAGACGCTGCTGGTGCTGGACGCCGTGACGGGGCAGAACGGCTTGATGCAGGCCAAGTCGTTCGCCGAGATCGTGGGGGTGACCGGGCTGATCCTGGCCAAGCTGGATAGCTCGGCCAAGGGGGGCGTTGTGTTCTCCATCGCGCAGGAGCTCAAGCTGCCGATCACCTTTATCGGCACGGGCGAGCAGCTGCAGGACCTGGCGCCATTCGATCCGGAAGAGTTCGCGGCGGCGCTGTTCGAGTAAAGTTGCAAGAGCATGTTTGAAGCGCTGACCGACCGCCTGCAAGGCGTGTTCAAAGACCTGAGCGACAAGGGCAAGCTGTCCGAGCAGGACGTCGACGAGGCGCTGCGCGAGGTGCGGTTGGCGCTGCTGGAGGCCGACGTTAACTTCAAGGTGGCACGCGACTTCGTGAAGCGCGTGCGCGACCGCTCGCTCTCTGAAGAGGTGAGCCAGAGCCTGACCCCCGCCCAGCAGGTGCTGCGGATCGTGGACGAGGAGCTGGTCGCTACGCTGGGCAGCGAGCCGGGGCGCATCGACTGGACCGGAACCACGCCGGCACCGCTGATGCTGGTGGGGCTGAACGGCGCCGGCAAGACCACCTCAGCCGCCAAGCTGGCACTGACGCTGCGCAAGCTGGGGCAGCGCCCGCTGCTGGTGGCGTGCGACACGTACCGGCCGGCGGCGGTGCAACAGCTGGTGACGCTGGGCAAGCAGATCGGCAACGAGGTCTACGAGGAAGGCACGCGCGCCACGCCGCTGGAGATCGCCAGGCGCGGCATCCAGTACGGGCGGGACCACGGCTTCACCGTGGCGATCATCGACACCGCGGGCCGGCAGCAGATCGACGAGAAGATGATGGACGAGCTGGTCCACATCAAGGAGGCCATCTCTCCCAATGAAGTCCTGCTGGTGGCCAACGCGACCACCGGCCAGGAAGCCGTCAACGTCGCGCAGCAGTTCCATGACACCGTTGGCCTCTCTGGCCTGATCTTGACCCAGATGGACGGCGACGCGCGTGGCGGCGCCGCGCTCTCTATCCGCGCCGTGACGGGCGTGCCGCTGAAGTTCCTGGGCATGGGGGAGAAGATCGAGGCGCTGCAGCAGTTCTACCCAGACCGGCTGGCGCAGCGCATCCTGGGCATGGGGGACATGCTCACGTTGATCGAGCAGACCCAGGAGATGTTCAGCGAGGAGGAGGCCGAGCAGGCTGCCAAGAAGCTGGTCAAGGGCCAATTCACGTTGAACGACTTCCTGACCCAAATGCAGCAGATGAAGAAGATGGGGTCAATCTCGCAGATCCTGGAGATGATCCCTGGCCTGAACCAGCTGACCCGCCGGCCCGAGTTCAACGAAGCGGTCAACGACAAGCAGATGAAGAAGGTGGAGGCGATCATCCTCTCCATGACGCCCCGCGAGCGCAACGCCCCGGCGGTGCTCGATGGCTCCAGGAGGAAGCGCATCGCCAAGGGCAGCGGCACGACGGTCCAGGAAGTCAACCAGCTGCTGAACCAGTTCCGGCAGATGCAGGGGATGATGAAGCAGATGGGCAAGGGCAAGATGCCCCGCGGCATGGCAGGGATGTTCGGGTAGGTAGCCCGTTCACACCACTGCACCCCCGGCAAGGGAAAATCCCGTGCCCTAACACAGGTATCGCGTATGAGCAACCAGAACGCACAGGTGGTCGACGTGCTGCAGGCCATCGGCGACCTGATGGAGCTGCGCGGCGACGAGTCGTTCAAGGTGCGCGCCTATCGCGAGGCAGCGCGGCAGCTGGACCAGGTGGCGGAGGACGTCGTCACGCTCAATGCCGAGGACCGGCTGACCGACGTCAAGGGGGTGGGGCCGAGCATCGCGCGCACCATTGGCGAGTACCTGGAAACCGGCCAGTCGAGCCAGCTGAACCAGCTGCGGGAGCAAGTGCCGGAAACACTCGTGGAGCTGCTGGGGCTGCGCCACTTCGGCCCGTCGCGCATCGTGAAGGTGCACAAGGCGCTCAACATCTCCGGATTGGACGAGCTAGAGGCAGCGGCGCGCGACGGGCGGCTGGTGAAGGTGCCAGGGTTCGGGCAGAAGACGGTAGATGCGCTGCTGGTCTCCATCGAGCGCTTCCGGCGGCGACGGGGGTTCGTCGCCCGGTACATCGCGGAGAGCCTGGCGGCAAACGTGCAGCACTCGCTGCGCCAGATGGCCGACCTGGCGCAGGTGGAGATCGTGGGCGGGATGCGCCGCCTGTGCGACAGCGTGCGTGAGGTGGCGCTGCTCGCCGCCTCAGACGATCCCGCGGCGGTGCTGGAAGCGTTCGGCCGGCTGACCGCCATCCGGGAAATGGAAGCGGAGTCGCCGTACGAGGCGGTGGGACGCACGCGCGAGCGCCACGAGGTGCGACTGTACGTGGTGCCGCCCGCGCTGTGGGGCCAGGGGCTGGTGTACTTCACCGGCGCAGAGGCGCACGTGCGGCAGCTGGTCGAGCGGTCGAGCCCCCTCTCCCCTACCCCCTCCCCCACAGTGGGCGAGGGGAACTCGGCATGGGCTGGCTTCCTGTTTGGTGACAACGGTACGGCAGTGGAAACCGACAGCGAGGAGGAGGTCTACCGGCAGTTGGGGCTGCCGTGGATCGTCCCGGAGCTGCGGGAGGGGATGGGGGAGGTCGAGGCGGCGCTGGCAGGGACGCTGCCGTCGCTGCTGACTGTGAAGAACCTGCGCGGGGACCTCCACATCCACACCAACTGGTCCGATGGTCGGCATACGGTCGCTCAGATGGCGGAGAAGGCGCGGTCGCTGGGGCTGGAGTACGTCGCCATTGCCGACCATTCGCCCAGCCTGGGCGTGGCGCGCGGGCTGACCATAGAGCGACTGGCACAACAGCGGCAAGAAATCGCCGCGGCTGACGCCGCGCTGGAGGGCATCCGTATCCTCTCAGGCGTCGAGGTAGACATCCGGCACGACGGCTCGCTGGACTACCCGGAGGAGGTGATGGCGCAGTTCGACTTCGTCACGGCGTCGCTGCACTCGGGGTTCCAGCAGCCGGGGGAGCAGCTGACCGAGCGCGTGATCCAGGCCATGCGCAGCCCGCACGTGGACGCCATTGGCCACCTCACCGGACGCATCCTGGGCTGGCGGGAGGGATTGGACCTGGACGTGGAGCGCATTCTCCACGTGGCGGCTGAGACGGGCACGGCGATGGAGATCAACGCCTGGCCCAACCGGCTGGACTTGAATGAGGAGCACGCCCGCCGCGCCAAGGAGTTGGGCGTGAAGATGGTAATCAACACCGACTCGCACGCCGCGGACCAGATGGAGTACCTGCACTACGGTGTGGAGATCGCGCGCCGCGCCTGGCTGGAGCCGGGAGACGTGCTCAACACGCTGCCACTTGAAGCGTTAGAGGATGCTGTGCGTGGCGGACGCGGTACGCTTTAGTACGCAATGAGCGGCAGTAGCAGTATCCCCTCCAGAGGCTCCCTTCTCCCGCGCTGGGCGACAATCGTCCTGGCGCTGTACGGTGTGGTCGTGCTGGCGGCCATCGTCGTCACCTCGCTTTTCGCGGTGGAGATCGACATGGACCCCGTGATCGTGCGGCTGGGGCCACTGGCATTGCGCTGGTACAGCCTCATGATCATGCTCGGCGTGATGGTGGGGGTGTGGCTATCGGGGCGCTTCGCGGAGCGGCGCGGCATCTCGGCGGACGATGTGTATTCGGCCGCGTTTTGGATCGTCGGCGGTGGTATTGTCGGGGCGCGGCTCGCCCATGTCATTGATCGCTGGGACTTCTATAGCGCAAACCCGATGCGGATGCTGGCCATCCACGAGGGGGGTCTAGCGATCTGGGGCGGCGTCATCGCGGGTGGGATCGCCGGTTGGTGGTTCACCCGGCGCAACGGCATTCCCTTCTGGCCGTTTGCCGACTCGGTGGCGCACGGCACCTTGCTGGGTCAGGCCATCGGGCGCTTCGGCTGCATCGTCAACGGCGACGTGGCGGGGATGCCGACCGGTGGTGACATGGGATTCATCTACACCAACCCAAACGCGCTACTGCCCAAGGCCGAGTACTTCAACACGGCGCCGCATGCCTACCCGCTCTATGAGATGGGGCTGGACCTGGCGTTGTTCGGGCTGATGTTCCTGGTGGCGCGGCGGGTGCGGGTGCCCGGCGCGGTGTTCTTGACGTACTGCGCGGGTTACTCGCTGATCCGCTTCTTGCTCACCTTCGTGCGAGAGGAAGAGCGGTTCCTGTTTGGCCTGCAGCAGGCGCAGATCATCTCCATCCTGGTGATCGTGGTGGCGGCGTACCTGTACTTCTACTTGCGCGACCACGCGGCGGCGCTGCGGACGCAGACACGCCCAGCGGCAACGCCAGCGACGTCCTGAGCGCATGACGCTCGCCTGGACGCCTTGGGAGCCATGGGCATCGTGGCCGTGGCAGCCGGCGGCGCTGTGGCTGCCGCTGGCGGCGCCACTGCTGGTATGCCTGGCGGCGGTGCTGGCCGGCCTGGCACGCCTCAGATGGCCGGTGGCGCCGCTCCTGGTGTTGGCGCTGGTCGCGGATTCTACGCTGGCCGCAGCAGCGCGTTACCTCAATACCGCCGTGGGTGCGGAAGAGGCAACGCTGTTCACCTGGTCGCCGCTGGGACTGTACGGCGTGGTATTTGGCGTGCGGCGCAGCTCTGAGGTAGTGCTGCTGGCGCTGCCGCCAGTGGCGCTGATGCTCACTGGGCTACTGCTGGCAGGGCGGCGGCGGCGCTGGTTCAGCTTTCAGAAGCAGGAGACACTCGCGGAGCGGCTGGGCAGCGCGGCAGCCCTGGCCGGACTGGCGGGGGCCATGTGGGTCACGCGCAGCGCGGATCTCGTCTCACTCACCCTGGGCACCGGGGCGTTCTTCCTGGGCACTACCGGGCTCCTGGCGGCCAGCGGAGGCGCGGCGCCGGCCGGGCGGCGTCTGGCCGCCGCGGCGGCGGTGCTGGTGGCACTACTAAGCGGCGTGCTGATCCTGGGCAAGGTCAACGGCCACTTCCAGATCTCTGGGCTCTCCACGTCGGGCTTCGGCGCGCCCACGTTTGGCGGCATCTTGCTGACGGCGGCGTTTGCGGCGGGCATACCGCCCTTTCACGGCTGGCTGGTGCGGCTCGGCCGACATCCGTACGCCCCCGGCATGGCGGCGGCGGGGCTCTCGGTGGCCGCCGCGCTGTTGCTGGCAGCCTTCCGCACGGTGGACTTCCTCCCGCAGTGGGGCGCCTGGCTGCGCGCGCTGGGCTGGCTGGCCGTGCTGACCGGGAGCGGCATCGCGCTGACCCGCCGGGGCCTGGCAGTGCGCCTGGCGGCCGCGGGCGTAGGCCACGTGGGGGTGCTGTTCCTCGCCGCTTCTGTGGCGACCACCGCGGCATTCACCGCGGTGCTGCTGTATGAGCTGTGCGTCTTCATGGCGCTGGGCCTGTTGTGGCTCACGGCGGCGCTGCCTTGGGGCGGGCATGTGCGCAGCAACCGACCGCCGCCACCCCCGCTGCGCTCACCCGGATTTTGGCTCAACGCGCTCTTGCTGGCAACGGCGGCCGGCCTGCCGCTCACGTTTGGCGGACTAGCGAGGACGGCGCTATCAGGCGCTCTGACGGCGTGGCCGAGCGGAGACCAGCTGCTGCGCATCCCTCTGGTGCTGAACGACGTGGTGGTGCTGGTGGCGGGCAGCGCGCTGCTGTGGAACGCGCGCTACTTGCCGCCGCTGCGCGGCATGGGAGGCTGGGCGCTAGTGGCGCTGGTGACGCTGGTAGTGGTGGCGCCGGTGGTGGCGCCCGCCGCGCTGATCGGCTCATGGTACGCGCCGGTGGCGGCCGAAGCCGCGGGGACGCAGTCGGCGGCGCTGAACCTGGACGCGGCGCGCGTGCCAACCATCCCCTCGATGGCGCTCGGAGCGATCGCCGTGTGGGCCCTGGGACGCCGTCTGCAAGGGCGCGAGTGGCTGCCGGGCCTGGCCCGCGCCGTGATCGGGGTGGCGCTGCTGGGTGGGTTGGAGCTGCGCCGCCGGTGGCGGCGCAACGGCGTCTCGCGGGGGATGGGACCGGCGGTCGACGCTGCCTGGCTGCGGTTCCAGGCGCTGGCTGAACGGGCCATGACAGTGCTACGACCGGTGGAAGAGCGGTACTATGCGGGCGCCGCGGTGCTGCTTGGCGTCGCCATCATCTACATCATCGGCCGCTGATTGGCGCATGAACGAGCTAGTCCTCCTGATCCCGTTGGTGCTGGTAGCGTCGCTACTGAGCATCAGCCTGAACTGGCGCATCGCCGTGGCGTGCATCTGGCTGGTGCACGTCCTGGTGGCGGCCTGGCTGTGGACGGCAGCCACGCCTGAAGTGGCGCTGGCCAAGGCGATCACCGGGACAACGGTGGCGGTACTGCTGTGGCCCAGCCTGCGCGCGCTGTTCGGCACCGGGGGCGACGTGCGCCGGCAGACGCGCCGGCTGTTGGACGTGCACGGCCCGCGCGCTACCGACGAGCCGTTCATGCTCCTGGGCGCGCTACTCGCCGCCGCGGCTGCCATCGCGCTGTCCTACGCCTTCCCGCTGGTGGAGGGGGCGAGCAACTTCGCGTGGTACTGGCTGGCGCTACTTGGACTGCTGCTGGTGGTGCTCTCCAAGGACATCGTGCGCGTGGGACTGGGGCTGCTGCTGCTCGTGAACGCGGTAGACCTAGTGGACACCATGGTGGCCCGCAACCAGGGCTTGTTCGCTATCGGTGCGCGCAGCACGGTAGAGATCGGGTTGGCGCTGGCGCTGGGGGTGAGCTGGACCTTCCTGCAAGCGCGGGGCAGCCGGCTGCTCGACGGCGCATGACACGGGCATGACCCCGCTGGGCATCGTGCTGCTGGTGGGGGTGCCACTCGCGGCTGGGGCCGCGGCGGCGGCGCTGTCGCAGCGCTGGCGCCACCTGCTGGCGGCGTTGGGGCTGCTGGCAGCGGTGGCCGGCACGCTGGTGACACGCGGTGCGGCGCCGCTGGCAGCGGGCGAGGCTGTGCTGTCGTTGAGCGCCATTGCCCGCCTGGAGCTGGGGTTTGTGGCGGCCATGGGCCTGGTGCTGTTGGGCTATCACCGTCTGGCCGGGCGCAGCTCGCCGCTGCCTGCGCTGCTACCGCTGCTGTTTGCATCGGTCGCGGCCGGCAGCCTCTTCACGCGCGACCTGCTGGTAGCGGCGTCGTTCCTCCAGCTCGCGGCGCTGATAGCGAGCGTGTTGATGATTGGGGAGCAGCCGGAATGGGGGGCCAGCTTGGCCGGAGCGATCTACCTGGTGCTCTCGGCGCTGGGAGGGATGGCGCTGCTGTTCGGATTCGTGCTGGCGGACGTGCAGCGGATCAGCCCCGGCGGCCTGGTGACGGTGCCGTTCGTGGTAGCGGCACTAAGCGTGGGGCTGGCGCTGCAGTTGGGGGCGGCACCGCTGCACGCGTGGCTGCCCAATGCGTTCCAGCGCGCGGGCCCCGGCGCGGTGGCGCTGGCGGTAGGGCTGGTGGGTCCTGCCACGCTGGGGCTGCTGCTGCAGGCGCTGGCGGCGCACCCGCAGCTGGTGGTAGACGAGCGCGTCAACCGGCTGCTCACCTATGGCGGGCTGGGCACCGCCGCCTTTGGCGCGGTGGTTGCGCTGGCACCCAACAAGCTGCGCCGCACGCTGGGGTATGTGCTGGTGGCGGACCTGGGCTACGTGCTGGTGGGCATGGCCACGTACACCCGCATTGGCGTAGCGGGCGCGGTGCTGCACATGGCGCACCGCGCACTGCTGGCGCTCATCCTGGTGGCGGCGGCCACCGAAGTGGAGAGCGAGCACCGCGCGTCCGAGGACGAGCCGGTGGCGCCCTACATGTGGGGCACGCTGGCCGTGGCGTGCCTCACGCTCAGCGGCGTGCCGCCGCTGAGCGGCTTCGCCGCCAATTGGGCGATTTACCAGGCGGTGTCGCTGAGCGATTGGCGACTGGCGGCGGCGCTGGCCGGCTCCTCCGTTGTCTGCCTGCTGGCGACGCTCTCCGCTCTAGGCCGCCAGCGACGCAGCTACCCCTTGCCCTGGCGGCGCCCACGTCCCGCGGAGACGTACCTCATGACGCTCGTTGCCTTTGCGGCACTGTGGGGACTCGTCCCCGGCCCCGCGCTGGGAGCCATCCACGCAGCCGTGAGCGAGCTGCCCTTCCTGAAGCCGTTCTGAGCACTTTTTTTGTGCGCTGCCCAAGCGCCAAAGCGGCGCTATGGCAGGCAGCAGAACACCAGACGGGTTCTCCACCTGCCATATGCATAGCGACCAGGTCAGCGACGCGGTCAGCCCAATTCGACCCACTTCCCCGTCTGCTGGCTCTCTTCCACCGCCGCGATAGCGCGCTGGGCCGCAAGGCCATCTTCGAAGGTCGGCCACTCGTCCGAGTCGCCGCGCAGGGCGCGGACGAGGCGCGTGAGGTGGAAGCGCGGGAAGTCGTCGAACGAGACGTCAAGGTCTGCGGGCAGCGGCTCGACGGTAAAGCCGGCGTCGCCCGCTTGGGCTGACCGGACTTCCGGACCAAAGCTACGGTCTTCTTCGGCCACTAGGCTGCCCTTGCTCCCGAACAGCTCGATACGGCGGTAGTTCTGGCGCCCGGCTGCTACCTGGCTGACCTGAACGGTGCCCGATGCACCGTTAGCCAGCCGCACGACGAACGAGGCCACGTCATCGGCGGTGACCGCGCCGCGGCCGCCATCCGGCGCGGGCCGCTCGGCGATCGCGGTGTGCGTCAGACCCGACACGGCGGCCAGGTCGCCGAACCACCAGCGCAGCAAGTCCATCATGTGCACGCCGATGTCCATGAGCGCCCCACCGCCACGCTCACGCAACATGCGATAGGCCAGCGGGATATCCGGCTGCGCGCGGACGTTCTGGCAGAAGCTGATGCTGAAGTGGAACAGCGTGCCCAGCCGCCCGTCGTCCAGGAGCCGGTGGACGTGGCGCATCGGGTTGGTGGAGCGGTAGGTGAAGTTGACCGCCGTGCGCACGCGCGCCTCCTGAGCCGCGCGGGCCATCTGCTCCGCCTCAGCCACGCTGAGGCCAAGCGGCTTCTCGCAGCAGACGTGCATGCCGCGCCGTATGGCCGCCAGCGCCATTGGGGCATGCATATCGTTCGGCGTCGCCACCACCACCGCTTCCGGGCGCGCTTCGTCGAGCATCCGCTCGTAGTCGGTGAAAGCGCGCGGGATGCCGCGCTCATGCGCCAAGCGCTCGGTCTTCTCACGCGTAGGGCCAAACACCGCCACCAGCTCCGTTTCCGGGCAGGCAATCAGGCCCGGGATCAGCACCCGCTGCGTGAACGATCCCACGCCCGCCACCGCGACCTTGAGCGGCGCCATGTCCTGTGCCTCCCTCTCGTGCCTTCTCTACGTCCGCGCAAGCATGCTTACGTCCAGCCGCGTACACGTGCGCCTGGCGCCTGTCTCTAGAAGGGCGGATGATACCCTTGCTCTCTGGAGATGACACCCGACTGATGCCGCAAGCACCCGCTCCCGTGACCATGGACAAGCTCGTGTCGCTGTGCAAGCGGCGCGGCTTTGTGTTCCAGAGCAGCGAGATCTATGGCGGGTTCAACGGCGTTTGGGACTACGGCCCCCTGGGCGCGGAGCTGCGCAACAACATCAAAGCGGCGTGGTGGCGCGACTTCGTGCACAAGCGCGACGACGTGGTGGGGCTTGACTCCGGCATCCTTGCCAGCCCAAGGGTATGGGAGGCGTCCGGCCACCTGAAAAACTTCACCGATCCGATGGTGGAGTGCAAGAACTGCAAGGGTCGCTTCCGCGCGGACCACATCGACCTGGAGAAGAACTGCCCGACATGCGGCAAGAAGGACTGGTCCGACGTCCGCATGTTCAACACCATGTTCAAGACGTTCGTGGGGCCGGTGGAGGACGATGCGTCAGTCGCCTACCTACGCCCGGAGACCTGCCAGGCGATCTTCACCAACTTCAAGCTGGTGCAGGGCGCCATGCGCAAGAAGCTGCCGTTCGGCATCGCCCAGATCGGCAAGGCGTTCCGCAACGAGATCACCCCGGGCAACTTCATCTTCCGCCTGCGCGAGCTGGAGCAGATGGAGCTGGAGTACTTCGTGCGGCCGGGGGACGACGAGCGCGCCTTCGACGACTGGCTGCAGCACGACCTGGACTGGCTCACCAGCTACGGCGTGCGCCGCAACATGCTGGAGCTGCTGGAGCACCCCAAGGAGAAGCTGTCGCACTACTCCAAGCGCACGGTGGACATCGAGTACAAGTTCCCCTTCGGCCAGAGCGAGCTGTGGGGCCTCGCCAACCGCACCGACTACGACCTGACGCAGCACTCTAAGGCGTCCGGCGAGGAGCTGGAGTACTTCGACGAGGAGACCAAGGAGCACGTGGTCCCCTTTGTCATCGAGCCATCGCTCGGCGTTGACCGCATGATGCTGGTGGTGCTGCTCGAGGCATACGAGGAGCAGCAGGACAAGGAAGGCATCCGCACCGTGATGCACCTTCACCCGCGCCTGGCGCCGGTGAAAGTAGCCATCCTGCCGCTGGTGAAGAAGGACGAGCAGCTCGTGGCCAAATCCCGCGCCATCTTCAAGGAGCTGCGCGGCGAGCTGACGGTGCAGTACGACGAGACGAGCACTGTGGGCCGGCGCTACCGGCGCCAGGACGAGATCGGCACGCCGTGGTGCGTGACGGTGGACGGCCAGACGCTGGAGGATGGCACCGTGACCATCCGCGACCGCGACAGCATGGAGCAGGTCCGCTTCCCCTCCGAGGGCCTACTGGACGAGCTCCAGCGCCGCCTGCGCCAGCCCTGGCAGCGACCGGGCTAGCCGCGGGCACCGGCAGCCCCTCGGTCTTCTTCCCGACCTGGAAGCGGAGCGACGCTCGTATAATTGGGGTCGGTACTCTGCGATTTGCGCACCAATGGCGGGTGCGCCCTCCCGGCCGTGCCCGGACTCAGACCAAGACGTTGGTCCGGCCACGCTCGGTGGAGCGCTGCAGCGCCCGCCCCTGCACCAGTAAGGAGAAGTAGATAGTAATGGCAACGGCCGCGCCCGAGAGGGCACAAGCGCAGCAGACGAAGTCGGGCGACACCAAGTGGGTCTGGCTCTTCCGTGATGGCAATGGCTCCCTGCGCGAC
This sequence comes from uncultured Chloroflexota bacterium, assembly GCA_902805635.1. Taxonomy (GTDB): domain Bacteria; phylum Chloroflexota; class UBA11872; order UBA12225; family UBA12225; genus CADCTC01. The sequence goes on from CADCTC010000207.1 coordinate 22,088, forward strand.
CTGCTGGGGGGCAAGGGCGCCGGCCTGGCCGAGATGACCAACGCCGGCATGCCGGTGCCGCCCGGCTTCACCATCACCACCGACGCCTGCAACGAGTACTACCGTAACGGCAAGCAGTTCCCCACCGGTATGTGGGATCAGCTCCAGGCGGCGCTCAAGGACGTGGAGCAGGCCACCGGCAAGGGCTTCGCCGACGTGTCCAACCCGCTGCTCGTCTCGGTGCGCTCCGGCGCCAAGTTCTCCATGCCAGGCATGATGGACACCATCCTCAACCTGGGTCTGAACGACACCACGGTGGAGGGCCTGGCCAAGCTGACCCAGAACCCGCGCTTCGCCTACGACTCCTATCGGCGCTTCATTCAGATGTACGGCAGCGTCGTGCTGGAAATCGAGAAGGATGCCTTCGAGCACGTGCTCTCGGCCCAGAAGAAGAAGGCCGGCGTGGAAACCGACCCCGAACTAACGGCGGAGAACCTCCAGCAGGTCATCACCCAGTACAAGGAAGTGGTGCGTAAGCACGTTGGGCACGACTTCCCGCAGGAGCCGCTCGAGCAGCTGAAGGGTGCCATCGAGGCGGTCTTCCGCTCCTGGAACAACGACCGCGCCATCGTCTACCGGCGCCGCGAGCGCATCTCCGACGACCTGGGCACCGCCGTCAACGTCCAGACGATGGTCTTCGGCAACATGGGCGACGACAGCGCCACCGGCGTGGCCTTCACCCGCAACCCAGCCACCGGCGCCAAGGAGCTGTTCGGCGACTACCTGCGCAACGCTCAGGGCGAGGACGTGGTGGCCGGCATCCGCACGCCGCTGCACATCTCAGACCTCAAGAACGACAAGGCCCTGCCCGGCGTCTACGACGAGTTCGTTCGCTACGCGCAGCAGCTCGAGCGCCACTACAAGGACATGCAGGACCTTGAGTTCACCATCGAGCGCGGCACGCTGTACATGCTGCAGACCCGCAACGGGAAGCGTACCGGCGGCGCCGCGATCAGCATCGCGGTCGATCTTGTCAACGAGGGAGTGATCGACCAGAAGACCGCCGTGCAGCGCGTCCCACCGGGCGACCTGGTACAGCTGCTCTACCCGGTCATCGACCCCAAGGCGACTGCGCGCCCGGTAGCTACCGGCACCAAGGCCGGCCCCGGCGCCGCCATCGGCAAGGTGTCCTTCACGGCGCTGGAGGCCGAGGCGCTGGGCAAGGACGGCGAGAAGGTCATCCTGGTGCGGCGCGAGACGTCGCCCGAGGACCTGCGCGGCATGATTGCCGCCCAGGGCATCCTGACCGCCACCGGCGGCCCTACCTCGCACGCGGCGGTAGTGGCGCGTGGCATGGGTAAGAGTTGCATCGTCGGCGCCAAGGACATTGTCATTGCGCCCGACGAGTCGCACTTCATGGTCGCCGGGCAGCGCGTGAACGTGGGCGATTGGATTACGCTGGACTGCAAAACCGGCAACATCTTCGTCGGCCAGGTGCCCACGGTGGACCCGGAGATCGGCGAGGACTTCAACACCCTCATGCAGTGGTCGGACGCGTTCCGCACCATGGGTGTGCGCGCCAACGCCGACGTGCCGCGCGACGCGCTCAAGGCGCGCGAGTTCGGCGCCGAGGGCATCGGCCTGTGCCGCACCGAGCACATGTTCTTCGATGATCCCGACAAGCCGCAGGAGGAGCGCACCCGCACCGTGCGCGAGATGATCCTGGCCGATACCGAGGACGCCCGCCGCGCGGCGCTAGAGAAGCTGCTGCCGTTCCAGCAGAGCGACTTCGAGGGCCTGTTCCGCGCGATGGACGGCTTCCCCGTCACCATCCGCACGCTTGACCCGCCGCTGCACGAGTTCCTGCCTAAGGAAGACGACCAGATCGCCGAGCTGGCGCAGATCAGCGGCAAGACGGTCGAGCAGGTCCACCAGCGCATCGAGAGCCTGCACGAGCAGAACCCCATGCTCGGCTTCCGTGGCTGCCGCCTGGGCATCCAGTATCCGGAGATCACCGAGATGCAGGCCCGCGCCATCTTCCGCGCCGCCGTGGTGGTGGCCAAGGAAGGCATCAAGGTCCACCCGGAGATCATGATCCCGTTGGTGAGCGACCTCGCCGAGTACCGGATGCAGGAGGAGATCGTGCGCCGGGTAGCCAAGGAGGAGCTGGACGGCAAGGGCGTGGAGGTGCCGTACATGGTGGGCACTATGATCGAGCTGCCCCGCGCCGCGCTGCTGGCGGACAAGATCGCGGAAGGGGCCGAGTTCTTCAGCTTCGGCACCAACGACCTGACCCAGACCACGTTCGGCCTCTCACGCGACGACTCGGGCAAGTTCCTGCCCATGTACGTGGAGCGCAAGATCCTCCAGGAGGACCCGTTCCAGGTGCTGGACCGCGAGGGCGTGGGCCAGCTGGTGAAGCTAGGCACCGAACGCGGGCGTCAGACGCGCGCCGGCATGAAGGTGGGCATCTGCGGCGAGCACGGCGGCGACCCCAGCTCGGTTGAGTTCTGCCACATGGTCGGCCTCAACTACGTCAGCTGCTCCCCCTTCCGCGTCCCCATCGCCCGCCTGGCGGCCGCGCAGGCCGCGCTCCAGACGGGGGAGCGAGACAGGTAGCGTCCGCTTTACGTCTTCCACTCCCGGCACAACTCCGGCCGGCCATGGTCCGTCCTAGAATGGGACCATGGCCGACCCTGTAATCGATGAGATCAAGGCGCGAGTTGACATTGCCGACCTGATCTCGCAGCGCGTACAGCTCAAGCGAGCGGGCAAGCACCTCAAGGGGCTGTGCCCGTTCCACGGTGAGAAGTCGCCCTCGTTCGTCGTCTACCCGGACCAGGGCTCCTACCACTGCTTCGGCTGCGGCAAGTCGGGCGACGCCTTCACCTGGCTGCAGGAGACCGAGAACCTCGACTTCGGCGAGGCGCTGCGCCGCCTGGCGGACCAGGCCGGCGTCCAGCTGCCGGAACGCCCGACGTTCAAGCCGGACCCGCAGCAGCAGGCCGCCTCGGACGCGCTGACCGAAGCCGCCGCCTGGTACCACGAGCAGCTCCTGCGCTCGCCCGACGGACAGAAGGCCCGCGAGTACCTGGTGCGGCGTGGTCTGAAGGGCGAGGCGGCGCGCAGCTTCCTGCTGGGCTGGTCTCCCGAACGGCGCGACGCGCTAATCATGCACCTGCGCGCCAAGGGGCTAACCGACCAGCAGCTCCTGGACGCCGGACTGGTACGCCAGAACGACCGCGGCCTGTTCGATTACATGGGCGGGCGCGTGGTGTTCCCCATCCGCGACGCCGAGGGCCGCGTGCGCGGGTTCGGCGGGCGCACGCTCGGCGATAACCAGCCCAAGTACCTCAACACGCCGCAAACCGCCCTCTTCGACAAGAGCGCCACCCTCTATGGACTGGACCTGGCCCGGCAGAGCATCCGCAAGGAAGAGGCGGCGGTCATCGTAGAGGGGTACATGGACGTGGTGGTGCCCCACCAGGAGGGCTTCACCAACGTTGTCGCGTCGCTGGGTACCGCCCTGACCGAGCGCCAGCTGGAGCTGCTCAAGCGCTACGCCCCCACCATCATCCTGGCGCTCGACTCCGACGCCGCTGGGCAGGCGGCCACGCTGCGCGGGCTGGAGGTGGCGCGCCAGGCGCTGGCCGACGCGCGCCGGCCGGTGCCCGGTCGGGCGTCACGCACCGGGTTCTTGCAGTCCCAGGGCACGCAGCTGAAGATCGCGGTGGTGGCCGGCGCCAAGGACCCGGACGAGATCGTGCGCGAAGATCCCGACGCCTGGCGCAGGATCGTGGCCGGCGCGGTGCCGATGATCGACCACAAGATCGAGGTGACGTTGCGCGGCGTGGACTTACACGATCCGCAGTCCAAGAGCGGCGCGGTGGCGGAGCTGGCGCGCTTCCTGGCGCTTGTGCCCGATCCTATTGAGTGGGCGCACCACGTAGACACCATCGCCCACCGTCTGCGCCTAGACGTGCGCGACGTGGGCAACGAAGTCCGTCGCGCCGCCGATGCGCTGCGTGCCGACGAGCGCCGCCGGGCAAGCCAGGCGAAGCAGCGTGAAGCAAACGGCGCCACCGATCCTTTGCCCAAACCTTCCCCACAAGGAAGTCCGCAACCGGCAGCAGCGCCGGCGGCAACAAGCCCAGCTGATGGCACTGCAGGCACCCGTCTCCCTCCGGGAGACGCCCGAGCACTTGCGCAGCAAGAGCGCAGGGCGTCAGGGGGAAGCGCGGAGGGGGAGGGGTTGCCCCGCGCCCGACGAGAATCAGCGCCCGCAGAACAGCCGACGCCCGCCGGAGACCAGTCGGAAGAGCATTTCCTGTCGCTGCTGGTGATCGATCCTACGCTGGTCCGGAAGCTGCCCACCCGCCTCACGCCTGAGGATTTCCGGCGCCCGGAACACCGCGAGCTGTACCGGGCGATCCTGGCCGCCAGCGAAGGCACGCTGGTGGCCGGCCCTGAATGGCCTGGCGCCGCGCCGGTCGCGCCACAGCTGGGTCGCCCGATCGGCGGCAGTGGCAGCAGGGTGAGCCGCGAAGGCATCGGCGGAGACAGCTTGCGGGCACGACTGGACGCCTCACTCCAGCCAGCCTACGATGCGCTCATGGCTCGCGCGCGGCGGCTGCCGCCACAGTCGGACGCGCAGGTGCGCGCCGCACTGGCGGACCTGGTGCGCCGTATCCGGGAGCGCACCCTGCACCAGCGCGTATTGGAGGCGCAGTACCTGTTGGCGGAAGCGCAGAACGATAGTGAGCGGACCACCCTTAAGCAGCTCGTCACCCAATTGGCTAGCCAATTAGATAGGGTTCAGCTTGAGCGCAGCCGGGCATCCCTCTATACTTCGGCACCAACGTAGCGCGGACGGATCGGGGACCGTCCGCGCACTGCCCCGGCTACGGTCAGGCAACGGCGTGAGTCCCCCTTCGAACGCTAACCGGCGAGACGTTCCGACGGTGGAGACGGTGCAAACGGTGCAGATAGTGCAAGATGCCCCGCCCTTGAAGACCTCGGATAGCGCCGCCACGGCCACCACGGGCGCAGTGGTGCCGCTCCTGGCCCTGCCCGACCGCCCCGACTCGCGGGCCCAGCAAGAGCGCCCGGACCGCCTCGACGCGCGCGTGCAGCGCCTGCTGGAGCGCGTCAAGGCGCGCAAGGCGGCGGCGCTGCCGCACGAGGAGCTGCTCAAGGAGTTCCCGGACGCCGGGCGCGACCTCGACCTCTTCGATCACCTGTACGCCGTGTTCCAGGAAGAGGGCGTCGAGGTCGGCGCGTCCGAGGAGAAGGCGGTCGAGATCGCCGAGGTGGCGGTCGTCGCACTGACCGACGAGCAGGTGGCGCAGGACATCCAGGAGCTGGTCAATAGCTCCCTGGACGATCCCGTACGCATGTACCTGCGCGAGATAGGCAAGGTGCGGCTGCTCAACGGCGCACAAGAGGTCACCATCTCCATGCGCATGGAGGCCGGCCAGCGCCGCCGGGAAGACCTGGAACAGCTGGGCGTGCCAGAGGTCGAGCGCCAGCTCGATCCTCTCGTGATCGACGGCGACCGCGCCCGCCTGCAGCTGGTGGAGGCCAACCTGCGCCTGGTGGTGAGCGTCGCCAAGCGCTACATCGGCCGGGGCATGAGCCTGCTGGACCTGATCCAGGAGGGCAACATCGGCCTGATCCGCGCCGTGGAGAAGTTCGACTACACCAGGGGCTTCAAGTTCAGTACTTACGCGACCTGGTGGATCCGGCAGGCCATCACGCGCGCCATCGCGGACCAAGCGCGCACCATCCGCATCCCCGTGCACATGGTGGAGACCATCAACAAGCTGGTGCGTATCAAGCGCCAGCTCCTGCAGGAGAAGGGGCGCGATGCCACCGACGACGAGGTGGGCGCGCTGATGGGCATCCCCGGCGAGAAGGTGCGCGAGATCCTCAAGCTCTCGCAGGAGCCCGTCTCGCTAGAGAGTCCCATCGGGGAGGAGGAGGACAGCGCGCTGGCCGACTTCATCCCCGACGAGGCCGCGCTGGCCCCGTCCGAAGCCGCCTCGCATGAGCTGCTGCGCGAGCAAGTAGACAGCGTTCTGGACAGCCTCTCCGAGCGCGAGCGCGACGTGCTCAAGCTGCGCTTCGGCCTGGAGGACGGCCGCAACCGCACCCTCGAAGAAGTGGGCAAGGCCTTCAACGTCACGCGCGAGCGCATCCGGCAGATCGAGGCCAAGGCACTGCGCAAGCTCCGCCACCCCTCCCGCAGCCGCAAGCTCAAGGACTACCTAGACTAGTACTTCAACACAGTGGACTTGATGTACTCTGCGTTCTTCTTCAGCCGCGCCGCGGTCACCCGGTCCAGCCGCACAATAACTGGCTCGCCCCAACCAGCCCAGTCGTAGTTCCCATCTACGCGGCCCTCGGTGCGCAGCGCCAGCCGCACGCGCCGCCCGGCCCACGGCGTCAGGTCACCCAGCACGTCCACCCACCGACGTTGCTCGCCGAACGCGCGCGGATGTAGCCACTCGTCCAGGACAGTCGTGGGCGTCGCGCCGGACGCATCTACCGGCGTGACCGTCGCCACGAACCGCACGCCGTCTCCCAGTGGCGCCAGCCACATCGCCGGGTCCATCGCCAGCGCGGTCTGGAGGTACCCATCCGCTGGCACGTCTACCTCGATGGCAATCTCAGAGAGCGGGTGTGCGTACAGCCAGCGTCGCGTAGTTGGGCCAACGTCGCGCAGCGGCCGGTCCTGCGCCAGGACCGCCAGCGGGCGAACCTGGACAAAAGGGTTTCCCGCCAGCGTCCCGCCTGCCGGCGAGGCGATCCCAGCCCGGCCCGCCAGCACGTCTTCGGCGATGCTGGTCGCTACGATGGCTGGACCGCCGCGCGGCGCGCGCAGCGGCGCCAGCAGGCGCGTGGCGCACAGCGCCACGGCGAATACCACCAGGCACGCGGCTGCGCCCGACATCCAACCGCGCCTGCCCGGCGCGCGCCGCGCCTGCAGGCCCAGGTACGCCCCAATGCCTAACAGCGCTGCCAGTGAGATCGCCGCCGCCGCCAGCCGCGGCGCGTCGGGCCCGAAACGGATAGCCACCCGGTGCGCGCCGGGTGGCACGTCCACAAGGATGAAGCCCGGCTCGATCGCCTGTGATTCGATGGCCGGCGCCGGTCGCAGCGCGACCGGCTGCCCGTCCACCCAGGCGCGCCAGCCAGGGAAATACAGCTGGTGGAAAGCGACGGTCCCGCCTCCGACAGCCGCCACCGTGGTGGCCACACCCGTCGTCCCGACGGATGCAGGTGCGCCGGCCGAGCCTGCGGTGGCGGCGGCCGTAGAGGACACCTCCACGTCCACCACGGTCCACAGCCCGCCCCCCCACAACCCGCGCACCCCCACGTCCCCTGCCCACGGCAGCACGCGGCCGCCGGTCCACGATACCTCCGGGAACATGCGCCCAAAGAGCCAGAAACCTCGCGCCTCCCCCTCGTGCCACTCGACCCAATTGGCGGTCTTGGGCAGGAACTCGCCAGATTCGCCGTAGCTCCAGCTGCGCTCCTGGCGCTGCTGCCCGATGATCGCGTCCTCCGTCGCGCTGCGCGTGCGCTCCGGGTTGAAATGCAGGGGACGCAGCGCCCCGCCGCTCAGTGCTACGCATCCCGCAACCGTTAGGCCCACTGCCCATCCCGCGCGCGAGCCTCTGGGCCACAGCGCAACCACCGCCGCCAGCGCCAGCGAGACGCCGTAGCCGGTGAGACCAAGCAGGCGCATGGGGAACTGGAGCACCCGCACCGCCGCATACTGCTCCCACAGCGGCAGGACCCAATCGAACTGAAGCGCATACGTCGCCAGCGCAAGCATCAGTCCGAACACCAGCATGACCAGCCGCAAGGTGCTCACGCCCCTGGCGCGCCACGCCATAGCCACCGCCACCATCGCGATCAGCAGCGCCACCGCCTGCCACAAGCTCATCCTCGGCGCCCCGTAGATGCCGTGCGGGTACACCAGGTGCAGGTCGAAAGGCCAGCCGGGGACCCATGGGCTGCGCGACTGCATCCCCCACGCCGCCTCCGCGTGGTAGCCCGGCCAGGTCAGGAACCAATTGCGGTAGTGCAGCGGCCCGCGCTGCATGCGCTCCACTTGTACCAGCGATGTCTCCAGCACCGCGGGCAGCCAGAAGAATGCCGAAAGCACTGTCCCCAGCGCCCCCCCGGCAGCTGCGAGCATCGCCGCTCGCCAGGAGCGGCGCCAGACCATCAGGGCTCCGATCCACACCAGCGCAGCTACCGCCGCCAACAGCGCCGAGAGGTTGTGCGTCAGCAGCAGCGCCGCGCTCAGGGCAACCACCGCCCACCACCAACGCTGCCCCGCCCGCCACGGCGCCCGAGACCGGGCAGCGTGCACCATCCACAGCCCGTGGCACGCCACCAGCAGCCACACCGCCAGCGCCAGGCCGATCACCTCCGGGAGCGCCCCGCGGTCGTATAGGTTCCCCTGGATAAGGTATGGCGCGTAGGCCACCGCCACGGCAGCCACCGCAGCGGCCGGGGGGTGCTGCAGCGTGCGCCAGGCCAGCGCAAACACCCCCACGATCGCCCCCAGCGCTCCAGCGGCGCCCGCGATCTGGAACGCGCTGAAGAGGTTTACGGCGGGCAGCGCCGCCAGCGCCAGCAGCACGTAATACGCGGCCGGGCTGTAGTAGTTGAGCGCGGGGTAGCCGTAGCCGCCCACGTGCTGCGGCAGCCAGCGCGGATACCAGTTCCCCTCCCGCACCAGCGCAGCCAGCTGGATGGCCCGCGTCAGGTGCCCGTCGCCGTCGGGCAGCGCCCAGAGGTCGAGCCCTGGGTGCAAGAAGCGCCCCCAGGCGGGCAGCGTCAGCGCCAAGGCCACACCCAGCGAGGCAAGCAGCGATCGATGCACGCCGGTCTTCACCCTGAACGCTAGCCGCGCCCACGCAGTAGCAGCGTCGTTATACCCCAGGTGCCGCGTCGTGTCTGGCTGTTGGGGCTGTGCGCCGCACTGGCGACCACCGTGCCGGCGTGGCTGCCGTGGCTTGATCCCCAACTCAACTTCTGGCAGGGCAGCCCCGGCGTGGACGACGCCGAGCACCACCTCCTACGCCTCTACATGCTGGACTGGCTCGTCCGGCGCGGCGCCTGGTTCCCGCGCTGGGTGCCCGACCTCTTCCTCGGCTACGGCTACCCCATCTTCAACTTCTACGCCCCCGGCTGGTACTACGCCGCCCTGGTCCAGAAGGCGCTGCTCCGGCAGGACGTCTGGGACGCCTATCGCTCCATGGGCGTCACCGCCACGCTGCTGGGCGCGGCCGGCGCGTATACCCTGGTCGTCTCGATCTGGCGACGAGTCGTGCTCGGCATCTTCGCCGCCGTCTGCCTGGTCTACTTCCCCTATTCCTTCCAGGTAAACCTCTTCCGCCGCGGCGACGTGCCGGAGATCCTGGCCCTGGCGCTGATCCCCTGGCTGCTCTACACCCTATGGCGTCTATGGGAGGCACACGGGCGCGCGGCTGTGGTGAGCTGGGTGCTCCTGGCCGCTGCCACCGGCGTCGCGGTGATCCTTACCCACAACCTCACCGCCCTGCTAGCCGCATTCATCGCCACCTCCTGGGTTGCCGGCTTGCTTGCCCTGAGAACGCCAATCAGAACCACCGTTCTCCCTGAGCTTGTCGAAGGGCGTGGTTCGACAAGGGCTCCCCTGAGCTTGCCGAAGGGCTCACCACGAACGGATGGAGTGCTAGGCACTCCTCACGTCACGCAGGGCGTCAAGCAGCGCCTGCCGCGCATCGTACTGGCGGGCGCGCTGGCGGTTGGGACCACGGCGTTCTTCTGGCTGCCGATCGCCGTGGAAGGGAGCGCCGTCCAGCTGGAATGGCTGCGCACCGAGGGGCTCAACTATCGCGTCTGGTTCGTGCGCTCGGACGGCACATCGTTCCGCGAAGAACACCCGGAGAACCGCCAGACCCGCTCCGGACTGATCGACACCAACCTCCACTATCCGCACCAGCTCGTCGCCCCACCCAAGGCCAGCCTTGGCCAGGCCACCGTCGGCGTGCTCGCGCTCGTTGTCTTGGCCGGCAGTCTTGCCGGGGCCATCCGCCGGGCGCCGTACTCCCTTCCCTATTGGAGCAGGGATGGTGCGCCAAGCACGCCCGACACCAATCCCGTTCGTGGTGAGCCCCTCCCCGTTCTCCCTGAGCTTGTCGAACCACGCCCTTCGACAAGCTCAGGGAGAACGGTACGAGAGTCAGGCTCTGCCCGCAGGTCAGTCCTCGCCGCGGCCCTGCTCGCCACCGCCGCGCTCGCGTGGTTCTTCACGCTCGCCGCCAGCGGGCCCGTGTGGGACGTCGTGTGGGTCATGTCATTCCTGCAATTTCCGTGGCGCTGGATGGGGCCATTCGGCATCTGCCTCGCGCTCGGCGCCTCCGGCGCCTTCGCGGCGCCACTCGCGCTGCTGGATCGCCTGTCGTTGCCCGCCCGCCGGATCGGCGTCGCTGCCGTCTGCCTCATGGCCGCTGCCGTCATGTTCAACAGCCTGGGTGTGCGCGAGTTCCCCATCTTGGACCCGCCGGAGCACCCTGACCGCGCAGTAGACGGCCGCCGCCTGCGCCGCGACGAGGTGGAGGACGCCCTGAGCATGGGCACCACCTCCGGCCGCGAGTTCTTCCCCCGCGAGATGGTTCTGGCCACCTACACGCGTGGCGCGCCGCGCGGCGCGCAGGTCTTCGAGTTCATGTACCCGGAGCTGGATTGGTCGGGCGGCCTTCTCCTCCCCTTGTCCGGCGACCTGCGCTTCATCGGCTGGCGCACCAGCCCCGTCTGGATTAGCGCGCGCGTCGCCAACGACTCTGCAACTCCCGCTACGCTCGGCATCCACCAGGCGCGCTTCCTGGGCTGGCGCGCCTGGATCGACGGCAAACCGGTGGAGATCGGCCTGTCCCCCTATATCGAACAGCAGCAGGCCAACCCAGGCTTCATGGTGCTCGCAGTCCCTCCCGGCGAGCACACAGTGGTGCTCGCCTTCGGCCCGACACCAGCCCGCCAGGCAGGTGTTGGGCTCACTCTGCTCACGATCGTCGCGTGCGTGGCCGGTAGCTGGGTTGCGCTCCGACCTGGCACCGGCTCGCGCCGCGCCCAAGCAGCCGGCGGCGCGGCGCTGGTGCTCACCGTGGCACTCGTCGCGCTCGTGGTATGGCGGACCGTCTCCCCCGCCATCCACCGCTTCGCCGCCCGGCCACCAATCGCTCCCACAGTGGAAGGAACCGTCCTGCGCGTGCCCGGCCTCCGCGCGCCTGAAGCTGCCTTGCTGGTCAACCTGGCCGAAGCGGTCCGCACCGGCCAGGCGCGCGTCGCGTCCCCCGGCGGCGGGCGCCTCGGCGTCGATCCCTACGTGGACGTGCGCTACCAGACCGTGACCGACACCGACGCCCCTCTGCGCGGCGAGGCCGGCACCTCGCGACGGCAGTGGCTCTACCTGCACCCGCCCGCTGCCGTCAGCGTAGACGTGCAGCTGCCGGCGGGGCGCCAGGTGTGGTTCCAGACCGCCCTGGCGCTCAGTCCTGAGGCGTGGCTGACCGATATCGGCGACGGCGTGCGCTTCCAAGTGCTCGTCTCCACCCTCGACTCAGCCGGCGCCGAGACCGGCCAAACCACCGTCCTGGACGAGGAAGTGAACCCGCGCGCGCAGCGCAGCCACCGCCGCTGGTCGCCCGCCGCCGCCGATCTCTCGCGCTGGGCAGGCAGCACGGTGCGGGTCCGCTTGCAGACCCACCCGCGCACCGACCTGACCTACGACTGGTCCGGCTGGGCCAACCCGGTTATCTTCGTGCGCGAGACCGCCCGCGCCGAACCGATCACCCTGCGCCCCATCGAGCGCTAGCGCGGCCGGTACAGGTAGTAATCCCCGAAGGTCGCGTCCAACCGGTAGGCGCTGTCGATCGCCTCGATCATCGGGCGGCTCACCCGGAAGACGTGGTAGCCGGGGTCCTCGCCGATACGGAACCGGAGCACCACCACGCCAAATCGCGCGGCACGGAGCTCGTCCAACAGCGGACGCGGGTCCCACAAGCCGGCAGCGGCCAGCTGGTTGACCGACGACGGCTCGGCGTACACCCGCCGGCCCGTCGTCACGGTAAAGTTCATCTCCTCGGCAAAGATCTCGCCGGGGACCGCCGCGACGTACTCGTGCGCCCGGCGCGCCCACTCGTGCGACTGTGCGCTCGGCATCGGCATGTAGCGCGCGCGGTAGTAGTGGGTGAGCGCGTCGCCGTCAAGCGCCCACGGGTCCAGCCGCCACAGCGGCAGCCGCGGCACGCCAAGCCACTGCAGCACGGCCGCCGGACGGCCGTACAGCACTCCCCCCGCCTCGTACGCGTGCGGCGCGTGATGCAGCTGCTGCAGGCCGGTCAGCAGCCACACCGCCAGCACCATGTGCGCCACGCCACGCGCGGTAGCGTCGCTACCTGCCGCTGCGCCTCCGGCCGCCGGCTGCCAGCGCCGCGCCAGCGACGCCACCACTTCAGGCACGCTGCCCACCGCGATACCCGTCGCCACGCAGAGTCCTGCCCAGAACTGGAGCAGGTAGTTCACGTTCGCTCCCAGCTTTCCCATGGTGAGCGCGGTAGCGCCGCCCGCCAGCAGGTACAGCAGCGCCACCGCGGTGCGGGAACGCGTCTCGCGCGCCAGCAGGGCCAGCGGCGCCAGCGCCGCAAACACGCCGGTCCAGTGCGAAAACCGCCAGAAGGGCCGCCAATAGGTGAGGAAATCACCAAGGCTCCACTGGTTGACGTTGGCGCCTACCACGTGCTGGGCGAAGCGCCCCCCGGTTGCCAGCTGCAGCGCGACGAATAGCGCCGCCCCGGCCGCGGCGTACAGACCGGCGACGCGCACCGCCAGCCGTGGCTGCGTCATCAGCAGATGGACATAACACGCAGCCGCGCCGGCCGCTTGGCTCTGGCGAGTGTACGCCGCCGCGACAAACAGCGGCACCGTCAGCCACAGTGCCCGCCGGCTACCGCGGCCCAGCCAACCGCCGGTGTAGGCCAGCACGCCCAGCAGCTCCAGCGCCAGCGCCAGCGTGTCCACGCGCTCCCAGGCCCCCCAGTTCCACACCGGCTGCCCGGCGAAAAACAGCAGTCCTGCCAGCGCCGCCCCCCGCGCACGGCCGCCCACCGCCCATGCGATACCGCCCACGCACGCTCCCGCCACCAGCGTGCACGCGACCGAGAGCAGCCGGCCGGTGAAGAACTGTGGCCCCGCCAGCGCCACCCAAACGGCGGACACCACCGCGTACAGCGGTGTGTAGTTGTCCACCATGTATGGCGGCCGGTGGAAGTCGGCATACAGCGGCTGCAGGCGCGCCACCCGCCAGGCGCGGTCCAGCTCGGCCATCTCGCCGTAGTCGATCTGATACGGGAACGACGCCGTGGCCCAGGCGTGCCCCATGAAGCCCCAGAAATAGATCAACAGGATGCCGAACGCCGGCAGATACAGCAGCGCCACGCTGCGGGCGGCCAGCCGGTTGAGCGCAGCGCGGTTCAGAAGGAGATTCATACGATGCGCGATTCACGATTTGCGCGTAGAATGGCGCTGCACGGGCGCCGCCGCTCTAGAGGGAGTGATTATCGCTTCGCCCATGCGCCGGAGGGAATACAGACATGCTTGGGACAACCGCAGACTATCAACCCCCGCGTGCTGCCACTCGCCGCTGGATGCTCGGCGTGGGCGCCACCGCCGCCACCTTGCTTGCCGCCGCGTGCGGCGGGCCGGCCGGATCCACGGGGGCAGGGAACGCACCAGCCGCGTCGAAAGTGCCTGCCAAGCTCCGCGTGCTCGCGCGTACGCCACAAGAAGAGGACGCTCTCAACGCGCAGTTGCCCGCCTTCACGAAGCAGTTCTCCCACATCACCGTAGAGCCTGAGTTCGTGGCCGGCGGCGACATGATCGTCAAGCAGCAGACCATGGCTGCCAGTGACACCATGCCGGACAACGCCCACTCCTACGTCGGGACGCAGAGCTACCACCAGTTCGCCATCACCAGCGCCTACCGCGCGATAGACGACCTGATCGCCCGCGACAAGGTGGACCTCAAGCAGTGGTTCCCTGAGTTGGTCGAGATCATGAAGATCGACGGCAAGATGTACGGCCTGCCCTTCAAGGGCCAGGTGCTCGGCGCCGGCTTCTTCTACAACCAATCACTGTTCGATAAGCGCGGTATTGCCCCGCCTAACGACAGCTGGACCATGGACGACTTGGTCAAGGCGGCCGTGCAGCTCACCGAGCGCCAGGGCAGCGAGATCACGCAGTGGGGCTACGCTGTCGCCACCTGGGGCGGCGAGAACCTCCAGTCGCACCTGCGCGCCTTCAATGGAGACACCTACTCCAAGGACGGCAAGAAGTCCACGCTGGACACGGCGCAGGCGCTGGAGACGTTCCAGTGGTACGAGAACCTGTTCCAGCGCGAGCGCGTCATGTCGCCCAACGCCCCGGCGATCGCCAACTTCGTCGAGGGCAAGGTGGCCATGATTGGGCGCACCTACTTCAACTTCAAGACGAGCGAATTGCTGCCCAAGGTCCAGGGTAGATTCAAGTGGGACGGCGCCATGATGCCCAAGCACGCCAAGACGGGCAAGCGCGGCGGCATGTTCTCCGGCGACGCGCACGCCATCTCCAAGTCCGGCAAGACTCCGGACGCGGCGTTTGAGCTGTGCAAGTTCCTCTGCGGTAAGGAGTTCGGCGTGGCGCTTGGCCTCCAGAAGCGCGGCTCCACCACCCTGGGCGGCCGTCCCGACGTGTACGCCGACGAGCGCATCCTGAACCACCCGGACCTGTCCAAGCAGATGCAGCAGGCGCAGCTCAAGAGCCTGCAGGAGATCAAGGAGCCCTACTCCGGGCCGGCCAACTTCAAGGCGCCGGACATCGAGCGGGTGCGCGACCCTGAGCTGACCAAGATCACCACCGGCGAAGCCAAGGCCGAAGCCGGCTTCTTGCGCAACCTCAATACCCAGCTCCAGGCCGTCCTCGACCTGCCGCGCTAACCTCTTGAACCCCGCGGCGGTGTCCCGGCCAGACGTGCCGTACCGCCGCCGCGGCCGGCCTGCTCGCCCCCTTTGCTACACTTTTTGGGTCCTTCCCCGATAGCTCAACGGTAGAGCGTCCGGCTGTTAACCGGTAGGTTGTTGGTTCGAATCCAGCTCGGGGAGCCAAGTCCCCCAAATCGCGAACTCGCCCCCTTTGGGGTTAACCCCAAGCCCTGCACCTGGTGCAGCGTGATCCGCGCCCGGTAGCACCTGGCGCGGATCTTTGTCTCTACCGTGCCGGTGTTTGCACGGGACCACTGGGCGTTCGCTTCACCCGCCCCTCCCGGGTCGCCCAACTCTTCTAGTGGCGCGACCGTCACTTCCTTCAGCAGCAGCTGCACCAGCTCCTTCTGGTCCTCGATGGGCAGGGCGGCGATGAGGCGCGAGAAGTCCTCGAGGCTGCGGCGGATGGTGTCCTCGTCCAGCACGCGCGAGCGCCGACGGTCGATGTCCGCCTGCTGCGTGGCGACGAGCAGCTGCAGGCGCTCCTTCTCCGCGACCAGGCGGCGGTACTCGTCGCGCAGGTCAGCCGAGAGCAGGTCCTCTTCCTTCATCACGTCGATCAGCCGGCGTATGCCGGCGGTCAGCCGGCCGATCTCGTCGCGGCGCCGCTGCTGCTCCTGCTCCAGCGCCGCCACCGAGTCGCCCGCGCCGCGGTCGGCGGCCTCGATGCACGCCCTGAGGATAGCGGGGCTGCTCCCGAGCGCCGCGAGCGCCCCCTTCACCGCCTCCTCGAAGGCGCGGGCGGGAACCAGGCGCACCGGGCAGGGCGAGTGCCGGCCGTCCTGGATGACGGTGTAGCAGGCGTAGTAGAGATAGGGCGTGCCGTCCGGCCGCTTTTTGCCCGGCCGGTACGGCGTCATCGTCAGGCCGCACCGCTCGCACTTGAGGATGCCCTTGAGCAGGTGGTGGTGCGGGTCGGCGAAGACGACGTCCACGCCCTCCTGCCGCGGCCGCAGCGCGGCGTTCGCCGCCTCCCACGTGTCCACATCGACCAGCGGCTGGTGGACGCCCGCGTACACCGCGCCGTTGAAGCGGATGCAGCCCTTGTAGACCGGGTTGCGCACGATGCCGGTGACCGTGTCCTCGTCGAACCGTGCGCCCCCGACCGCCTTCTGCTCTCCGACGCGCGTGGTGATCGTGCGCCGGCGGGTGCGGTAGCCGCGGGAGTTGAGCTCGTTGGCGACGGTGGACGGGGAGCGCGTCTCGGCGATGCGGGCGAACACGTGCTGGATGATCGGCAGCTCCTCGTCCGAAGCGCTGAGCAGCTTGGATTCCTTGTCGTAGGTGAAGCCCAGCGGCACGTGGCCGCCGTGCCACAGGCCCTTCTCCGCCCGGCCGAGCATCTTGCTGATCGTCCGCTCGCGGGTCAGCTCGCGCTCGAACTGCGCGAAGCTCAGCAGGATGTTCAGCATCAGCATGCCCGTAGGGTTGGAGGTGTCGAACTGCTGGGTGGCAGAGACGAAGGTGGCGTTGTGCGCCTGGAGCACCTCCCAGAAGTCGTAGAAGTCCTTGAGCGAGCGCGAGATGCGGTCAATCTTGTACGTGACGACGACGTTGACCCGCCCCGCGCGCACGTCCTCCAGCAGCTCCCGGATGCCCGGCCGGTTGAAGTCCTTGCCGGAGTAGCCGGGGTCGTCGTACACGCCCGCGACCACCCAGCCCTTCTCCGCCTGGATGTCGATGTACTTGCGGCAGATCTCCTGCTGCCGGTCGAGCGAGCTGTACTCACTCCGCGCCTGCTCGTCGGTCGAGACGCGCGTGTAGATGGCGCAGCGCAGCGCGGGGGCAGATGCTACGCCCGGCGCGGACGCCCGCTGGCCGGATCGCTTCTTCATTGCTCGGACTCCGGATTCTGTGTGGTGAGGCCGGCCCAGCGCGCCGCCGCGAGCAGCGCCTCGTCGGCGCTCACGAAGGTGCCCGTGGCGACGCCGCGGCGCCGCGCCCGCGCAAAAGTGTGCACGGCCGACGCAAGATGGATGGCATCGAGCGCGCGCAGGCGGAAGTGCGCCGGGGCGGCCAGGAGCAACTGGGCTGCCCGCTGCGCAACCAGCCGGTTCGTGTCCACGAGCACCAGCGTGCGCGCGTCACGGACGACAGCCCGAAACAACGTGTCGCGCTGCTGCTCCGTGAGCGAGCCCTCCCGTGCCCGGCGGGCCAGCGCGGACGCAATCTCGGTCACCGCGATGAGTGACGTGGCGAGGGGCTCCTGCTCGCAGAGGTGCGTCACCCACGCCGAGCCGGCCTCGGGGACATACCGCTTCACCAGTCCGCTCGTATCCAGGTAGCAGAGGGGCATTCCGTGCCCCCTAGACCCGGTCTTCGCGATCAGCGATGATGGTCGCCGACAGCGGCGGATCGAGACAAAGCATGGACGTCCGGAGCGCGTCCGTGTCCTGCGGGCGGGCTCCCGGACGCAGTTCCGGCAGCAGCTCGGCTTCGTCGAGCTCCACAACCAGCTCGCCCAACGCCGTACGGACCCGCTGGAGCTGCGCGGCCCGGCCTTCCATACCAGCCTCGGTCCGACCGTCGAGACGGGCCAGCGTCTCGTGCAACATG
The DNA here is from genome assembly GCA_902805635.1 of uncultured Chloroflexota bacterium. Classification (GTDB taxonomy): domain Bacteria; phylum Chloroflexota; class UBA11872; order UBA12225; family UBA12225; genus CADCTC01. Next base: position 39,700 of record CADCTC010000207.1, read on the forward strand.
GAGACGATCGTCTGATTGAGCGAGGCGTCCACGGCGCGCGACCGGGCCTCCAACCGGTGATGCAGTTCGTCGGGGAGCCGCAGGGTAACCCTCATCGCAATGGCTATGACACTATGGTGTCAAGATCCTAGCAGATCGATTGCCGAAGCCAAGCATAGGCGTCGAAGAGAGGGGACGCACCCACGCCGCCGGCCTGCGTCAAGCCGCACGGTCCTTGGTCAGAGATCGTACGGCCGTCTGAGGCAGAGGGTGCAGGCGACCTGGGGTTTTGCGTCGACCGCCGGCATGCACGGCCGCGGCGTCCGGCGCCACTGCGAGGGGCGCTTCGGCCGCTGCTTCCGAGCGGAGATACATCGCCTTCACCAGCAGATCGCCAATGCGGCGCAGGCGCTCGTCCGCTGGCAGGTGGTCACGCACGGCGCGATCCCCGGCATCGCGACAGAGGGCGGTCAACGCTCATACAGCCGAGGCTAGTGACGCGCGGCTTCGCCAGCGCTTCACGGCCGCTTCCTGGCAGCTTCCTGATCAGCCGGGGCGCACGATGTCGTGCAGAGGCTCGTGAGGCAGGCGATCATGAAACGCGGACCGGTCCCCGGTGCGTGCGCGGACGCCCTGCGGCATGTGAGACCGACTGGTTGCGCCAGGTCAGCTCGAGGTCGGCACCGCCAGGTGCGGAGAGCGCCGCGGCGGCATGGATGGCGGCGAAGGTCTCGCGGGTGAAGATGGGGAAGGCGGAGCCCTGGAACTAGCCGTCCATCATGTAGCGAGTGACGAGCGAGGCGTTTTGGGCCATGCGCTCGACCATCAAGGCCTCGATGAGCTTGCGGACGCTGCGACACGACGCGGCAGGTGAGAGAGATACGCCAGACTGGTTCCAGGCGCAACGGCA
>CADCTC010000208.1 GCA_902805635.1 uncultured Chloroflexota bacterium
CAACTCCATCAACGCCGAGAACCGCGCGGAGCGCATCGACAGGTGGGTCCCGCTCATGAAGGCCCACGGCGCCTGCGCCGTCGCGCTGTGCATCGACGAGAAGGGTCAGGCCACCACCGCCGACTGGAAGTTCGACGTCGCCCGCCAGATCCACGAGATCGTCTGCGGCGAGTACGGCCTCCCGCCCGATTCCCTGATCTTCGACGCGCTCACCCTCCCCGTCACCACCGGCCAGGAGGAGCTCAAGAACGCCGCCGTGGAGACGCTTGAGGGCATTCGCCGCATCAAGGCCGGCCTGCCTGGCGATCATCAATCCCTCCCACACCCGCCCCTACGCCGAAGTCCCCGCGGAGCAGCGCGGGCTCGCCGAGGACCTCATCTTCAACCGCTCGCCCGAGGCGCTGGCGAAGTACATCCAGTTCTTCGAGTCGCTCACCCCCGAAGCCGCCGATGCCTCTTCCCAGGCCGAAGACGCCGAAGCCGGCCTCACCACCGATCAGCGGCTCCACTTCCGCATCCTGCACCGCAAGAAGGAAGGCGTCGAAGAGCTGATCGACAAGGCACTCGCCGCGCGCTTGGGAGGGGCCGTTCGCCCTGAGCTTGTCGAAGGGCAGTCGATGGCCCCCAAGTTCACCCGCCGCCACGACGCCGCCGTCGAAGTGCTCAACGACGTCCTGCTGCCCGCCATGAAGGAAGTCGGCGACAAGTTCGGCGCCGGCGAGCTAATCCTCCCCTACGTGCTCCAGTCGGCCGAGGTCATGAAGAAGACCGTCGCCTACCTCGAGCAGTTCCTCGAGAAGCTGGAAGGCGTCTCCAAGGGCAAAGTCGTGCTCGCCACCGTCTACGGCGACGTGCACGACATCGGCAAGTCGCTGGTGAACACCATCCTCTCCAACAACGGCTACACCGTCTACGACATTGGCAAGCAGGTCCCCGTCAACGACATCGTCGCCAAGGCCATTGAGGTCAAGGCGGACGCTATCGGCCTCTCCGCCCTGCTGGTGAACACCAGCCGCCAGATGCCGCTGTGCGCCATGGAGCTGCACCGCCGCGGGCTGGACATCCCCATCATCGTGGGCGGCGCCGCGATCAACCGCCGCTTCGGCCGTCGCATCAACTTCGTCGACGAGTCCCAGCAGTCCCTCTACGCGCCAGGCGTGTTCTACTGCAAGGACGCCTTCGAGGGCCTCAACACCGTAGACCAGCTGGTCGACCCGACGCGGCGCGCCTCACTGATCGAAGCCCACCAGGCCGACATCCTGTCTCACCGCGACGAAGAGCGCGCCAAGGCCGCCGCCCCCGCCGCGCCGAAGACCACCGTCCCCGCCGTGCGGCGCTCCCCGGCTGTCAAGGACATGCCGGTCGCGACGCCGCCCTTCTGGGGCTACCGCACGCTAGAGATCGACTGGAAGGCGCTCGACCAGCTGCTCCCCTACGTCGACCGCAACACCCTCTTCCGCGGCCAGTGGCGCTACACCATCCACGACAAGGCCGAGTGGCAGCGCATAGTGGACACCGAGCTCGAGCCCCGCCTGCGCGCCCTCTGGCAGGACGCCAAGCAGAAGCGCTGGCTCCAGCCCCGCGCCATCTACGGCTACTTCCCCGTCCAGGCCGACGGCAACGACCTCATCGTCTACGACCCCGACGACTACCGCAAGATCCAGGACGCGGCGCGTTCGATGGGCGCAGCGGTACCCGGGGCTGAGAGCTCGACCGAGGATCCAGCGGACTCGGTGCTCACACCGTCGTCGCGGCCCCGCGAGGTGCTCCGCTTCGCCTTTCCCCGCCAGCCGAACGACGGCACCAAGCGCAACGAAGACCAGCTCTGCCTCTCAGACTATTTCCGCCCCGTCAAGTCCGGCGACTACGATGTCTTGCCACTGCAGGTCGTCACCGCCGGGCAGGCTGCCTCCGAATACACCGAGACGCTCCGCGTGGCCGGCGAGTACAACACCCACCTACAGGTGCACGGCGTCTCCGTCCAGGCCGCCGAGGCTATGGCCGAGTACGTCCACCGCCTGGTCCGGCGCGACCTTGGCCTCGCCGAAGGCCAGGGCAACCGCTACTCCTGGGGCTATCCCGCCTGCCCCGAGCTGGACGAGCAGCAGAAGCTCTTCCAGCTCATGCCGGTGACGGATAGCATCGGCGTGCGCCTCACCGAGGGCTTCCAGCTCGATCCCGAGCAGTCCACCGCCGCCCTCGTCGTCCTCCACCCCCAGGCCAAGTACTTCTCCGTCCTCACCGCCGACTCCCCCGCCGCCGAAGCCGTGGCGGCGGGGTAGTTAGTGATGGTTTCACAACCTCCGTTCGTCCTGAGCTTGTCGAAGGACAGGCCAGGGTTTTGAAACCCCCTTTTACTCCTTCTGCCCTGGGAGAGGGCTGCGGTGAGGGCAGCGCTCCGCGTACTCTGGTACTCTGGGCTACCCGCTCCACCACACGCGGTAGACGGCGCCCGCCACGTCGTCGCTGACGTATAGCGCGCCATCCACCCCCACCTTCACGTCTACCGGCCGCCCCCACGCATCACCTGGGCCCCGCGGCCCCGTCAGCCATCCCGCTATCAGGTCCTCCGCCGGCGCCGGGTTTCCGTCCGCCGCTGGGATCCGCACCACCTTGAACCCCGTGCCCTCGGTCCGGTTCCACGAGCCGTGCAGCCCGACGAAGGCTGTCCCTACGTAGTCATCCGGCACCCGGCCCGTGGCTCCGCTGGCCGAGGTAGCCGCGCCACCGCTTCCTTGGTAGAAGGTCAATCCCAACGGCGCGGAGTGCGCCTGGATGCCGTTGTACGGCGTCAGCCCCTGGCACGTCGGGTTGCGCCCCGGCACGCGCGTATCCTGTTGCCAGCCGGCGCCATTCCAGAAGCAGAACGGCCAGCCGTAGTCGGCCCCCTCCTGGACAGGCCCAACGGGCTCCGGCGGCACGTCATCGCCCAGCGAGTCGCGCTCGTTCGTCGCTACCCATAGCTGCCCCGTCACCGGGTGCACTTGTAAATCAACCACGTTGCGTAGGCCCCGCGCGTACTCGCGCCCGTTGCCGTCCGGCGTGTACTGCCACACCGTCCCCCGCCGCGCGTCGGCCTCCACACACACGTTGCAGCTCGATCCAAACGCCACGTATAGGTTCCCCGCCGCGTCTATCGCCAGCGGCCGGTAATGATGCGGCGCGCAGCCGGAGGGCGGTAGCGCACTCACCACACGCTCTGCCTTCCCGAACCCCGCCGGCTCGCCAAATGCGAACCGGTCTACTCGCGTGCTCTGCGCCACGTACAGGTGCCCGTCTCGGAAGTCCATCCCGTACGGGCATTCCAGCCCCTGCGCCACCACGCGCGTCTGCTCTGCCACCCCATCACCATCGCCGTCGGTCAACCCCACGATCTGCCCCTGGTTGGGCTGCGTCACCAGCAGCTCCCCCCACGGCGTCACCGCCATAGAGCGCGCGCGTGGCACCAGCCCAAAGACGGAGATCGAGAAGCCCCGCTGGATCTGCAGCTGCCGGTCCTGCGCAAACGGCCCGCGCCGGAACGGCGCCGGCACCCCCACCGTCACCGGCGCCAGATCAGTCGCCACGTGCCGCGCCGCCGCCACCGCTGCACGCGGCGCCGCCGGCTGCCCCTGCGCCGCACCCGCTCCCGCCGCTGCTGATGCCGGCGCCGCTGCCTGCGCCACGGCTGGCGCTTGGGCCGCCGGGGCCGGCTCCGGCGCCCGCGGCGCCTGCCTCTGCTGCTGCCCCCCAGCCGGCGCCGCCTGCTGCGCCGCCGGCTGGTCCGCCGCCCCACCACACGCCACCACGACTGCACACGCAATAGAAAGAACCGCTCTTCTGATCTTCACGCCCTTCGCGTCCGCAATTCCGGGACCATGCTCAGCGCCATTGAGAGCCTGCGCAGCGTCGCCCTACATGTGTAGGGCAAGAGCTCGTCCCTTGCAGTGCAGCGCTGCACCCTGTGCCGACACTTCCTACTCCCCCAGGAACCCCGCCACCAGGCCCGAGAACTCCTCCACGTACTCCCAGATCGGCATGTGCCCGCAGTCGTCAAAGATGTGCAGCCGTGCGTTTGGCATCAACCGCGCCGCCCGGATGCCGTGGCGCACCGGTATCACCGGATCTTGCCGCCCCCACACAATCAGCGCCGGCTGCCGAACTTCGTGCAGCCGGCGCGTGTGGTCCACGCGCTGCCCCCGCAGCGACATACCCGCCTGCACTGTGCCAAAGAACGCGGGCACCGCCCCCTCGGTTGACCAGATCTGCAGCCGCCGCTCCGCCCATCCACGCGGCAGCCGGTCCCGCCGGTGCAGCAGCGACTTGCCAAACACTTCCAGGCTCTGCGGCGTCATCGACCGCATCGAGCGCCGGAACACCCATGGCGCCCACGGCAGCGTCGTTGCCCGGTAGCTCCACGCCACGTCCCGCCCCAGGCCGGCCGCGTCCACCAGCACCAACTTGCTCACCCGCTCGGCGTGGTCTAGCGCGATGGATACTGCCACCGACCCGCCGCCCGAGATCGCCAGCACCGGCGCTCGTCGCACGTCCAGCGCGTCCAGCAGACCCAGCGTGGCCCGCACATACCCGTCGCGGTCATAGACGAACCCTGCTGGCTTTTCCGACAACCCGTGCCCCGGCGCGTCCGGCGCCACCACCCGGTATTGCCCCGCCAGCCGCGGCATCACCTCCAGCCAGTCATCCGCCGATCCACCCAGCCCGTGTAGCATCACCAGCGGCGGACCACCCTCGGGCCCGGCTACCAGTACCCGCTGCTCCACCCCATTCACTCGAACGTGGCGCGACTCAACCCCATCCACCCCTGCCACCACCGCCCCACTTGCCACACTCCCCTTCCCTAAAGGGAAGGGGTCGGGGGTTAGGTCCACCGGTCGATGGTAGCATCGCGTCCCCACCCGCCATGACCCCTGAGCCTGAGGAACAGATGAAGCCCGGCCCCGATGGCGTGCGCGTCATTGTGGACCGCGTCGCGTGCATCGGCGCCGCCGATTGTGTCGCCGCCGCCCCGACCGTCTTCAAGCTCGACCATACCCGCCGCGTCACGCTCCTGGAGCCGCAGTCGGTAGACGCCCGCGCCATCCGGCGCGCCGCCGAGCGCTGCCCCGCCGACGCCATCATCATCGAGTCTGCGACGGGCGAGCAGATCTACCCGTAGCTGGTTCACGTTCCTGCCTCCTGTCCATGACCCGTTACCGCGCCATCTTCTTCGACGTGGGTGAGACCCTGGTCTACCCGCATCCTTCCTCGTCCGAGGTCATGGCGGGCATCTGCCGGGAGCTCGGCTATGCCATCTCAGCCGCGCAGATCGAGGCCGCCGAGGCCGCCGTCGCCCCGGTCATCGCCGAGCGCCAGCGCGCGGGCGGCGAGCTCTATTCGATCTCCATGGAAAACTCGCGCCGCTTCTGGACGTGGGTGTACGCCCAGCTTCTCGATCAGCTGAATGCGCCGGACCACCTGCGCGAGGATCTCGCAGTGCGCTTCCACACTGCATTCAACTCGCTGGAGACTTGGCGCCTCTACGACGACGCGATCCCCATCCTCCAGGCGCTCCAGCCCTTGCGTACATCCGGCATAACCCTGGCCATCATCTCCAACTGGGAAGACTGGCTAGACGCCCTCCTGGGCCACCTCGACATCGGACGCTACTTCGACTTCGCCATCATCTCTGCAGCGCAGAAGTTGGAGAAACCAGACCTCGCCATCTTCCGCGCGGCCCTTGATCGCGCCGGAGTGCGTCCTGAAGACGCCGTCCACATTGGTGACAGTGTGCACGCCGACGTAGAGGGCGCCCTCAACTCGGGTATGAGCGCCATCTTGCTTGACCGCCGCGGCCGCTACACAGCCCATCCCTTACGCCTCCCTGCCGGCGCCACGGTCATCAGGTCCCTGGAAGAGCTGCTCTCGCTCCTGGCATAGCGCGTCCCGCATCGCTACGCTAAGCGCGTGCGGATGCTGCTTGCTCTCATCGTGGTCGCGTGTTGTTTATGGGCGCCGCCCGCGCGTGCGCAAGAGATTGCATTCGCCCCCGACTCCGCCACGTCCGTAGCGGTGCACACGCCGAGCGCGCACAGTACGTCGAGCGCCACCTCGCGCGACTCCTTCGACCTCGCCAACGGCCGTTTCTACCCCACCGGCGAAGACGGCGGTGGCCTGCTTGGCTACGCCGTCTTAGATGAGCCAAACGGACCACCATTCTGGACCAGCTACCAGCGTCTTGGTGGGATCGAAGCGCTTGGTCTGCCCCTGTCGCGCCCCTTCTTTCTCCCTGACGCCAACAGTTACCAGCTCTTTCAGCACGGCGCCCTCCAGTGGCAGGCAGGCGCAACCGCTGCCGGCGTTGCGGACTTGCTTGACCTCCTTTCAGCCGCGGGTCTTGACATCTGGCTGTCCGGACACGGCATCCCACCTGCGGCGCCTGAGCTTGCACCGCGCACAACCTCGCACGAGGCCGTCTCTGCGGCCACTCTCGCAGCTCGCCTGAGCTGGCTGTCGGATGCACTCATCCGTGACTACTACTTTGCAGCCACCCACCCGACTGCAGAGGGCCCGCGTGCCGCGGCGTTTCTCAGGTACGGCCTACCGGCGTCGCCTCCGGAAGTTGCTCCGGCATCGGTGACCCAGCGCTTTCAGCGCGTCGTGCTGCGGACCGCAGTGCTGCCCGCGGAGCTGCCTGTGCCGCACCCTGACTCGGGCTACAACCCTCCCCTAACTCCGCATGTGGGTCCGCTCCTCGGCGACTCCGGCGAGGATGGGCTTGAGAGCGCAGCGGCGCAACTACCCGCCGCCGCGGCGGCCCAGCCACCAGCGCGCGTCCAGGTGACTCTGGTGCCTATCGGCGAAGTGCTGCGCCAGTCCAGCCTACTGACTGCGCCTACGGTGGCGCCCGACCGGCTCATCGGCGGCATCCTCGTCGCTCGCGCGCCACGCCCACAGCTCAGCTGGCGCTCCGACCGTGGCTGGGGCATTACCCCTACTGCCCCTGCTGTCGCACCGCCCACCATACCGGCGGCTGTGGCAACAGTTGGCTCGGCGCCGGCCGGACTACCCGGTGTGCTGCCCACCACCCCCGCCGCGCCACCGGGCGCGCCCGGCACACCACCGGTGTCAGACTCGACGCCGCTGCCGTCGCAAAATGCAAGCTCCGCCGTAGTCCCCACACTACCCCTGAGCCAGACCACACCCACCACGCTTCCACTCCCCTCTGCGCTACCAACCACCACTACCCGCGCTGCAGCCCCAACAGCCACTCGTCGCGCGGCTCCTCCCTCGACTCCTACTACGACCGCCGTACCGGCCGTGGGACTTCAGGCCGGCGCTGCGCCAGTCGTGAAGGGTGTCGTCAACCAGGGGCGCTCTGAGCATGTCGTTATTGCCAACGACGGCACGGTAGCTCAGGGGATGACCGGCTGGACACTGCGCAGCGCCGCCGGTGGCCAGAGCTTCGCCTTCCCGAGCGGGTTCGTCCTCGCCCCCGGTGCCACGGTCAACGTGCACAGCGGCGCCGGCGCTTCGGCGCTCAACCGGCCGCCGACTGATCTGTTCGCGACCGGCGCCTCGATCTGGAGGAACGGCGGCGACACGGCCATGCTTGTGGATCCAACTGGTCGAGTCGTCTCGCAATTTTCGTACGGGACCGGTTAACCGGTGGTCAAACGCATCCGCCTCGACATGGCGCTGGTCGCGCGCGGCCTGGAGGCGAGCCGTGAGCGTGCCCGACGCCTGATCGTGGCGGGGGAAGTCACGGTGGACGGCCAGGTGGCACGCGCCCCGTCCACCCTGGTCGCGGAGGATGCTGCGCTGGCCATCGGTAAGACGCTGCCATACGTCAGCCGGGGCGGCTTCAAGCTGGCCCACGCGCTGGACCGCTTTGGCGTCGATCCCGCCGGCCGCACCTGCCTGGACGCGGGCGCCAGCACCGGCGGCTTCACCGACGTTTTGCTGCAGCGCGGCGCCGCCCGCGTGTATGCCGCCGATGTCGGCAAGGGCCTGCTTGCCTGGACACTGCGCCAGGACCCACGCGTGGTGGTCATGGAAGGAGTCAACGTCCGCCACCTCCGCCTCGCCACCGGAATGCCCGCCGTCGCGGCTCAGGAGACCCTGACCGAGGACAGCCGGCCGCACGCGAACGAGCAATCCGCCACGACGCCCACGGCTACGAACACGACCACCGGCGACACTGCTCCTACACTGCCCGAATCGGTGGGCCTGGTGGTGGCGGACCTTGCCTTCATCTCCTTGCGCGTGGTCCTGCCCGCGCTCGCGAGCGTGCTCTCAGCCGATGGCGACCTCATGACGCTGGTCAAGCCCCAGTTCGAGGCTGGGCAGGCAGACGTGGGCAAGGGTGGTGTGGTACGCCGCCCGGAGGTGCACCGTCGCGTCCTGCGCGAGGTACTGGATGCCGTGCGCGGCCACGCACTGACCCCCGCTGGCCTGACCGCTTCCCCTATCCGCGGTCAGGCCGGCAACGTCGAGTTCCTCCTGTGGGCGCGCCGGATTACTGTCACTTTCCCGGAGCTTGACGACGTTGCCGCAATCGATGACGCTATCGCCGAAGCGCCATCCGCCTAGAACGCGTGGATGCGCTCCACCTGATAGCCGCCTAGCTGCGCCCCGCCATCGGCGTTGGCGCGCTGTTCGATGTAGTCCATCACCTCCTGGACCATGCGGTCCAGGTGACGCACGTCCGACGAGACCACGGTGAAGCCGAGCCCGGCCACCTGCCAGGCGTCCTGGTCTTCCACCTCCGCGATTGCCACGTTGAACTTGCGCCGCACCTGCGCGCAGATGGACTGCACCACGCTGCGCTTGCCCTTGAGCGAGTGGTTCTCCGGCAGGATCAAGTCCAGCCGGCATGCCCCGATCACCATTGCCATGAGTCGTAATTCGTAGCGAGTGTGTCGTAAGGCGCCCATCCCGGCTGCTCTTAGATTGCTGAGGTGGATCTCAGTGCCCCGCGCCTCATTCGTTACGGCGTACCCCCAGGCTAACACCTGGCTGACAATCGGTGTACGCGACGGCGCTCGGCGCGGCCGCAACCCGTTTCTGCAAGTGTGTTCTACAGCGTGCCCGGTGTGCGCACCGGCTTCACCATGAGCCGCATGCTCAAGCGCCGCCTCCTGGCGGTCGCTTTTGCGCTCGCCACGCTGTTTGGGTTCAGTGGCCATCCGTTCTTCGGCCGCATTGCCAGCGCCGCACTGGACGTATCGGCGGCGGAGGGCCAGCTGGTGGAGCTGCTGAACGCCGACCGCGCCGCCGTCGGCCTACCGCCGCTGCAATCCGACCCGCGGCTGATGGATGTCGCCCGCTGGCGCAGCGAAGACATGGTTGCCCGCACGTACTTCGGACACGACATGGGCGGCTTCACCATCGGGCGCCTGCTGCGCGAGCACCAGGTCCTCTTCAGCCTGGCCGGTGAGAACATCGTCTCCAACACGTTCGAGGACATGATCACTGTGGGCCTGGCGCAGGCCGAGCTGATGAAGAGCTCCAGCCACCGCGAGAACGTTCTGCGCTCGGATTACAACCTCGTCGGCGTCGGCATCGCGCTGGGCCCCAACCGCCGCACCGTCTTCACCCAGGTCTTCGTCCAATCAGCCCAAGCGACTCCCACCGTTCAGCCGGCGCCGCCCGCAACACCCCAAGGAACGCCGGGGACACTAGGGACGCCAGCGCTGCAAGGGGCACCTGCGGCGCCGAGCGCCTTTGCCTCGGCAACGCCACGAACACCGACTCCGGCCACGACCGTCCAAACGGCGCCGCAGGCAACCATCCAGCCACTCACCGCCACCACGCCGACCGCCGTAGCCCCTACCGGTACGGCCTCTCCGTCGGCCGTCGCTGGTACGGACGCCACCGCTTCCGGCGCGTTGCTCTCGGTCGCCCCAGCAGCACCGGCCACGCCGGCCGGCGCCGACTCTCTCCTGCGTCCGTAGTCGGGTCACCCGGGGGCCACGGGCTCGGCAAGTCGTAGTACACTCGCGCCGTGGGTCGTTACCTGCTGGCCGAGCTGCCACGGACCCTTGCCCGACTCGCCGTTGCCTTTGGGCTGTTCGGCCTGATCTCCCGCGTCCCCTGGCCGGCGGAGACCGCACGCTGGATCGGGCTCGCGTCCTTCGGCTCCCTCACCGCCGCCGTGCTCATCATCTTCGGCAGCCTGCTCTACAACACCCTCTTTTACGACCACTACTGGCGCAGCATCGACAGCCGCTGATCTGAGTGACGTAAGAGGCAGGGACCCACCGCCAAGCGACTGGGAGGCACCCGGCAGGCCGCAGGCCACAACGGAATCGAATGCTGATGATGTGAGTCGCAGGCAACCCTACCCGACTCGGGGGACTCCGCCTATGGCGCGTTCGGCGGGCTCTGCGGGCTCTGGGTCGTCAGTGAAGCCGGAGCGTGCTGGCTGCTCTGGGTGCGGTTGTAGCCGAAGTCCAGCAGGGCGGTGCAATCGCCGAAGTGTCGGCGGCTGTTCAGCGTGACACACACCAGCGTGCGGCCGTTGCGCTCGGCGGCGCCGACCAAGGTGTAGCCCGCGTCTTCGGTATAGCCGGGCTTGAGACCAATGGCGCCCCGATAGCTGGAGAGCAGACTGTTCAGGTTGCCCGGGCCGAACCAGCCGTGCTCGCGGCCTGGCTCCTTGCTCGACGGGATGACCTGCTGCTTCATGGCCGCGATTCGGCGCACTTCCGGATCCTTCAACGCCTGCGCCCCCAAAAGCGCCAGGTCGTACGCCGTGGAGTAGGCGTTGGGGTCGTCCAGTCCGGAGGGATTTGCAAAGCTGCTGTTCTGCAGCCCGAACTGGCGGGCCTTCTGGTTCATCCAGTCCACGAACTGCGCCCGCCCGCTCGCACCACCACCGCCAACGCCGAACGCGATGGCCTCGGCGGCGTCGTTACCAGAGTCCAGCATCAGCCCGTACAGCAACTCGCCCACCGTCAGCTTCTCGCCGGCCTTCAGGCCCATATGGTTGGGCTCCACCTGGGTGGCCTCCAGTGGAACTGTGATCACCTTGTCCAGCGGCGCGCGCTCCACCGCCACCAACGCGGTCATGATCTTGGCCGTGCTGGCCATCAGCAGGCGCTTGTGCGCGTTCTTGGCGTACAGTACGTCGCGACTCTCGACGTCGACCACAATGGCCGACTCGCCCGACAGGTTCGGCACCCCCGCTGCCACGGCCCCAGCCACCAATGCCGGGTCAGCCTCGAACTTAGCGAACGAAAACGCCAGAGGCGGCCCCGTCACCGTCGCCACCACCGGCGCACCGGACGCCTGCGCGATCGCCACCTGGCCCGCCGGGTTGGCCTGTGGCGCCGCCTGAGCCGCCTGGCCCACTGTGACCAGCTGTCCTCCGGGCGCACCCGCCGCAACGGCCACGCCGGCCGCCTGCTGCGCGGAATCTGGCCCTGGTAGGCGCGGCGCGAGCCGCGGGCCCAACGTGCAGGCGCCGAGCGTCAGCGTGGCCAGGCCGGCCAGTGTCCACTCCACGCGCCGCGAGCGCGATCGCCGCCCGGTCCGTGCTGCTAGCGGTGGCGCGTACGCCCTGGCGGCAGAGCCGCCCACGAGCGGCGGCGCGTAGGAGCGGCTCGGCTGAGGGAGCGAACGGCTGAGTGGGGAAACGGTGCGGAACGAGCCGCGCGGTTGGAAGGCTGGAACGTTGACCATAACAGCGTGCGTCGATCGAGTCCGTGGTGTACGTGTTCCCGGTACGCCCGCAGGAGTGCGGTCGCATCCGGTCCGGTTTCATCCGGTTCCCTCGACGGCGATTGACAGAAAACGCGCCGGGGCAACCGCAGTGAAAAACGGTACCAATCAGCCCGAGTTGCGCAACTGTAACGAAAGACGCGCGCACGCTCAACCGCCCCATGACCACCCGCTAGCGCAGCCTGCACCGCGGCAATCCGGCTGTCGGCCGTTGCTGCAGGGATCGTCTCCTGCGCTAGGCCGCCTGGGCGTGGTTCTCGTCCGCTCTGGGTGTGCTGCGGCGTGCCCGCGCCGCTTCGGGCTTCCAGTCGCGCCGGATGGCGTCGCGGATCCCCTCGTAGGACTTCCCAGCGCGCCGCGCCGCTGCTATAGCCGGCGCAAACACCTCGCGGTAGAACGCCTCGCCCATGCGACGCACGATCTCCGCGTCAAAGCGCGCGTCGGTCTGAACCTCATCACCCAGGAGGTGCCACTTCCCCTGCTTGGGTGGCTGCGACACGCCGCTCTTGCCGTCCCCGCCCGCCCCAGCCTGCCGCGACGTGCCGCGGCCGTAGGCGCGGCTGGCTACCACCTTGGCCACCCACAACCCATACCCCTTGGCCTCGTCTTCGGGGACGCCTTTCTCCTCTTCCTCCTGCTTGCGGTACTCGGCGAACACGTCGAACCGCCGGATACCCCGCTTCGGCGCCGGCTCAGCCACGCGCGCGTGCTCCCTCCGCGCGCTCAGCATCGGGGCGATCCACACGTTCCTCGCTCGAAGTCCCGGCCGCATGGACAGTGCCCTCCGTCCGGTGGGCCACCTCCACCACGTGGTGCGCTGGCGTGTCTCCGGCAGGCGACACCGCCACTCGCTCCCGACGCAGCTCCTCGTGTACCTCCGCCTGGCGCGTCTCCTTGCGCGTGCGAATGCGCACTTCCTCCTTGAGGATGAGGCGCTTCTCCACCACCAGCACTTCCTCCATCACCGGGACCACCAGCCACTCGCCTTCCATGCGCTGCCCTACGGGGCCGTCCACCTGGCGATTGACCGGCACGCGCTCCACCTCCACCACGTCGTGCGCCAGCGCCTCGCGCACGACCTGCTCTGCCTGTTCGACGCGCTTGTGCACCTCCACCATGCCCTGCGTCGGACGCTTCTCCACATGGAACCGCTCTTCCACAACCGGGACGTGGAGCGTGTCGGCCCCGCCCAATGGGACCGAGCCACCCGCGACCGCAGCGCGCGCGGTGCTGCCAGCCACGTTCGCCTGACTATCCGCACCCGCCGCACCGACCATTGGGAGCACTACTCCTTCCCGAAGGAAGATCCCTTCGGGAAGGATACGGTCAATCGCCTCGACGGGCACCTGGTGGCCGTCGATCCGCACAGCGCGCTGGTCGATGTCCTCCAGCATGCCAATGCGGCTGCCGTTCCAGTCGTGCACCGGCATCCCGATCTCGATCCGCGTTACGCTGTCCATGTCAGACATGTTTGCTCCTCATCGTCAACCGCCGGTAGGTGTGCCTCACGAACGCCGTGCGATCGGCGTTGGCCCGCGCCAAACCTACACACGCAACCTCCTTGCCGCGGTTATGGTCAGATCACACCAACTGACCAGCCTGCTCTTGGCGGGCATGTTGGGCGCTGCCTGCGCGTTCGGCACGGACTCGTCCCCAGGGCAGACGGCGCCCGAAGCGCGCACCGCTGGCGCACCTGCACAGCCGGCAGCCACCACACCAACAGCCGCAATAATGCCGACGACTGCGCCGACCGCCACACCTGTACCGCCGGCGACCCAGGTGCCAACGGCAGCGCCTACCGCGACGCCGATCAACCTGGCAGTACCAACCGGTAGCGGCGAGGACCCCGCCGATCAGCGAACCATCGCCGGCCTGCGAGCGCGCGTGTACGAGGGCGGCGCGGTGGAGATCGTGCGCACGCTGGCGCAGACCGCTACCTACACCAGCTACTTCATCACCTACCCCTCGGACGGTCTGCGCCTGACCGGCTTCCTGAACGTGCCGCGCGGCGACGGCCCGTTCCCGGTGGTGATCGTCAACCACGGCTACGTGCCGCCCGCCGGCTACGTCGCGGTCACCTCCAACTATGCCAAGCGCGAGGGCGATTTCCTTGCCTCGCGCGGGTACCTGACCGCAGGTCCGGACTACCGCGGCCACGGCAATAACCCCGGCGCCGCCGTGGGCACCCACCTGGAGTCGGCCTACGTCATTGACGCGCTCAACCTGCTCGCCTCGCTTAACACGGTGCCGCAGGCAGACCTCTCTCGCGTAGGCGTGTGGGGGCACTCAAACGGCGGCAGCATTTCTGAGCGCATGATGGCCGTCAGCCGCGACGTGGACGCCACGGTGATCTGGGCCGGCGTCAGCGCAGACGCCGTTGACTCCTGGCTCTACCTGCGCGACTGGCTGCGCTTCCCACCCGATCAGATGCGCCGGTGGCCGCACCCCGACGAACAGCCACACCTGTACGCGCGCATGGGCGCCCGTGCCTACCTGGCCGACGTGGCCGGACCGGTACAGATCCACCACGGCACCGCGGATGCCCAGGTGCCGTACCAACACGCCGTTACGCTGGCTCAGGCGCTCGCCACCGCCGGCAAGCCGCACGAGCTGCACACCTACCCCGGCGCGCCCCACAACTGGGTGGGCCTCACCTGGGACCTGGCTATCTCACGTACCCTCGCGTTTTACGACCAACTCCTCCGGCGCCAATAGCCGGCGCGTGCGTGCCGTAGCGATCTCCACCAGCGCCACCGCCACGAACGCCAGTGCGACGTGCACTGCCACGAGCACCGGCGTCAACCCGGGGAGCGCATACCAGCCCAGGAACCGGAACCCCAGACCGATCGCAAGCGGCGCCAGCGGCGCGAAGCGTGCCGCCGTCCGGATTGGCAGCTTCCCTGCCAGCTCGGGCAGCGGCCGGAAGACGATCAGCGCCAGCGCCGCCACCACGATCCCCAGGGTGAGGTGCAGCTCGCGCGTCAGTGTGCCGCCCGCGCCGCCGCTGAATCGGTCCATCCCGAGCAGCAGCTGAATATAGAGCGCGATGCGCAGCGCCCAGGACAATTGCACGTAGAGTCGCCTCCACCCAGTCGTAGTTCCACCAGGAGGATACGGGCCCGGCTAGGTGCGGCTGTCTCGGCCACTGCATGCCTGGCACGGCGCTTGCTTCCGACCACGATAGTGCATCACACGCTACACATCCCGCAGGCGCCGCAACGGCGGGCAACGCACGCACAGCAGGGAGCACGACCAAGATGAGCAAGAGCACCACACTGGCCGATTACTTGATGCTTCCCTGGTCGATCTTCGGCAAGGCCATCGTGTTTACTTACAGTGCCCTGTGGAAGCTGGTCCTGTTCGCACTGCCCATCCTGGCGCTCGTCGCGCTGGTGATGGGCGCCAACCGGCTGCTCAACCAGGGACGGCAGCCGTAGGCTGCGTCTCCTTCCCGCACCAGGAGCAGGGCTGCCGCCACTGACTCCGCCGCGCCGTTCTGCCCACGAGGAACGGGTGCGCCCCTAACGGGCGCCGGTGAGGAGAAGAGACATGGCCGAACGAGTGGTCGAGCAGGAGCTCCTGGCGCGGCTGGGGATCGGGCAGGGACTCACGCTGGTACAGGTGCCACCAAGCCCGTTCTGTATCTCCGTGCGCGCGGCGTTGGAAGCAGGCAACGTGCCGCATCAGCTGCACAACCTTGACTTGTGGGACCGCCGCCCCGCGGCGGAGCTGACCGGCGGCGCGTATTACGCGGTCCCTGTGCTGGTGGACACCGGCGGCTCGGCTCCGGTGGTGGTCTACGAACCGCGCGACGATGCCACCGACATCGCGCGCCATGTGGACGCCAAGTACGGGCTGGGCCTATTCCCCCAGGAGCTGGAAGGGCTGCAGGACCTGGTGGTGCAGTACATCGAGGGTCAGTGCGAGGACGTGGCGTTCCGGCTGGACGACGCATTCCTGCTGCCCGGTATCCCGGACGTGGCGGGCCGCACCATGGCCCTGCGCCACAAGGAGCGCAAGTTCGGCAAAGGCTGCGTTGACCAGTGGCGCGCCCAGGCCCCAGAGCTGCTGGCAAAGCTGACCGATCTGCTGCGCCCGCTGGACACCATGCTCTCGCGCAGCCCCTATCTGCTCGGCACGCAGCCAACCTTCACCGACTTCGCGCTCTATGGGGTGCTGGGCAACCTGACCTACACCGGCGACCTCCAGGTCCCGGCCGAGCTGACCAACATCGTGCGATGGCATGCCCAGCTACCGGCGGCCAGGTTGACGCAACGCGAGGCGGCACCGGCGTAGCTCACCCACGTCCAACTGACCGGCTGCGTACGGGCGCTGCTAGGACGCTGACGTGTCCAGCCAGATGGTGAACGGGCCGTCGTTCACCAGGCTTACCTGCATGTGGGCGCCGAAGAGGCCGGTCTCCACGCGGAAGCCGCGGCGGCGCAAGTGCTCGGCAAAAGAATCAACCAGCTGGGACGCGATCCCAGGCGGCGCCGCGCCAGAGAAACCAGGGCGCCGGCCTCGTGAGGTATCGGCGTACAGAGTGAACTGGCTCACCACCAGGAACTCGGCGCCGGTGTCCTCGGCGGACAGGTTGGTCTTGCCCTGCGCGTCTTCGAAGCAGCGCAGCAGGGCACACTTCTCTGCCAGCGCCGCAGCCAGCCCCTCGTCATCGTCATTGCCGACGCCAAGCAGCACCAGCCACCCCTTGCCAATCCGGCCGATGACGTCGCGTTCGACCGTGACAGATGCCTCCAACACCCGCTGCAGCAGGGCACGCATAGTGACGGCGATGGTAGCTATCGCCGGGTGCCTGGCGGGGTGTCCGCTACGTGAGCGGCACGCGGCAGGGCAGATCGCGTCTGCGCTACGCGGCCATTGGCTGCCTGTTGACCGCCTCGACCAGCCAGCGGGCGAAGAGCTCCTCGGCCGGTGGCTCATCCACATCGTCGGGCACCAGCACGCGGGCTGCCTCGGCACGGGCGCGCCGGTAGCTCAGTACGGCGCGGTCGAGCGCCTCGTCATCACCCACGCCGAGGACCGCGGCACGCTGCAGCTCGTGGACCTGGCGCCGCGCTCGAACGAGCGAGACGTACGCCTCCGCCGCGTGGGAGAGCATGGGCTCGGCGCTGGCTGCCGTGAGCGGAACGTCTACTCTCACTGTCGCGATCATGGGTGTGTACCTCTGCTTCCGAAACTTGCGTCTGCTCGTCGGGCTGCTTCGCCCGCTCTGCCCGCAGTGTGCGCTTTTCTGAGAGCGCTGAACACGGGCACATGGACAGACTTCACCCTAACCACCTGACCAGGCACCACCGGCGGCCGGACACCCGGCTCAGCAGCCTGAACACGCCGCCACCGGCCAACCAGTGCGTCAGCCAGCGCCGGCCCGCGTGTGGCGACCTTCGTAGCTATTACGGTTCATTACTGGAGGTGCATTACGCGCTTGCGTTCTGCACTTCCGCCACCAGCCGCCGGCCGCCGGGTAGCGTGACTGCCACGCTTTCCACATCGAGCGTCCCTTCGATCACCTGCACCGATGCCTGCTGCTCAGTGGCGGTCACTACACCCCACCCTGTGCCGGTGGTGAAGAAGCAGCGGAAGGTGCCGTTCACTACCGCCTGTGACACCGGGACAAACGAGAGGCGCCGATCGATGGCCGAATACGAATATCCGGAGAGCGCCAGCAGCACGCTCCACGAGGCGAGGGCGCGGGCGTAGTGGTGGCCGCACTCGAACTCGTCCCACGGGTTGCGCCGCAGGCCGTCGTGGCGCGCGCGCAAACCCTCGACGATGGCCAGGCCCTCGTCCACCAGCCCTTCATAGATGCAGTGCCCGGCCACCTGGTACTCGATGCCGGTCCACACCTCATCGGCGTAGGGGAAGGGATATGCGGGGCGCCCGCCGCGCGGCCAGGAGCACAGCAGCAGGCCGGCCTCTTCATTAAGCGCGTAGGTGCGCTGACAGGACTCGTGGTCGGAGAGATCGCGCTTGAAGTTGTGGCGCACGATCGAACCGAGCGCCGTCTTTACCCGGTCGGGCGGCAGCACGTCGCCCAGCCCCACCACACGGCAGAACCACTGGCCAAGCAGCTGGTCGGATAGGCAGCCCGCGCCGTGCTGGTAGCGCGGCTGCGATTCGCCCGGCTTGATTGGACTGGGATGCCAGTCCTCCCGACCCTCTGGATCGGCCTGGACGTCCCGCACTTCTACGTGCTGCTCGTAGTACTCGCCGTTCCACAGCTCCGCATCGTGTTTCGCTCTGCCTGCCTCGTAGACGGTGCGGCAGCGGGTGGCGAATTCCGGGTCCCCCAGTGCGTCTGCCATCAACGCCGCCGCCTTGAGCGCGCCCAGGTAAAGCGTGCCGCACATCGTATTGGGCCCGAAGAACTCGATGTCGTAGGTGTTGTGCTGCTCACCCTCCATCACGCCATCCTGGTCCGCGTCCCATGACCCCGGCGCCCAGGCCCACTCGATGGCGCGCTTCGCCCCGGGCCAGATGCCGCGCAGCCACTGCGTATCGCCGGAAAGCTGCCATTCGCGGTACAGCTTGAGCACGCATCCCATCTGACCATCGGCCGCCGGCTTATAGTCCCACAACTCGCCCGAGACTACCGGCAACAGCGTGCGGAAGCTCATGCGGCCGTTGGGGCGCGTGTTCACCTGGAAGTCGGTGCCGCGCACCGACCGCTCCAGCGCTGGGTACAGATGCGCCAGCGCCTGCTCGTAGTTCCACACGTGGGTGCAGTCCATGGGGCAGCAGCCGGCGTTGTCGTCGCAGCCCTCGAAGGCGTGGAATGCGCCGTCTTCAGTGCGCAGGCAGGTCGTCGTTCGGATAATGCTCATCTGGCTGCTCGCCGCATCGAGCACCGCCGGCGGCAGCGTGGAGGAGAAAAGCGCCCGATGGAAGGTCTGCGTCCTCGCCCGCAGCGTGTCCAGGTTTGCCGACACGTCGCGCGCGACGTCCCACGCATCGCTGTGACGGGTCGTGTACCAGTTGCCCAGGCGCTGCCCCAGCACCGCCGGCATCTGCCGGTTCCAGTAATTGGTTAGGTTAGGAAAGTGCCACGCAAGTACGAACGGCAGGGCCACTTCGCCACCCGGTGGCACTGTGGCGCACAGGCCGAGCGTGCCGATGTCGCTCAAGCCCTGAGGTGACGGATCTGGCGCAGAGACGCTGGGCAGCCGCCCATCGGCGCGGAAGTCATCCCAGAACGACTGGAGCGAGTCGAACCAGCCGGCGCGCTCCCATCGCTCAAGATAGGTGACGTCGCTCCAGGGTGTGGCAACCGCCAGCGACCCGGCGCCCACGCCCTCTTCGGCCGTGTTCTGGCCGGTCATCAGCAGCCCGCGCAGCTGCCGCTCGTCGCGCCAGGTATTGAGGTTGCCGCCGAAGTTGGGGTGGTTTGGCCGGTTGCCAAAGGTTGCCACGCCGTCGTAGCCAACCGGGTTGCACTGGCTGAACGCCAGCGTTGCCGCCACCGGCCTCGCCGAGCGGTTGCGCAGGCGCCAGAGGAAGACCGCCACCGGCAGGCCCGATGCGTCGGCGTCGAGCGGCGCCATCGGCGTGAACGCCTCCAGGCTCACCTCGAGCGGCAGCGTGTCGTCCTGAAACTCCAGGAACGCGAACGGGTACTCACCCGTGAAGCGCGCTTCCTTCAGGCGGCGCAGCCCGCCCATTTGGCTGGGCGGCACGCCGCGCTGACTGGCAAATGGGGGCAGCAGCTGCCGCTCCAGCACCCTTGCCACGGACTCTCCGCCTTCAGACTGTGCCCAGAGTGAGAAGAAGGTGTACGGCAGCCACTTACCCTTGGCCGGCCGGTTGAAGATCTCCCAGTCTTGCAGGTTGCCGCGTCCACCCAGGCCCACCGTCCCGGTTCCGATCCCACCCAGCGGAAATGCCACGGTTTGCAGCGCTTGGCCGCTGAACGTGCGCTGGGTGCCGGATGGCGAAAAGGGCGCCAGGTCAGGCGTTGCCGGCGTGGGTGCATTAAGGGTGGCAGTCATGCGCGTGATGGTATGGCATACACGGCCGACCGTCATGGGTGCGCCAACTTGTCGCGTATGAATTAGTTGGAGCTGGACTCGACAACTTCCGGCGACTGCGCCCCGGTCTGCCGCACATACAATCGCATCCAGCCGTCCCAGTGTCCACCAGGGGGGAGCACCAGCAGATTGGTTTCTTCCAGGCCACGCGCGGCAAGATTGAACGCGTCGGGCGGGGCGGTCCACGGCTCCAGGCAGATGCCGGGACGGCCGGGTGGGCTCCAGACCACCACGTAGTCGAAACCGGCTGAGGCGCGCATTACCAGATCCAGGCGCACGCCCGGATCCGTGACATATGCCTCCACGTCGCCGCCATCCAGCCGGTCCAGCCCCCAGCACACGCCATTGAAATGTCGGTCCTCCAGCGGCAGTCCACCGCGCAAGTCAAGGTCAGGTGGGACCGGTTCGGACACGGCGTCCGCGGCCACGGTGGCGCCTGGCGGCAGCACGGCGGCGCGCTGGCTGTACCAGCGGCGGTGTGCCGGCACGTAGACCGTGCAGCGGGCCCGTCCTCCGGTGACGTCCTCCCTGCCTCCGGGACTGCCGTCGCCGCCTTCGCCCTCTTGGGCGTCCCTGCTGTCACCGCTGACTTGGCCACTCTTGCCGTCCAGCGGCACTGGGACGTGGAAGTACGGGTGCACGCCGAAGGCAAACGGCAGATTGCCCTCGCCAGTGTTCTCTACCTGCGCCGCCAGCGTCAGGCCGCCGCCGTCAAGACGGTAGGTCACCGTCAGGCGCGAGGGGAATGGGAAGCGCGCCTGCACCTCCGGAAAGCTGGCCGACTCGATTGCGCAGGTGACGGCGGCGCAGCGCTCGTCCGCCACGCTCTCGACCACCTGCCAAGGTCGCGCCTTGACGAAGCCGTGGCCGGTGCTCTCGTTCGGCTCGATGCCCTTGAGCGCGTACTCCTGGCCCTCGAAGGTGAAGCGGCCGTCCTGCACCACGCCCGCCCACGGGTAGAGCAGCGGAATACCCCACCAGGACGGCTGCTGGCGCACCTGCTCCAGTGTCTCAGGCGCCAGCAGTGCGTGGACTGGCCGCCCGTCTGGACCGGGCAGCCAGGCGTCAATCAGGTTATTCCCGAAGTCTGGCCACAAGAGGGCGCGGCACCCGGTGCGGCTGTCGCGCAGCTCGTACAGCGTCTCACCCTCGCGCAAGACATGAGTAACGGCAAAGCGTGGCATGGCGCCAGTGTACGTGGTGCGAGGGCGAGCTCCGGCATAAGAACGTAGCTAGGCCGCGTCACGTGCTGTGCGGCCGGTGCCGTGCCGAGAAGGCGACCGGGCAAAGGGGCGGTGTAGCACCCGGTAAAGACAGGCATATGGGGGGTGTCTTCCACATATTGACTGGAAGGACTATGCTTGTAAACGACACGAAATTCTCGATCCGAGAAATTGCCTATTGTGATTTGTTTCACATGAGGCTATTCTAGTGTTGAGTAGGGCAGCAGTCAGTGGCCAACACGCAATCCCCTCGGTGCACCCGGTGGCGCGGGTACACCATTCCGCTGAGCTCTCCAGGCGTGGCCGCCGGCTACTTCTCCCGCACACAAACGACATCCGCCGGATAGCTCCCGGCCCTGGTGAAAGACGTACGTCGACCTTGACTTGCCTGGGTTCCTTGGCTGCATTGGGCCGCGTGAGCGCCCGCAGCATCGAATTGTGCCCCAGCGCCGGCCGGGTGGTCGCAGCGTCTCTCCAGGGGGCCGGCCAGGCTTGAGGGAAGGAGCGATAGGTGGGATTATGGCAAGAGTACGCGACAGGGAATCAGCGCCGTTGAACGAAAGCCGCTTGCAATTCTCGCTGCACCCGGAAGATCAGGACGAGGCTGAGCTGATTCGGCAGTCACCCGTCACCCAGGAGATGGCCTGGGAGTACGGCGCGGACTTGCCCGACCTACCGGAGGAAGACCTCACCGCCGAGCAGCTGGATTCGGCGGAGGCGCTGTACATGCGTGACATCCGCCGCTACAACCTCCTCACCGCCGAGGAGGAGATCAAGCTGGCGGAGACGCGCGAGGAGGGCGAGGCAGCCGCCGAGACGCTGCGCAAGCTGGCAAGCAACGACCCCCGTCGCCACGAGCTCGAGCCAAAGGCGCGTAAGGGCGCGGAGGCCCGTCGCCGGCTGATCGAGTGCAACCTGCGCCTGGTAGTGTCGGTGGCGCGCAAGTACACCGGCCGCGGCATGCCGATGCTCGACCTGATCCAGGAGGGCAACATCGGGCTGGACCGCGCGGTCACCAAGTACGACCCGCGCACCGGCTACCGCTTCTCCACCTACGCGTACTGGTGGATCCGTCAGGCAGTCAGCCGCTCGCTGGCCGACCAGGGACGCGTCATCCGCCTGCCCGTCCACGTGGTCGAGCGCCTCACCGCCATGGCTCGCGTTGCGCGCGAGTTCGAGCAGGAGTTCGGACGCCGTCCTAACCCGGCCGAGGTGGCCGAGCGCCTGAGCCTGCCTCTACAGCAGGTGGAGGAAGCCTACTCCGCCTCGCGCTTCACGCTCTCGCTGGACCAGCCGGTGCTCACCAACGGCCACGACGACGATCTCACCATCGGCGACGCGGTTTCGGACGATCCGACGCAGTCTCCCGACGTGCTGGCCACCCGCGCCCTGCTGGTGAACGAGCTCGAACAGGCGCTGGGCACGCTCACCCCCCGCGAGCAGGTCGTGCTCAAGCGCCGCTTCGGCCTGGGCACCGGCATCGCCGACGGCGACACCGAGCCCGCCGCCAGCCTGGCCGAGATCGGCGAGGAGCTGGGTATGAGCCGCGAGCGCGTGCGCCAGATAGAGGCAGAAGCGCTCTCCAAGCTGCGCGGCTCACCTGAGCTCCTGACGCTGCGCAACTACGTCGAATAATCCCGCTCAACCCACGCCCGCCCACCCATACGCAAACCGCCTCTCCAGCCCGGAGAGGCGGTGCTGATTCTGGCGAGGGTGGATCGCGCGTCGTACCCTTCTCACCACACCAAACAGGAGGAGGAAACTATGGCGGCGACGGTGGACGTGCCCGTGAAGGTAGGCGAGAAGTTTCGGGCGGTGCGGCTCGACAGCCCCGGAGTGGTGTCGGTGGACGAGTATGAGCGGCAGCCGCTGCAGGACGGCGACCTGCTGGTCAAGATCGACCTGTGCGGCGTGTGCGGCTCGGACGTGCACTGGGTACACGCCACGCCAGAGGCGCAGGCGCGGATCAACTACCCCATGTTCCTGGGGCACGAGTGGACCGGCACCATCGCCGAGCTGGGGCCAGGCGCGCCGCGGCAGGACGTGACCGGGCAGCCCATCGGCATCGGCGATCGCGTGTGGGTCAAGCGGCGCAGCTGCGGCGAGTGCATCTACTGCGCGGTGCTGCGCCATCCGGAGGCGTGCATCGGGCGCAAGCCCGCCATGGACGCGGCGGGGAACCGGCGAACCGTTCCGGGCGCGGGCTTCGCCCCGGTGCTGCACCTGGCCGGCAACCAGGACCTGGAAGTGATCAAAGTACCGGACCATGTGTCGGCCCGCGCTGCGGTGCTGCTGGAGCCGCTCACCAACGCGCTGGTTGCGGTAGAGCGCTCGATGCAGGGCGGCGCGCCGTGGGCTGGGATCGGGTACGGGCCGGGCGCGACGGTAGTGGTGCAGGGGGCCGGCCCAATCGGCTCGCTCATCGCGTGCGTGGCACGGCTGACCGGCGCTGACAAGATCATCCTGGTAGGCGCGCCGAAAGGACGGCTGGACATTGTGCAGGACGTGGCCGGCGTCGACGAGGTGGTTGACATCGACCAGGTGCCGGACTGGGAGGAGCGCGTCAAATTGGTGCGCGCCATGACGCCGTCAGGCATCGGCGCAGACGTCGTCTACGAGGCAGCGGGGGTGCCGGTGGCGTTCAAGGAGGCGCTGCGCATGGTGCGCCGCTTCGGCAGCATCGTAGAGGTGGGGCACTTCACGCCCCGCCGGCCGGAGCCGTTCGACGCATTCGAGATCTGCTCCACCGCCGCCACCATCCACGGTCACTACGGCCTGGCCACCCAGGCGTGGGTGGCGGGTGTTCGCTTCCTCGCTCGCCACGCCGGCACGTTCGAGTTCGAGAAGCTGGTGACCAACCTCTACCCGCTCTCAGAATTCCACACCGCGCTGGACAACATGCGCCGCGGCGTCGACATAAAGCCTGGTGTCTATCCGGACTAGCGGGTGGGCGCCGCTTCCTCCATGATGAAGCGGTCTTTCACGGGCTGTACCGGGCGCGCGTTCATCTTGAAGACGTCCTTGAACTTCTGGATCTGCGCGCGCGACGCGGTGATGGCCTCTTTCAGCACCACCCACTGGACGCCCTGCGTGCAGGGGGGCGTGGTGAGCGAGCCGTTGTAGGCGTAGTAGCGCGTGTTCTGCGGGATGAAGTCCTGAGGGTTGAGTTCGACGTTCAGCGGCACCGGGTCCTTGGTTTCCTTCTGAGGCATCTGCTCCCAGAATTTGGCCAGAGCGGCATTCTCACGCCCTTCTACAATCAGGATGCCCAGTATTGCCAGCCGGCTCGGAGCGTCGGGCATGGCGTGCACCAGCTGCAGCTCCATGTCCGCGGCGCGCCCGTTCACGGTGTGCTCGCTTGGCGTATGGAAGTGGAACTGCACCAGCTCGTACTCCTGCCCCAGGAAGGTCATCCGGCTGCCGCGCTCGTAGTTCACCTGGTAAGTGTGGCCGTTGTTCACCAGGCGCAGCTGCTTGGCCGGCTTGTAGCGCAGGGTGATGGGCGTGAGCCAGTCCACCTGCATCAGGCGTGAGGGGGTGATGTCGATGGGGGACTGCTCGCCTCCGGTCTGGCAAGCGATGTTGTGGGGATCGATCGCGCCCCACTGGGCAGGGCCATCCGCCCCCTCATAAGACCAGTGCGCGCTGTGGGCGGGGGCGGGCGCCGCCGCACCGCGCGCGGCAAACATGCTGCCCACGAAGCTGGCGATAAGCAGCGGCACACCCACCGCCGCGTAGGCGACAGGCCCGCTGAGGCGTCGCGATGGCACGCGGATAACCTCAGGCGGGGGGGCAGTCGTCCCCTCAACGGGCGGATACTCTCCCTCGGGCGTAGCGTCGGAATCGTTGGAAGTGGGGGGAGCGTCGAGAGTAGCCATTTGCCGCAAGATGATAGAGCCGAACCACCCCTTTGCGCCCCTTCTCACCTGCCAGTACCGGTCGGCACCGGCCATGCAGTCGGTGAACCGGCGACTCTAGCTACCATTGCGGCTACCTGTGACCAGCCCCCCTGCCGGCACCCTTGGCGAGGTTGCCGCCTACTTTGTGCGCCTTGGGTTCACCGCGTTCGGTGGACCGGCGGCGCACATCGCCATGATGCGCGAGGACCTGGTGCGGCGGCGCAAATGGGTCACCGATCAGGAGTTCCTAGACCTGCTCGGCGCCACCAACCTCATTCCCGGCCCCAACTCCACCGAGCTGGCGATCCACCTCGGCCGCGTGCGCGCCGGCCCATGGGGACTGATCGTGGGCGGCGTGTGTTTCATAGCGCCTGCCATGCTGATTGTGCTGGCGCTGGCGGTCGCGTACACCACGTTCGGCGCGCTGCCGCCGGCGCAGGCGCTGCTGTACGGCGTCAAGCCGGTCATCATCGCCGTAGTGGCGCAGGCGCTGTGGGGCCTGTCCCGTACCGCGATCAAGGGGCCACACCTGGCGGTCGTCGGCCTCTTGACGCTGGGCTTGTATCTACTCGGCGTTCACGAGCTGGCGCTCCTGTTCGGCGGCGCCCTCCTGGGGGCTGTACTCCAGCTTGGCTGGCGCGCGCTGCGCGGCGGCCCGATAACCGCAGCCGCCATGCTGCCCGCGGCCCAGTTCCAGAGCACGCCCGGGCCGAGCGGTGGCACACCGGGCGCGGGCGCCGGTGTGGCCGGGCTCGGTGCTGCCAGTGCTGCGGGAGCCGCCGGAGTGGTCGCGGCTGCCCCATACAGCGCCGCAACGCTCTTTCTCACCTTCCTGAAGATAGGGGGCGTGCTGTACGGCAGCGGCTACGTGCTGCTTGCCTTCTTGCGCAATGACTTCGTGACGCGGCTGGGCTGGATCGACGAGACTCAGCTGCTGGACGCCATCTCAATCGGCCAGTTTACGCCAGGGCCGGTCTTCACCACGGCAACCTTTATTGGGTTCCTGGTCGGGCAAGAGCTCGGCGGCAGCTGGGGGGCTGGGCTGGTCGGGGCGCTGGTCGCCACCCTCGGCATCTTCCTGCCTTCGTTCGTGTTCGTCGCGGCGGTCAACCCGCTGGTGCCCCGCCTGCGCAGCTCACCGGTGATGGGCGCGCTGCTGGACGGCGTGAACGCGGCCGCGCTCGGCCTGATGGCCGCCGTGACGCTGGAGCTAGGGCGCACGGCGATCGTCGATTGGGTGACGGCTGGGCTGGCGCTGGTGGCGCTGGTAGCCCTCGTGCGCTTCCGCGTCAACTCGGTCTGGCTGATCGCCGCCGGCGCCACGCTCGGCCTCCTGACGCGGACGTTCCTCAGCTAAGAGGGTCTGAAGCGGAGGCAGGCTACCGGGGCGAGCAGCCGCGGCACACGACTTCATCGCCGTCTGTGTTGTACTCGACGGGAAAGGCACGATCGACGCCCCGACCACAAAGCACGCATTGAGCTACCTCCACCCAGTCTGTCACCTCGCCCCGGTCGTCCCGGCGCTCGATACGGCGCCAGGGTGACTGGCTATCGACTACTCCCGCAGCTCCCTCTACAGCGCCCGGCGCAACGCTCTCCGTCATAGTCACGGCATCCTCCACTAGGAACAGGTGTTCTAAAGCAGTTCTTTCTCATCATCGCCGCATCCGCAGCCGCTGTCAAGGGGTAGCAGGCACTTTCAGTCCAGAAAGCCGGCAGCGCTAACCGAAAGCCGCCGCGGAACCAGGGACCTGGGGTGCCTGCTACAGTGCCGACATGCGTGAGGGCAGCCCGGCGCTGGTGCGGGCAGCGGAGGGGCTCCGCCGCACCTTCGGATTGTCCCCAGGCGTGTCCATCAGCCGGCTGTTCGCGCCGTACCGCGTGTGTCCCATAGGGGCGCATGTCGATCACCAGGATGGCGTGGTCACCGGCATGGCGATCGATCAGGGGGTGGCGTTTGCCTTCGCGCCGCGTACAGACACTCATGTCCGTGCCGCGAGCGCCAACTTCTCCGGCCTGATCGAGTTCAACCTGGCCGCTATCCCGGCCGCCGTCTCCGGTGACTGGGGCAACTTCCCCCGCGGCGCGGCGGCGGCCTTGCAGCGCAGCGGCCGGCGCCTCACTCGCGGAGTAGACCTCTACCTGGTGGGCGAGCTCCCGGTCGGCGGCCTGAGCTCCTCCGCCGCCGTGGGCGTGGGCTACCTGCTCGCGCTCGAAGCTGCCAACGACGTGCAGGTGTCGCCGGAAGAGAACGTCCGCCTGGCGCGTGCCATCGAGAACGAGTATGTCGGGCTCAACAGCGGCGTGCTCGATCAATCGATGATCCTGCTGTCGCGCGAGGGCACATTGCTGGAGCTCGACTGCCGCACCGGCGCGCGGCGCTACGTCAGCTTCGGCGAGCGCCCCGAAGCTACCAGCGGCGAGCACACCATGCCGGCCATCGCCATCGCCTACTCCGGCCTCTCCAACGCCCTCGTGGGCACCGGCTACAACCAGCGCGTGGCGGAGTGCCGCGATGCAGCGCGGCTGCTGCTCGAGCGGGCCGGGCTGCCGGTCCCTGACGGCGGCGCGCGCCTGCGCGATGTGCCGCCCCACGTCTACGAGACACACGCTGCTGCGCTTCCGAAGCCGCTGCGGCGGCGGGCAGCGCACTACTTCGGCGAACAGGCACGCGTCGCGGCCGGCGCACGCGCCTGGGCGGCGGGTGACCCAACCTGTATAGGGCAGCTGGTGGCCGAATCGGGCCGCAGCTCAATCGACAACTACGAGTGCGGCGCCCTGGAGCTGATCGCGCTGTACGAAGCGCTGCTCGCCGCGCCGGGCGTCTACGGCGCGCGCTTTAGCGGCGCCGGTTTCCGCGGCTCGTGCATCGCCCTCGTCGACCCAGATCGAGCTGGCGATGCCGGCGCGCACGTCCGCGACGCGTACCTGCGCGCTCACCCGCAGTACGCCGTTACGTTTGGGTTCTTCCGCTGCGCCCCCGGCCCTGCCGCCCACCTCCTGTCGTGATCGTCTCATCAACGACACATCTCCCATGAACGCCCTCCTGCTCGCCGCCGGTTACGCCACGCGCCTCTACCCGCTCACGCTGAACACGCCCAAGCCGCTGCTGCCCGTCGCCGGCAAGGCCATCGCCGACTACATGGTTGAGCAGCTGGAGGCCATCTCCGCCGTCAGGCGTCTGCTGGTGGTCACCAACCACCGCTTCGCCGGCCATTTCCAGGCATGGGCGGCTGCGTCTCGCTCGCGCTTTGGCATCGAGGTGGTGGACGATGGCACCGCGACGAACGAGACGCGCCTGGGCGCGATCGGCGACGTGGCATTCACGCTCGATCGCTTTCCAGAGCTGCGCCAGGAGCCGCTATTCGTGCTGGGCGGCGATAACTTGCTGGACTTCCAGCTGGCAGACATGGTCGACGATTTCCGATCCCGCAACACACCTGCCCTGGCCGGCTCACCTGCGGGTGCGCCCGCGGACGGGGCCCCGGACGGGGCCACTGACACGCAAGCGTCTGTCGTATGCCTCGTGCGTGAGACCAACCCGCAGCAGCTGCGCCGTTCTGGCGTCGTCACGCTCAGCGAAGACAACCGCGTGGTTAGCTTTGTCGAGAAACCGTCTGAGCCACCCAGCGACCTGACCTGCCCGCCCTTCTACCTCTATCCACCGGCGGCGCTCGCCCTGGTGTCCGACTACCTTGCCGCGGGAGAGTCCGCGGACGCACCGGGCAACTTCGTGGCGTGGCTGCACCGGCGCGCCCCGGTGTACGGCCACGTTTTCAGCCAGTCTCGCTACGACGTGGGTACGCCCGAGACGTATGCCGAGGCGTGCTGGCTCTTCGAAAGTCGTCGCTAATGCACCGCGAGTTTCATCGGCATCACCAGCGTCATCAGCGCATGTTGCTCCTGGGGAACTGCACCCGCTCCGGCGCGGCGTTTAGCTGCGCCAGCAGCTTGCGGATCAGGCGCGTCTTGACGCTGCCCGCCTCTCTCGGGTGCACCAGGTAGCGCACTATCGCCTCCACCCACGTGTTGTCGCTCACGCGGAACAGCACCGCCGGGTGCTCGCGCACGTGCAGCGTATCCACCGGAGTCTGCGCCAGCAGCCGCCGGTACGCGCCAACACGCTCCTGCATCTGGTGCCCAATTTCCTCATCCACCGCCTGCTTCATCACGCCGCTGATGAACTCCAGGTCGCTGTCGTAGGCGACGTGGAACTTCACCTCGTCCCAGCGATACGGGAACAGCGGCCACGTGTAGTTGATCACCGGCTTGTTCAGCACGCTGGAATTGGGCAGCTTGATGACACGACCGCTGGGGTGGTCGGTGGACAGGTACGGCCCGCCGAACTCCCAGAGCGTGGTGTCCAGGTAACTCACCTGGATCACATCGCCGGTCATGTCCTCGATCTGGATGCGGTCCCCCACGCGGTACGGCTTGCGCACCAGGATGTAGATCCACGCGAAGAAGCTGGAGAGCGGCCCCTGCAGCGCCAGACCGAGCACCAGCGACACTAGCCCCAGCGACGCCGCCGCGGTGTACCAGCGGTCAAACAGCTGCGTGAGCGCCACGAACGCGATGACCAGCCAGGCTGCCAGGTTGGCCACCTTGAGGACGTCGTAGCGGTCGGCCGCGTCATGGATGCTGCGGGCCAGGTAGACCTCGCCAAGCGTCACCGCCGCGCGCATCAGCGCCGCCACCAGCAGCACCGTCGCCAGCCGGCGCGCCGGGACGGCGTACTCCTCCGGCAGGTTGAAGTAGCCACTGCCGATCAGCGGATACGTCCAGGCCAGCGCCGCGATAGCCACGAGATAGACGACGAACCACAGCTTGGGCCACCGCTTCTGCTGGGCTACCGCGGGACCAGTGCTCTTTCCCACGTCAGAGCGCTCGGCGCGGTCCGCCTGGTTGACCGCAGCGTCAACCGCCTGCGCGGTGTTCTCCACCAGCGCCGGGTCGCCCTCCGGCGCCTGCCCAGTCTCTCCCGGCAGCGTGGTGTCCACGGCGCGCAAAGCGGCGCCCGCACCGCCGGCGGCGGGCGGTGCTGGCGTAGCGGCAGGGTGATCCGCGTTCTTCTGGGACGGATCGCCCGCCATGCCGCTATTGGCGGTGCAGGATTCGTACCTGTGCGATGGACGCTCTACTGCACTCAGGGTCTTTTCATCAGGGGCAGCCGGAGAGGACGAGGTCGACGGCGCCGGGGGGGCGGCTGGCGTAGGTGCGCAGGGCGGCGGCGACGTTGGTGGCGCCCGCGCGGCGGAGCAGGGAGAGCGCCAGGTTGCGGCAGGTGGCGAGCACCTGGGGCGCAGCGCCGCAACGGGTCTGGGAGCGGTCCTCGCCGAAGGTGACGTCGCGCACGTAGTGCAGCCGGTTCTCGATGGACCAGTGGCCGCGCAGGTAGGCCAGCAGCGTGGCGGCGTCGGCGCGCTGGGGCGGCAGGCTGGTGATGGCGTAGGTGACGTCCTTTTCCAGCCGCACCCGGCCGTGGCGGCGCACCGCGCGTCGCCGCTCCACGCGGCAGACCTGGCGCAGTCCCGGCCACGGCGCGCCAGCCGCCCCGTGCTCGCCCGCGTGACGATTCACGAAGGGGTCGGCCAGCGCCCACAGCAGGCGCACCTCGTGCCGTCCGTGCCGCGCCTTGGGCGCCCGCGACGCCACCCAGGACCAGCTCCCGCCGGTGCGCCGGAGCCACGCCGCCGTCTCCTCTGGCACCACCGGCGGGCCGGCGCCGTCAGCGCCGCTCGGCCGCCAGAGGGGAAAACGCCTGCGCGAGCGACTCGCGCAGCGCCGGCTGGTTCTCCTTCACCGGGAGCACGTAGTCGCCTCCGCCGTCGAGCACCTGCCGGCAGACCGCCCGCTGCGTGAGCAGCGCGTCCCCCGTCACGACCCGCCCCGCCAGGGGCACCTGCGCCAGCACCGCCCCGGCGGTGGCGAGCTCGTGCCCCTTGCCGGGTGCGCGCACCTGGGCCAGCACCGCCCCCGCGCGGTGCGCGTACGCCGCCACCAGGTGCAGGCCGGGCACGTACTCCCCGTCCGCCACGCGGCCCGGCACCCCTCGCAGCGTCTTGCCGTCCACCGCCACCGCGTCGCCCGGCGCCACCGCCGTGGCCAGCCAGTCGGCCAGCCAGTCCCCCACCGCCCGCTCGAACGCCGCCGCGTCCAGCGCCCGGTACACCCGGTGCAGGGTGGCCACGCACGTGCCGCGCCCCGGAGGAAAGCCCAGCGCCTCCAGCAGTCCCGGCTCATCGTCCAGCCGCTCCCGCACCCACTGCGCCACCGCGTACGGGCTGCCGGCGCCACACAGCACCGCCACCACCGTCGCCTGCAGCAGCGCCACCAGCGGCACCGGCGCGCACCCCGCCCGCCACCCGTACGGCCGCCGCGGGTCCGGCACCCGCGCCAGCGCCGCCGCCAGCGTGCCGGCCGCGGCGGGCGGCCCCGGCGGCACCTCCTGCCGTGCCATTCCTTTCATCCCAAAGCCTACTCAGCTCTCCGCCTGATGAAAAGACCCTGACCGTCTCACGGAGGCGGGGCCGGCAGCGGCTCGCCATCTGCACCGGGAATCCCTGTGAGAGCACGTCCGTGCAGACGAGTCGCTGACCCGTGCTATGCTGCAAGCAGACGCCGACATGGCTGCAACGAGCACGGGCTACCAGCACATTTCGCTGGATGCCGATGGAGTCCCGGTCATTGCGGGGACGGGGTACAAGGTCGCGCCGCTCATCGAACAGTTCAAAGCCAGGAACTGGAGTGCCGAGGAGCTCCGCGCACACTACCCTGACCTCACCCCCGCGCAGCTGCATTCCCTGCTGGCCTACTATTACGATCGCGCTGGCGAGCTCGAAGAAGATCTACAGCGGCGCGCCGCCGCCGTCGAAGCTGCCCGCCACAACACGCCTGCTCCCGCCATCGTGGAACGTCTTCGCGCAGCGCGCCGTGCCGGCGCGGTGTGACCGCCAGTGGCGCTTGCTTTCTACTTTGATCACCACTTCCCGCAGCCGGTCGCAGAGCAGCTTCGAGCTCGGCGTGTTAATGTGCTCACTGCAGTCGAGGACGGCGCGGCGCGGCTTCCTGATCCTGAGCTACTCGATCGTGCCACCGCGCTGGCGCGCGTACTCGTCACGGCAGATGCCGACCTGCTCGTCGAAGCCGCCGCCAGGCAGCGAGCCGGCACGCCGTTCGCGGGCGTGGTCTACGTACACCAGCTAGACATCGCGATAGGGCGCTGCGTCGAAGACCTGGAGCTCGTCAGTCGCGCATCCGAGCCAGCGGACTTGGACGGTCAGGTGCTGTACCTGCCACTCTGAACAGCGATCAGCTCACCGCACTGCGGTCCGGGCGCCTACGTCGCCCCACGTTGCAACTGGTCTTGCCGGCAGCCTGCGGGCCATGCCGCAAGCCTGAATGAGATGAACTTGGCCATCACAGCCGGGAACAGCGAGAATGTGTGGAGGCCGCAGGTGTGGTTCTATCGCGACGACCTGGGGCGGGAGCAGCCAATCGGCAACCTTCGAGACCCAGAGCGCATCGTCCGCAGGCGTAGGAGAGGCACTGCGAACTGACGAGGTTGTGCTCAGCTGACGCGGAAGCAGCGCAACTCAGCACAACAGTCGTTGAAGGAGAAGCAGGCGACCCGACGCGGATCGTTGGTAGATGGCGACACAAGGGCGCCACGATGCAGTTGCGCGTCTGCAGCACTTTGGAACGGCTGCGAGTGGTGCTCCGAGCCTCGGAACACGCCGACTTGGGGATGCTACGCTGCGTGTCCATGACGACCGGCGCCTCCCCGCAGATAGACGCAGCTCCCCGCCCAGCAGCTCCACGCCGGCGGCCGCTGGGCCGTACCGGCCTCATGATCACCGAGATTGGCATGGGCGGCGCCTGGGTGCTCGGCCGCCGCAATGACCTGCCGGAAGAGCACGGCGTTGCGACCATCC
This sequence comes from uncultured Chloroflexota bacterium, assembly GCA_902805635.1. Classification (GTDB taxonomy): domain Bacteria; phylum Chloroflexota; class UBA11872; order UBA12225; family UBA12225; genus CADCTC01. Next base: position 32,799 of record CADCTC010000208.1, read on the forward strand.
GCCACGCCCTAGACCTCGGCATCACCTACCTGGACACTGCCGAGTGCTACATCGACGGCCGCAGTGAGGCGCTCTTCGGCGCGGCCCTGGTGGACTACACCGGCGAGTACGCCATTGCCACCAAGTGCGGCCACCGCACCGGCGATGGCGCGCCCCGCGCCGAGCCGTTCGACTGGTCGCGCGCCGGCGTGCTCGACAGCCTCCAGCACAGCCTGCGCCGCCTTGGCCGTGATTCGGTAGACCTCTTCCAGCTGCACACTCCCCAGGAGCCGCCGCTGGACGCCATCCTCGGTCCCGGCGGCGCGCTGGAGGGGCTGCGCGAGGCACGCGAGCGCGGCTGGTGCCGCTTCCTGGGCATCACCGGACGCGACCTGGACTTCCTGCGCCGCTGCGTCGAGAGCGACGCCTTCGACACCATGATCACCTTCCAGCGCTTCGACCTCCTGGAACAGTCGGCCCTGCCACTCTTCCGGGAAGCCGCGGCCCACCGCATGGGTGTCATCCTTGGCAGCCCCCTGCGCCTGGGCCTCTTCGGCTCTGCCCGCGACGAGCTGCTGGCCCGCTATCCAGAGGAAGACCGCCGTCAAGTCGAACAGCTCGATGCGCTCCTGGCAGGTGAGCCCGGCGGCATCTCCGCCTCCGCCATCCGCTTCGCGCTCTCCCCGCCCGAAGTCAGCGTCGTGCTCAGCGGCGCCACTTCGCCCCAGGACATCGAAGACGTGGTCCGCGCCGCCCAGACGCCGCTCTCCCCCGGCCTGGCAGAGGAGATCATCCGCCTCGGCGCCGGTAAGGTGCGGTCGTTCTGAGGGCCTACGGATTCTCTGCCAAAAACCGCCGCAGCGAGGGCAGCACCTCGTCCTCCGGCAGCCCACCGGAGGCGCGTACCCATGGGCCGAAGTAGTGCCGCCCCGTGCGCAGTTGCCGGCTGAATACTTCCGCGTACTCGCCACAGGCGTCCCGATAGCCATTGTCGAACTCTCGCACTCCCGCTTCGACGTCGTACGCCACCCGCCTGATCTCTACCTGCCAGTCACCGGGGTTCCCAGATGGCCCAGGCGTCGCAAGCGCGTACGAGACGCGTGGATCGCCATCTAGATTGAACCCGGCCGAGCCCACGTTCACGAATCGGCGCACCGCCTCGCCCTCGGCAGCCTCGGCAGCGGGTGGCACAACGCGGACCACCGGGCGGTGCGTGTGCCCCACAAATGCCGTGAGGGCGTGGTGGCCATTCCAGAACGCCCGAAGCTCCTCGTCGGTGCGCGACTCGGTCACCCCATCGCGCACGTGGCGCGGCGAGCCATGCGTCACCAGGGTCGCCGCGTCCAGCTCCAGCCGGTCCGGCAGCGCCGCCAGGAACGCCCGTCGCTCCGCGCCCAGCTGCTCCATCGTGAAGCGCGCCACTGTGTAACGCACGCTCGACCGCAGCCACTCTGGCATCCCCGGCGTGCCGTACGGCGCCACCAGCTCCACCTCGTGGTTGCCACGCACCAACCGCGCCCCGCACTCCCGCAGCAGGTCCACCACGGCCGCCGAGCTCGGTCCAAAGTTCACGATGTCCCCCGCCACCACCACTTCCGTCACGCCACTTGCATCCGCGTCCGCCAGCACTGCCCGCAGCGCTGTCAGGTGCCCGTGCGTGTCTGAAAGCACCGCCACTCGCCGAACGGTCATTCGCCCCTGAAACGGGTGCCCCGCTATGCTAGGTGCCAGTGACTGACGTGACGCCAGCACACGGCATCCTCGCCGACTATCACACCCACCCCAAGCGCACGCCGGCCGACCTGCCCATCGCGCAGCACGCGGCGCATTATGTTGCCTCCATGCGTCCTTACGCCGCGCGCGCGGCGGAGCTTGGCCTGGCTGAGCTCGGCATGTCAGAGCACATCTATCGCCTCTCCCTTGCGCCCGGCGCCGTCCCCTGGCGCACCGACGGCACGGCGCGTGGCGACATGGCGGCCTACGTCCGTGCGGTCGAAGCCGTGCGCGCAGAGTTCAGTCAGCCAGCGCCCGGCCGCCCTGCGCTGGCGGTGCGACTCTCTATGGAAGTGGACATCGTCCCGGCCACCGTCTCCATTCTCCAACAGGCGCTGCCGCTGTATCCCTTCGACTACCTGCTCGGCTCGGTCCATGAGATCCCAGACATCGAAGCCGGCGCACGCTCCCAGGACTCCTACCGCGCTTACTACGGCGCCATCCGCTGGGCGGCGAAGTCGCGCCTCTTCCATACTATTGCCCACCCCGACCGCATCCACCGCAAGCTCGACGCCATCCCCACCGGCGAGCTCGAAGCGCTGATGGCCGAGACCGCCGCCACCCTCGCCGTCGAGGGCGTCTGCATCGAGCTCAGCGCCAACGGCGTGCGGCGCGGCATCGTGGGCACCGACCCCAACCGTACCTTCATCCAGATCTGCTTCCGGCATGGCGTGGGCATCACCTTCGGCTCAGACGCCCACGTGCTTGACGACGTCGCCGTTGGCTTGGACGTGCTGCGCGACCTGGCGTGGGAGGCTGGCTACCGCCACATTGCCACCTTCGACCACGGCCGGCGCATCGACCGCCCGCTGCCGCCGCCATAAATAGCGAGAGCAGTCTGGCACGCAGGGTGCAAGGCGCTGCACCACATGCGTATCGCCTTCTTCATGCGCCCTGATCCGGCAGACGCCAACGCCCCGGAGATCGCAGCCGGGTCGAGCGCCGTGAGCAACGAGATCGTCACCGCGCTCCGCGAGTCCGGAGCGGACGTGGACGAGATTGTCCCGGAAGCCCAGGCGTGGGACCTGCTCCACGTGCGGCCGGCCTACGATCTGTACGTCCTCAAGTCCAAAACCCGCTCGACCTGGACCTGGCGGAGGCGCTCGAAGCGGCCGGCGCAAGTGTCGTGAACACCGCGCGCGCCTCGCGCCTAGTGAAGAACAAGATCGTGCACACGCCGCTGCTCGCCGCCGCCGGCTTGCCCCAACCCGACTCCTGGGTGACCGCCAGCCATGCCGCGCTGCGCGACCTGCTGGAGCGCACTCCCATGCACTGCCTGGTGAAGCCGCCCGCCGGCAGCATGGCCAAGGGCATCCACACCCTGGAGTCCGCCGCCGATCTGGACAAAGAGGAGCACGCCGCCCTGCGCGACGCGTTCGTCGATACGTTTGGTCAGCCCAACCCGCTGCTGGTCCAGCGCCAGGTCCCCGCGGACGGCAAGGACCTCAAGGTCTACGCCGTGGGAGTCTGGTTGGCGGCCATCACCCGCCCGTTCCCCGCCAAGACCGAGGAAGAGAAGCGCGGGGAGCCGGCTGAGCTGCGCCCCGCGCTGCGCGACGCCGCGCTGGCATGCGGACGCGCTCTGGGCCTGGAGCTCTACGGAGTGGACTTCCTCCAGCACGACGACCAATTCTGGATCGTGGACGTCAACGCCTTTCCCAGCTACAAGGGCATCGACGGCGCCACCGAGCGCATCGCCACGTACCTCCTGGAACGCGCCCGCCGCGCTGTCCACCCGGCCGCGGTCTGAGTGCTGCCATGAAAAGGCTCCCGGCCGCGGCCGGGAGCGCCGGCGCCCTCGGAGGGACGTGACACAGTACACTCCCGTTCCGGAAGGAGTTCCCCTTTGGCAGTCGCCACACCGACCGCACCAGCCGCACACTCCGCTGGGCGCAGCAGCCCCATCGACAAGATCGCGCCCGGCGTCAAGATCACGGCGCAGATGTCCCCCGAGCCGGCCGAAGAAGACCTGCAGTGGATTGCCCAGATGGGCATCCAGCACGCCGTGCTGTGGACCGACTCAAGCAAGTCCAGCGCCGAGTACTACGCCAGCCGCAAGGAGCTCTTCGCCGGCCACGGCATCAGCGTGTACGGCTTCGGCAACTCGGACGTGCACAACCAGGACGCCATCGTGCTGGGCACCGAGAACCGGGACGCCAAGATCGAGGAGTACAAGCGCCACCTCCAGTCGCTCGGTAAGGCCGGCATCCCCTACACCACCTACGCCCACATGGCCAACGGCATCTGGAGCTCCGCGCGCGAGACCACCCGCGGCGGCGCCAGCGCCCGCGCGCTGGACATCAATAGCCCGGAGGCTACCGGCCGCTGGCGCGACCGCACCCACACCCTCCCGCTCACCAACGGCCGCGTCTACACCGAAGAAGAGCTCTGGGACAACTTCGAGTACTTCATCCGCCAGGCGGCGCCCGTGGCCGAGAATGAGAACGTCATGATCGGCATCCACCCGGATGACCCGCCCGGCCTGACTGAGATCGGCGGCGTGCCGCGCCTCTTCTCGAATCTAGACCGGTACAAGAAGGCGATAGCCATCGCTAACAGCGCCAACGTCGGCGTCTGCCTCTGCCTGGGCTGCTGGCTAGAGGGCGGCGAAATGATGGGCGCCAGCGCCGCCGAGGCCATCCGCTACTTCGGCGGGGAGAAACAGCTGTTCAAGGTCCACTTCCGCAACGTGGACAAGCCCCTGCCCCACTTCGTCGAGACGTTCCTGGACGACGGCTATCAGGACATGTACGAGCTCATGCAGGCGCTGGTGGAGGTGGATTTCCGCGGCGTCTGCATCCCCGACCACATCCCCGGCATGTCCGGTGACCGCCGCCTCGGCACCGCCTTCACCATCGGCTACATGAAGGCGCTCCTGGAGCGCGCCCAAACTGACGCAGCCAAACGCTAGACGACCAGCGTCCCAAACGGGATCACCAGCGACCCCTTGCCGTCCCGCACTCCCGGCCCCCTAACGCCCTTCAGACGCTGCGCGTCTTCCGGTTGTTCATCCAATTCAACGACGGCAAGGTCCGGCATGCGTAGGGCGCGCCAGTGCTCCAGCGCCTCCTCCGTAGACCACCCCAACACACCTGCCAGGTAGCTGGTGATCATCCGCCCTCCGGTGGCGATCGCTACCGTCGCCGGCAGCACCCGATCACGGTTCATCGGCGGCTCGTGCACCACGCGCAGCCGCTCCACCGCCGCGCCAAACCGCGCCCGCGCCGCGGCCGCCGTCTCCCACCCCGGCGCAGGCGCCACCTCCGGCTCCGCCAGGAACCGCTGGATCGTCGCCAGGAACTCCTCGCTGCCCAGGAACCCCTCGCTGTGCGTCTCGCCGAACGCCGCCTCCGCCTGCACCCGCCGCTCGCGCTCCGCCGCCACCGGCTCTAACGTCTCCACCATCTTCGGCTCGTCCCCGGCGTAGAAGCCATCCGCTCGGTCGAACAGCCCCAGCGCGGCCAGCCGCCGCGCCGCTGCGCGCCCATTATCGGTCAGTCCCCACGTTGACGGCGCGCGCCGCGGGTCCACCGCCGACTGCGCGTGACGCACTAGGATCAGGCGGTGCCGCCGCGGGATGCGCGGCTCAGACGGGGCGGCCGGCACTACTCTGGTTCGTAGCGCGTTCCCCTCCGTTCGTGGTGAGCCTGTCGAACCATGCCCTTCGACAAGCTCAGGGCGAACGGCATCTCTGCCAGGCATGCTAGGCGTGCTCATATAGCGCGTATGATAAGAACCGCCGCGAGGAGCATGCGATGAAGACCGCGATCCCGGACAATTTCCCGGTGGTGTACACCGAAGACCACCCCGCGCTGGCGCCCCTGCGCCAGCGAGGCGACCTGGCGCTCTACTCCACGCGCCACGAATCCAAAGACGAGCTGATCGACCGCCTGCGCGGCGCCGAGGCGGCCATCAACGTGCGCGCCTACTCCAAGTTCGAAGCGGACGTTTTCGCCGCGCTGCCCGACCTGCGCTTCCTCACCGTCATGGGCACCGGCACCGACAACATCGACCTCGAAGCCGCCGGAAAGCACGGCGTCACCGTCAGCAACACGCCAACCGCGCCCACTGTCTCCGTGGCCGAGTTCACGATTGGCATGATGCTGGCCCTCGCCAAGAACCTGGCCCCCATGCACCAGGCGCTCACCGCGGGCGAATGGAAGCACATGCCCGGCGTCGAGCTGCGCGGCAAGACCTTCGGCCTGGTCGGCCTGGGCCTGATCGCCGCCGAGATTGCCCCCGTCGTGAAGGCGCTTGGCATGCGCCTCGTAGGCTGGAGCCTCACCCACGACGAAGCACGCGCCGCGCGTATGGGTGTGGAGCTGCTGGACCTGGACGACCTGCTGCGCCAGTCAGACGTGGTGTCGCTGCTGCTGCGCGCCTCGCCACGCACCCACCAGATCATCGGCCGGCGCGAACTGGGCCTGATGAAGCCCACCGCCTACCTGGTCAACACCGGCCGCGGCGCCCTGGTGGACGAGCAGGCGCTCTACGACACGCTCAAGCAGCGCCGCATCGCCGGCGCCGCCATCGACGTCTTCCAGAGCGAGCCACTCCCCGCCGAGTCACCCATCCTGAAACTGGACAACGTGCTCGTCACCCCCCATGTAGCCTGGGTCACCGGCGCTGGCATCGACCGCATGGCCCGTCACCCCGTCGAGAACATCCTCGCCTACCTCGACGGCAAGCCGCAGTTCGTGGTCAACCAGCCGTTCCTACCCGCCTGACCCCGGCTACCGTCGCGCCGTGGTCTGCAGCGAATCGGGGTTCTCGCGCAGGTAGTCGCGCAGGCGGAACGCCAGGTCGTCCTGCAGCTGGGTGGTCAGGCCACCGTCCACGGCCAGCACTTGTCCGGTCACCCAGCTCGATTCGTCCGAGGCAAAGTAGAGGCAGGCGTTGGCGATGTCCAGCGGCCACCCCAGGCGGCGCGTGGGATAGATCTCGCGCGTGTAGCGCGAGCTCGGCGTATCCGGCGTAGGCTCCTCGTCTTCCAGGCGCGACTGCACGCCACCGGGGCAGATCGCGTTGGCGCGAATGCCCTGCGGCCCGAAGTCCACGCTGATCTCGCGGCACAGGTTGAACAGGGAGGACTTACCCACCTCGTAGCCCAGTCCACGGCGGGCGGGCAGCAGTCCGTGCACCGACGAGATACAGATGATCGAGCCGCCGCCGGCCTCGATCATGTGCGGGATGGCGTACTTGGCCCCCAGGAAGTTCGCGCGCGGCATGCCCGCCATGGCACGGTCGAACTCCTCCGCCGTCGCCTCTACCACCGTCTTGGCAG
>CADCTC010000209.1:0-802 GCA_902805635.1 uncultured Chloroflexota bacterium
CACCGGCACCGGCGCACAACAACGCACGCCCCGCTTCTCGGCGGGGCGTGCTGCTATCTGGCTGCTGAGGTGGGAGGTGAAGCCGTCACCCAGCGGGAATGTTCCTGGAACGCCCCCGTCTTATTGTTCCCTCAGGTGGCACGCGCCACCTTTCTTTCCGGCTGCCTGCGGCCGGGGCACGAGCACACGAGGGACTTCCGAATGGAACGCGACGAACTGCGCCTGAACGCGCGTGATCTGCTGCTGCAGATCCAGGCCGCGCTGGTGGAGCGCCAAACCCTGCTGACCGGAGCGGACACGCCTGCGGCCCAGGACCGCGCCGATGCGCTCGGGCTGCGGCTCGCGGCGCTGCTGGACCGCCTCGCGCGTGTCCACCCGCCGGCAGTGCTAGGGGATGAGACGACGGTGCCGGGCGAGTTCGACCGCTTCCTCGAGCGTGGCGGCGCCGAGCGCCGCGCAGGCTGACCGCTCGACGGCTTCTAGCACGGCCAACGACAGCGACGCCGGTTCGGCGACCTGCGGTCGAGAATAGCCCAGCGCCAGCAGCTGGAGCACCAGCAGCTCGCGGCCGGTCAACGGCGCGGCGAGGGAGCTGCCATCCGCTGATGTGGACATGGGATTGGCGACCATTAACACCATTTCCTTGCAAAGTGGCTACGCAACCGCGTGGCCCAGAGGCAGTGCGTGATACGTACTAGCCGCTCGTTTGGATCACCTCTCGCACAACGAAGCGGGGCGCTCTGCTGTCTGGCGGCTGTCACGGCAGGCTAGGCTGCGGCCGGTGGCTCGGAGACGGTGGCGT
>CADCTC010000209.1:812-38500 GCA_902805635.1 uncultured Chloroflexota bacterium
ACCCGCGCGAAGGTGGGCGACACGATCCCCGCCATCCAGCCCTGGTCCCAGGCCGGTTCCTGCACCCGCCCCCGGTAGGGCCGCAGCGCGACCCGCGGCTGGCCCCGCTCGACGCACCAGGAGCACAGCACCACGCGCGCGTCCGTGTCGGCAGCGGTTGCGCCCGCCCGGTCTATCCCCTGCATGCGTGCGCTCCTTTCCGGCAGCCAGCGCCGCTCGCAGGCGGGCGCACACCTAAACCCTACGGCGTGCGCGGTGCCACCACCACACCCACTCGGGTACACCATGCCCCCCATTCGGGCACTTGACCCTGCAAATGAAAAGGCGCCGCCCCCGACGGAGCGGCGCCCGTACTGCTGGCTGCGTGTTGAGGTGGGCTAGGCCGGCGTCTCCGTCCAGGCGGCGCTCTGCCAGCATGGACGCGGAGTGACCTCAGCACGAGTCCTGCGAACGCCAGATCTGGCTGTGACCGCGCGGCAATGTCGAGTGGACGCACGCGCCGGGCGCGCTTTATTGTCCACCCGTTAGCCGCTGCTCCCTCCACCGCTGTCGGGCCGCCGCAGGAGTGAGAAAGAGAGAGGCGCCGCTTCCGAAAAGGAAGCGGCGCCCGTCAAAGCTTTCCCGCTAGGCAATGACCCTGCCAGGAGCGCGTCTCGGGGTGTTACACCTTCCAGTCGACCAGCACCTCGGGCGCCAGCGGTTGGTCCGATGGTTGCATGCCGTGGGACTCGCCGGCTACTTGGCTTATGCCCTAGGCGACCGTGACTCTGTCTGCTTGCCGCGCGATGCGGTGGTCGTGGAGGCGGCATCGCTGGCTGACTTGTTCCGCTAGGACACCTCAGCGCCACCGGACGGAGAGGCCCCTGGCAGCGGGTGGTTTACTGGACAAAGCCGGTCGGGGGCGCAGCACGAACGGGCGTGAGGCGGTAGCCGGCACCGGGTACCGCCTCGATGGTTGCGGGGCCGCCGCGGCCCAGGCGCAGCTTGCGGCGCAGGTGGCTGACGTGCGACTTCACCAGCGTCACGTCGGTCGCGCCCGGTTCGCCGCCACGGTCGCCTCGGTCGGCGTCCTCAGCGAGGCGCGCGGCGCTGACCGGCCGCCCCGCGTTGGCCAGCAGCAGCCGCAGCACGCGGCACTCGGTGCGAGACAGGCGCAGCGCGGGGCCGTGCGGCCCATCGCCCCCGTCCAGGCGCACCTCGTGCTCGCGGACATCCAGCACCAGGCCGCAGGCGCGGACCACCGCGGGGAGCGCGACTCCGGCGGCGCCGGCCGCGCGGGAGCGCAGCACGTGCAGGCGCGCTGCCAGCACGGTCGGGCTGGCCGACTTGGGGAGCACGGCGCTCGCGCCGGCCGCGAAGGCCGCCCCCACCTGGGCGTCGTCACCCCCGTCGGCGAGCACCACCACCGGCGTCGCCCCGGCCGCGCGCACCTGGCGGCAGACCTCCACGCCGCCCACCCCCGGTAGCACGGCGTCCAGCACCAGCAGGTCGGCGCGGTCCGCCCGCCAGCGGCGCAGTGCCTCCGTGCCGTCGGCGGCCACCGCCACCCAGAAGCCTGCCCGGCGCAGCGCCGTGGCCGTCGTGGTCAGCGCCGCCCCGTTCGCGCTGGCCAGCACGAGCGCCGCGCCCCGCGCGGCCGGCGCCCGTCCCGCCTGCGGTGCCGTCATGTTCCTCATGGTCATCGTGGTCGTCATGGCGTGCCATACCTAACGCTGCGCGGTGCGACACCGATAGGGGCGTACCGCAGCACCCGCTGCTGCGGCCGCACGCACGGGCGCCTCTCAGCCAGCCGACGCAGCCAGAGGCCTGCATGAGCAAGCTCGTACTCAAGCATGCGTGACTGATCGGCGCGAAGTCGTGACACGCCGCTGACAGGCGGCTGACAATATGGCCGTGCCACGGGCGCTAACGTGGGTCCCGCCGCTGTTCGCTGCGGAACGCCAGCGCCGCGTATGATGGGCGCGTCTCCCTACCGTGGGAGATCAGGCGGGGTGCCCGCGTCAGCCTGCATACACAGAAGGAGTTGATCATGTTGCGTACCCAACTTCACGCCACTGGACTCGCACCGCTGTTGCTGCCGTTGGGGCTGGTGGCGGCGGCCGTGAGCCTGGTGTGGCCGACGGCGGCGCTGGCCCAGGAACCGCTGGTCATCACGACGCTTACGGAGAAGCGCGTCGCCCAGCTGCCTGCCGGCCCCCTCTTCTGGCGGGTCGAGAGCTTCCCGACCCTCGCGGCGGCCCAGGCTGCCGCTGGACCCTACGGACTCGCTGCCGAGTTGGGCGGGCGCCCCTGGCTCCTCACCCTCGGCCCCAGGGGCGGATCGTCTCCCGGCGGGACCAGGATCGCCGATGTAGGGCCGCTGCCGGCGGTGCAGGCCACCGAGTACCTGCTGCGCGTCAATGAGCCGTCGGGGCCGCGGGGCAGCGTGACGACGGTACACACTCACCCCGGCACGGAGGCGTTCTACGTGCTCACCGGCGAACTGAGCGTGCGCACCGTCGGCGGCACCACCCGCATTCCCGCCGGCGGCGCGAGCAGCGGGTCGCCCGGCGGCACGCCGATCCAGGTGTCCAGCACCGGCACCGCCGACGTGCGGGGGTTGGTCATGTTCGTGGTCGATGCTGCCCAGCCGTTCTCCTCGCCCGCAACGCTGCCGGCGGCGACTGGCCTACCGCGGACAGGCGGCGGGCCCGCGACGGGCCTGTGGCTGGTAGGAGCCAGCGGCGCGCTGTTCTCCCTAGGGCTGGCGAGACTCCGCGCCACTCGGTGATGGTGCACCGCGGATCACCTCACCTGTCCCCAACCGGGACAACGACGAACGCCCCGCATCTCGGCGGGGCGTTCGTCGTTGTCTGGCGGCTGCGGCGGGACTCAGGACGCCGCGTGCGGTAGGGGAATGGGGTGGCGGCGGGGCGCCCGTCCCCTAGCGCCAGTTGAGAAGGGGTCCACGTTCATGGGACGATGGTCCACTGGTGCGTGAACCGCTGTATGCTGCGCGTGTCCCCCACCGTGAGGGGATCGGGCGGTGAGGCTCCCAGCCCACGCCGCTCACCGCAGGGCTGGGGCACCCACAGGCTCGCCCAGGAGGAAAGCATGGCTATCGTGGTGATCGCGGAGACGCCGGGCGTCACCGCCGCGGATGATGAGGCTATCCAGCAGCGACTCAACCTGGCGGCCCAGCCCCCGGCGGGGGCTCTCGCCCGCCTGGCGGGGCCGATCGACGGCGGCTGGCGCGTCTTGTCAGTGTGGGAGTCGCCGGAGGCGTGGGAGACCTTCCGCCGCGAGCGGCTAGAGCCGGCGCTCCAGCAGGCGGGCCGTCCGACGCCTTCCTTCCAGGTCTGGCCCGTGCACACCATGCGCATGGCGCCGCAGGCACGGTAGCGCGCCCGCTGCAAGCGCAGCAGCCGATCACGCCAGACGGCAGCGGCAGCACGGCGGCTACCGCGACAAAGGAGACCTGAGTCTCCTTCGACTGTGACCAGCCCATCACGCTTCCGGCAGCTGGCGCAGCGCCACGGTGGCGGCGGGTACGCCCCAGCGATCGCGCACGGTCCAGGTGGCCGCCAGCCCAGGCCCGGCCTCGAACGAGGCACCGCCGCTATAGGGGATCGCCTCGTCAACTAGGCGCCGCGCCGTCCGCAGTAGTCGCGGTGATGTGGAGGTGCTGCGGCGCGTTGGCCGCGGCTCTAAGATTGGGTCGCATCGAAGTTCCTCCTCAAGGGTTCTGGTGCACTGGCCGGGGTGAGTCCAACCACCTCCGGCCGTTTCTTTTGTCTGCTGCAGTACAGACCGTGCATAGCTATGCACGGTGGTGCTCTGGCTGGGGGCATCGTCAGGACGGTATGCGCCATTGGTCCTGCCTGAGCACGGCGGGCCCAGGGACGCCCTATGGTTGGGACAGATCGGCGCCGTGGTGCCCCCAGTGGCGCCGATCGAGACACCTCCTTTCCCTCCTTCCTCCTCTTGCCGGCAGGGCGGTTCGCTTCGTCACAAGCGAGCCGCCCTGCTGTTTCTCTCCCGACTCCCATTACGCGGATCGCAGAAACCGCGTCACCGCCGCCGGCGCCTTGACCGCCGTCACCCGGCAGCCCAACTCGCGCTCGAGCAGCCGCACCGCCACCACCGCGCGGTGCTTGCAGGGACGCCCGTGCAGCCCGGCTTCGCAGTCACACCCGCCCACCTGGCCGGCCACCAGCTGCACCCGGTGGGCGGCGCCCTCGGTGGAGAGGCTCGGCACCAGCACTGAGGCGCCGCGCTGCCGGAGCTGGTGCGGGAGGTCCGCCGCCAGCGCCCGCTGCGCCGCCCACTGCCACAGCTGCGCCACCGTGCTGCGCGCGGGCAGGGAGGCAGTCACCGGCCCGCCCCCGCCGGCGCCTGCGCCTGCAGCTGCTCGGCCTTGGCCTCGGCGGCCTGGGCCACGATGGTGAGCCACATCGGCAGGCTCACCGGCTCCTGAGTCTTCGCCGTCTTGGTGGTGCGCTTGGTGGCCATCGCTTGTGCTTCTTGTTCTGTCATTCTAGTTAGTTATACAAAGTGGATGTGGCGCGTGCAACCCGGTTGGCCGCATAGCGTCTAATGGAAGGAGCTAGTTAGATAGCCCGATGTCACTTCAGGAGCACGACGCAATGGCACCCAGACGAAGGGCAGCGCCGACTGTCCAGGTAGGCATGCGAATGCCGCCCGACCTTTACGAGGCGATCCGAGACCTTTCGGCCGCCCGTGGCCAGACCATCACGGAGTACGTGATCGAGACCCTCGCGGCGCGCGTGAAGCGCGACCAGAGGGGATTTGAGGGAAAAGCCCTCGCCGCCTAGACGACGAAGCCTAGAGGCGGCGAGGGCAGGGCTGCGCGCGGTGGATCAAGCACCGTGTGCGGCCGGAGTCTAGTCGATAAGGAAGCAACAGCACATGGCTACCCTAAAAGCGAAGCGTGGGACTCCGCCTGAGTCCGCAGTGAAGCGCGTGGCGCCGCCGGATGGACCGGACGGCGAGAGGAAGGCGGCCTAGCCGTGGTTGCCGTACACGCAGAGCGCGGCGTCCGGGGGCGCATGGCGCCGATGGTGGGCACCCTCACCACAGCCCTCATCTATACGCGCGTGAGCCGCGAGGAACAGGCAAAGGATGGCATCAGTCTAGACGCGCAGTTGGCCGAAAGCCGGCGCTACGCCGCGCGCCAAGGTTGGGTTTTGGGTACCGAATACCAGGACGTAATGACCGGCACGCGAGACGATCGGCCGCAATACCAGGCGCTGCTCGCCGAAGTCCGGCGGCTGCGCGGCGAGGGGCAGGCCGTCGCCGTTGTGGTCGCGGCGCTCGACCGGCTGGGCCGGAAGTTGCTCGAACGGGTGCGCGCCAGAGACGAGCTCAAGGCAATGGGCGTAGCCACCCACAGCGTGCGCGAAGGTGGCGAAGTCTCGGACCTCGTATCAAACATCCTTGCCAGCGTGGCCCAGGAAGAGAGCCGACGCCTTGGAGAGCGCGTGCGCGCTGTCCGCACGCACATGATCAGCAACGGCTGGCACCCGGTGGGTCGTGCCCCTTGGGGCTACCTATGGCGGGACGCCACCGAGGAAGAACGCGCCCAGGGTGCCCCCAAGAAGGTGCTCGACCTGGACGAGGCAGCGGCGCCCTATGTCCGTGAAACGTTCGCGCGCGTGGCCGACAGTGGCGAGGCAGTGCGCCAGGTAACGCGGTGGTTGATGCATCTTCCTCCGTCCGCTCGAGCCGGCCGCGCGTTGGGCATCTTCGCGCTACGCCACGTTGTGCGTGCCACCGTCTACGTGGGGCGCCCCGAAATGCCGGGAGTGGAGGTGTTCCACCGACCGCAGGGCCGCTGGCCGGCGCTGGTGGACCCCGATACGTGGCAGCGGGCGCAGGAACGACTCGACCTGCACCGCCGCATCCCGCGGCAGGCGAGCGGCGCGTACCTCCTCACGGGCTTCATCCGCTGCTCGGACCCGAGGTGCGGAGCCCGCATGCAGGGGTACTCCAGCGGCCCGAACGGTCGCACCAAGCGGAGATATCGGTGCCAGTCGGAGCGGCAAGGTGCGAGCGCCGCCGTGGTTGCCTGCCCGGCCACCGTGATGGTGTCCGCCGTTGACGACGCGGTGGTGGACCGGGTGTCATCCGTAATGGCGGTGCTGACCGCCATCGACCCGGAGATGATGCCCATGGTGCGCAAAGAGTGGCGTGCGCTGGAGCATCCGCCCCAGGCCGCGGACGCGCAGCGGCGCGTCCGTCAGGCAGAGGCCGACGCGGAACAGGCGCGCGCCCGCATCCGACGCGCCACCGACCTGTACGTAGACGAGAAGATCGGCAAGAACGGGTACGACGACAAGTGCGAGCGCGAGCGCGCCGTGATCGTCCAGGCCGACGCGGAGCGTTTGCGGTGGCTGGATGCGAAGCCGGCTCGCCCGTTGCCACTGCTCGACGTGGCGCTACGCAGGGCCGGCGGCTGGGACAAGGCCCTGCGCGCATTCGACGTGCCCGCCCAGCGGACCGTCCTGGCGGAGCTGGTGAGCGCAGTGAGGGCCTATCGCGTGGGCATAGGAAAGTACCGCGTGGAGGTTGACTGGACGCCCGAGGGGGAGGTGCTGCGTGACGCGGCGGACACGCTGCGCGGCGCACCAACTCGCGTCTAGCCGCTTGTTGGTTGAGTACTTTGCCCACACGCCTGGTCCGCGACCGGGCAGCCCTGGCCAGCGGCCCCCGAATTCCTGGCAGCTCCGGCGGTCCTCATGAGGTGGTCCACACCGCGCGCCTCCAGCAGGGTCTCATTGCCGTCTACCTCGACACGTGCCGCGACCTTCACTGCGGGCGGTGTGCACTCGGCTCCGCACCGTAAAGGCGGTCGCAACCGGCACAATCATCGAAGATATGCCAGCCTTTGACCGCGCCGTCATCGCCCAACACGCTGAAGACCTAACCGAGTACGAAACCTTCCTGCGCCAGCTTACACCTGGCCAGGAAGTCCGGCTGCCGATTGAGCCGGGGGAGTCGTCGCGCGTGGTGGCGCGCAGGCTCAACACCGCCGCGTCGTCAGTGGGTATCCGGCTGCAGCATCATCCGCGCACCGTCGGCGCCGTCGCCTTCCGCGTGATGCCGGGTGAGAAAAGGTCCCGCGGGCGATCAGTTCGGGCCGCCGAGCCGCCAGCGGATCGAGGAGCGCAAGCCGCCGCTGAGCCACTGGCCGCTGCGCCCAAGCCGGCCAAGCGTGGACGGCCGCGGAAGACAGCGTCGGCATAGGCGCGGTAGATGTTTGGAACCGTGCGCGTGGCCTGCGCCGGCGTCGCGGCAATCGGGGCGACTGGAGACTACGCGCCGCTCAGCTAGCTTGCGAGCGTGCACGTTCCAGGAGCTGGTTGAACTCGTCGTCCGCGACGGCGCAGTTGCCCAGACGCTCTTTCAGCGAATCACCAACCCACGTGTGGCCATGGGGCTCGCCGACGAACCAGCACACCGCCTCTACCTGCTGGCATGCGCCGAGCTCGTCCAGGGCGGCGGTGAGCCAGCCGGCCCGGTAAGACTCCGAGGACGGACGATCGTCGATGCGGGTGTTTACCTCGGTCACGGCAATCGGTAGTCCCCTCGGGTCGGCGGCACGGATCGCGGCAAGGGCATCTTCCCACCAGCGGAAGCCCCACTGTCCCTGGCCGCCCGCATCCAGGTAGTCCGTGCGCGGCTCGGCAGCCCCGTAGCGGGTGAGGTCGCGGCCGTACGTGTGCAGCGCATAGCCGTCGATCCCCGCGTCTCGCAGCCGCCGCGCCAGCCCGAACTGCTGGTTCTTGCACGGCGCGCCGGCGGGGCGGGAGACGTCTTCAGGACTTTCGACGTTGATCGGGCACCAGGGTGCGACCGCCGGCGCGAATACCCGCACCGGGACCCCCAGCAGGTCGCGCAGCTCGGCAACCTTGCGCACCACCACCGCCGCGGCTGCGGGAGGGATGGCTCCCTCCTGAGGGTGATTCGGCTCGTTTCCGCAGATCAGTGTCAGCGGGGCGCGCGGGTCTCCGGTCCACCAGCGCATTGCTTCCGCTGCGGCGTCGTAGTAGTCGCGGGTGTCCAGCAGGGTCAGTCCCGGCGCGTAGTCTAGCCGTAGGTACGGCATCGGGTGGGCGCGGTCTCCCGGCCGGGGCGTGTCGTAGAGCAGCGAGCAGTCAGTCGCCAGCCGCTCCAGAGACGCGCGCAGGTCAAACCCAGCGTGTGCCTCGCGACACCAGGCCACGTCCACCAGTGGCACCCGCAGTCCGGCCAGCGGCCCACGCTCCCTGCGCCGGTCCCAGAAGTGCAAGCCAAGCGGCACAGGCATAGCAGAACTCTCCCTCTCTCCGGTCAGTGCGTACCAATTCTCCCCGACCACCAGGCAGCCAGGCGGTCAGGCCGTGTCGCGCCGTTCAGGGGAGCCTGCCATCCCGGACGGTTGTCTTGGTGCACTACGCCTCTGCGGACTGAAGCGCGTCGGCCAGAGAGCCGGCGCTGTCGCGCCCGAGGCGCAGCAGCGTGGTCAGTTCGGCGTCGGTATAGGGGTTGTCACCACTCCGCTGGGCCAGCAGCCACATGCCCGCCAGGCGCCGGCGGTGGGTGACGGGCAGCGCGACCGCGGTCCCGGCGGCGGCGAGGCCCACCAGGGGCAGCAGTGCCTCCGGCACGTCCGAGAGCTCGTGCCAGCGTTCCAGCGGCACCGGGCTGGGATAGAGCGCCAGCAGGCGCTCCAGGCCGTCGTGGCGCGGGTCCAGCGCGAAGTCCGGCGGCGTGCCGTCGTCGGTCGTAGGGTCGTACAGGCCTGGGATGGCCATGTCCTTCAGAGCACGCCGCGCAGCGGCCCAGTCTCCCTCCGTCCCGGCCGGCACCAGTCTCCCGCCCAATGGCACCAGCACTGCGGCGGCCGGTGCGTCGATCTGTGCAATAGAAGCGAGTGCCATCTCCGTAGCCACCGTCCGCAGGCGCTCGGGCAGCTCCGGCGGGTGCCCCGCACCGTGCCCCCCTGTGAGCTGAGCGTTCAAGAACGGGAGCGGCGCAGCCGGCCGTGGTGGTGACACCGGGTCTGGTGGCGCGGTAGGGCGCCGCGGAGGCGCAGCCGCCGGTCGCGGCTCTGGGTCCACCGGCTCACCCAGGTCCAGGTCAGCGAACGGCCCCGATGCAGGCTGAGGCGCAGGTCGCCTCGCACGGGCTGCAGCGCCGGGCCGGCGCGTCCTGGCCATCCGCAGCACGATTGACGCGACGCCTAGCGCAGCCGCGATAAGGAGGGCGGCGGTGAGGCCCACTTCGCTGCCTGCCCGGCCGACGAATAGCGCTAGCAAGAGCACGCCGGCTACCGCTACGGCTGCCAGCGTGCCCCACAGCGAAGAAGGAGATTCGCCGGGATCGCGACCGGTCATCTCACGGCGCTCCGCTCGAACAGCCTCCGCTCGAGCAGCCGGCGCGCGGCTGCCGTAGGGGTGAGCGTGCCACCTGCCACCGCCCCCGCGAGCCGCAGTAGGCTCCCGTCGCGCCGGGCGTGCTCCGCCAGCTCTTCAACTATGCGCGCCGCCGCCACGGCCACGATGCGGCGCTCGGCAAGCAGGGTATTGAGGGTATCGCCATCGCGTTCAGGCACTCGGTCGCGCGTCTGCAGCCATTGCCGGTGCGCGGTCAGTGCGTCGATCAGCGCCGCCACACCGGTCCCGGTGGTGGCCTCGGTAGCCAGGATCGGCGGCGCCCACGTACTGTCCGGGTGGGGCGCCGCGCGCGAGCCAATGGCAAAGGTGAGGTCCGCCACCAGCTGGTCCGCGCCATCGCGGTCGGCCTTGTTCACCACCAGCACGTCGCCGATTTCAAGGATGCCGGCCTTGAGCGCCTGCACGTCGTCACCCATTCCCGGCGCCGCGACGACGACGGTGGTCTGCGCCGCCAGCGCCACGTCCAGCTCGCCCTGGCCCGCGCCAACCGTCTCCACCAGCACATGGTCGAACCCGGCGGCGCCGAGCACTGTCGCCGCGCCCGTCGCCGCGGCCGCCAGTCCACCCGCGCCTGCGCCGCGCGTCGCCATGCTGCGAATGAATACACCGGGGTCGCCGTGCAGCGTCTGCATCCTGACGCGATCGCCCAGCAGCGCGCCGCCAGTATAGGGGCTGGTGGGATCGACCGCCAGGATGGCGACCGTGTTGCCGCGCAGTCTGAGCTCCCGCGCCAGGGCAGCGACCAGTGTGCTCTTGCCCACGCCCGGCGCGCCGGTGATCCCCACCAGATGCGCGCCCGCGGCCAGGGGCAGTGCCGCCTCTATGATGGCCTCCGCGGCGTCGCCTCCCGTTTCGATCAGGGTGAGCAGCCGTGCCAGCGCCCGCCGGTCGCCATCACGCGCGGCGCGAAGCAGTGGCGGGCTCGCGATGTCTGGTTGAGCCTTGTATGTAGTCCGCTCCAGCAGCTCCACCAGCACGCCGTGGAGCGACTTGGGGTGCATGAACGCGACGCGGCCGCCATGACCCTGCCTTGGCGTCTGGTCCACCAGCTGGAAGCCCTCGTCCGCCAGGCGCGTCAGCTCGGTTTCCACGTCGTCCACCAGGAAGCAGACATGGTGCATCCCCTCGCCGCGGCCGAATAGGAAACGACTGATGGGGCTGTCACTCGCATCGTCAAGTGGCGCCAGGATCTCTAGGTTTGGCGCAGCCGCGGGGACGAAACACAGGCGCACGCGCTGCGAAGCGAGCTCTTCCGCTGCGGGCGCCGGCTGGTCGACCAACCGCGCGAAGGCGTCTGCGGCGTGCGCCACGTCGCGCACGGCGATGCCGACGTGGTCGATGCCCAGGATCACCGGAGGCGCCCTCGCAGGATCCCGGCCGCCTCTAACCGGGAGCCAAGGAACAACGGCATCACGGCCGGTGCTCGCCAAACACGTCGCGCAGCGCACCGGCCAGCTCCCCCAGCGTCGCGCCTGCGCGCGCGCCCTCAACCAGCACCGGCATGACATTCTCGGTCCCGGCGGCGGCTCGGCGCAGCGCGGCCAGCGCCGCGTCCACGCGGATATGGTCCCGCGAGCGGCGCAGCGCCACCAGCCGTGCCGCCTGGCGCTCGCGCGCCGCGGGGTCCACGCGCAGCAGCGTCGCCGCGGGAGCTGCCTGCTCCGTCTCTGCATCCGTGGCGCGGAACCGGTTCACGGCCACCACGGTCTTCTCGCCGGTTTCGATGCAACGCTGGTAGCGGTAGGCGCTTTGCTCGATCAGCCGGGCGGTATAGCCGGTCTCCACGGCGCGCAGGCCGCCGCCCAGGTGGTCCAGCTCGTCCAGCAGCGCCTCGGCGCGTGCTTCCAGCTCGTCGGTCAGCTTCTCCACCAGGTAGCTTCCGGCCAGCGGGTCGGCCGCCTCCGGCACACCGCTCTCGTAAGCGATCACCTGCTGCGTGCGCAGCGCCACGCGCGCCGTCTCCTCGGTTGGTAGGGCCAGCGCCTCGTCCAGCGCGTTGCAGTGCAGGCTCTGCGTACCCCCCATCACCGCGGCCAGCGCCTGCACCGCGACGCGCACCACGTTGTTCTGGGGCTCCTGCGCGGTGAGCGTGCTGCCGGCAGTCTGGGTGTGGAAGCGCAGCTTCCAGGAGTTGGGATCGCGCGCCCCAAATCGCTCGCGCATCAGGCGCGCCCACAGGCGCCTCGCCGCGCGGAATTTGGCCACCTCCTCGAAGAAGTGGTTATGACAAGCAAAAAAGAACGACAGGCGCGGCGCGAACGCGTCCACCTCCAGCCCCGCCTCCAGCGCCGCCTGAACGTAGGTCATGGCGTGGGCGAAGGTGATCGCCACTTCCTGGGCGGCGTCACAGCCGGCCTCGCGCAGGTGGTAGCCGCTGATGCTGATGGGGTTCCAGCGCGGCAGCGTGCTGGCGCAGTAGGCAAACGTGTCGGTCACCAGGCGTAGGCTGGGGCTGGGCGGGTACGCGTACGTGCCGCGCGCGACGTATTCCTTGA
Organism: uncultured Chloroflexota bacterium; assembly: GCA_902805635.1. Lineage (GTDB taxonomy): Bacteria > Chloroflexota > UBA11872 > UBA12225 > UBA12225 > CADCTC01. The sequence continues at coordinate 12,745 of CADCTC010000209.1, forward strand.
GGATGTCGTTCTGGATGGTGCCTGAGAGCTGCTCCGGCGCCACGCCCTGGCGCTCCGCGGCGACGACGTAGAACGCCAGCAGGATGGCCGCCGTGGCGTTTATCGTCATCGATGTGCTCACCCGGTCCAGGGGGATGCCGTCGAAGAGCAGCGCTACGTCTTCCGCGCTGCCGATGGAGACGCCAACACGGCCGACCTCCCCCTCGGCCAGCGGGTGGTCGGCGTCGTAGCCCAGCTGCGTCGGCAGGTCGAACGCCACCGAAAGGCCGCTCTGCCCCTGCTCCAGCAGGTAGCGGTAGCGGCGGTTGGACTCTTTGGCGGTGGCGTAGCCGGAGTACTGGCGCATGGTCCACAACCGGCCGCGGTACATCGTGGGGTAGATGCCCCGCGTGTAGGGGTACTCGCCCGGATCGGCGAGTCGCGCGGCATAGTCCCAGCCGTCCAGATCATTCGGCCGGTACACCGGAGCGAGGGGGATGCCGGAGTCAGTTGCGAGTTGCGAGTTGTCAGATGTCAGTTAGCTTCTCCTGCGGTGGGGGCGCAGCCGGTAGCGGAAAACGAGCAACTGGCAACTCGCAACTACCCCTTTATCGTGATCTTCTTGATCTTTTCGCCCTTCTGGACCTTGCGGACGGCATCCATGCCGTCCGTCACCTGCCCGAAGTTGGTGTACTGCTTGTCCAGCTGCACCCACTTGCCGCCCAGCTCGGGCGGGGCCGCCTTGGTGATGATGAAGAACTGGGAGTCGTTGCTCACCCGCACGTCGGGGCCGCGCGCCACGCCGACCGAGCCGGCGTTGAACGGGCGCTCGTTGAGCTCGGTGGGGATGTTGCCCCCGCCGGTGCCGTCGCCCCGCGGGTCGCCGCCCTGCACCACCCAGTCCTCCACGCGGTGGAAGGTCAGGCCGTTGTAGAAGCCGGCGTTGGCCTTCTGGACGAAGTTCTCCACCCACTTAGGCGCCTGCTGCGGGAAGAGCTCCAGCGTGATCACGCCGCCCTTGTCCAGCTCGATGGTGGCGGTCTTCTTGCCGGCAGTGTTGGCCGCGCCGGGCGCCGCATTGGCGGGTGTGCTGCCGCCCGAGCCGCCGCACGCGGCGCTCAGCGGTGCCAGCCCGGCGGCGCCGGCAGTGCGGGCAGTGAGGGAAACCAGTCTACGTCTGCGCATGATGAGTCTTATACCAGCGGTGGGCGATCGGTGAGGGTCAGTGCCACCGTGCGGCGTGGCTGCCCCGCGCTCAGCACGTCGAACGGCACCTGATCCCCCACCTGGTGGCGCACGATCAGGCGGCGCAGCGCCGCCAGCCCGGTGACCGGCTGGCCGTCCATGCCGGCGATGATGTCGCCCTCGACCAGGCCGGCCGCACCAGCCGGCGAGTTGGGCTGCACCTCCACGATCAGCACGCCGCGCGTCACCGGCAGGCCGGCACTCGCGGCGAGCGTCGGGGTCAGGTCCACCGGGGTGATGCCCAGGTAGGGGCGGGGCACGCTGCCGGTGGCGATCAGCTGCTGGGCGATCTGGAGCGCCCCCTCCACCGGGATGGAGTAGCCCGTCAACTGGCGCCCCTGGCGTGGGACGAACGCCACCTGGATGGCGCTGTTGACGCCCACCACACGTCCGTCCAGGTCCAGCAGTGGTCCGCCGCTGTCACCGGGATAGATGAACGTATCGGACTGGATCAAGTCGAACAGCGGATAGCCGCGATCGACCTGGATCTGCCCCGAGAGCGACCGGACCGTGCCCGTCTTGGCGCTGGGCGGCGCCGGAAACACGGCGGAGTACCCTAGCGCCAGCACGCGCTGGTCCACGCCCAGCGCTTGCGCGCTGCCCAGCGGCACCGCAGGCAGCTCAATCCGCGTTGCGCCCGGCTGCGCCGGCACGTCCAGCTGCACCACCGCGATGTCCGTCCACTCGTCCCAACCGAGTGTCTTGCCGCTGAAGGAGCGCCCATCGGGCAAGACGGCGCGCAGCCGCTCCCGGTTGAGGCCGGTCACGACGTGGCTGTTGGTCAGCACCAGGCCGCCGGCGTCGATGATGATGCCCGTGCCGGAGGAATTGGAGCCGTCGGTCAGCTTGACCACCGCCGGGCGCGCGCGCTCGGCCACCAGGCGCAGGCGAGCCAGCTCGTCACTGGAGACGCGCGTATTGCTGCCCGGTGGCGAGGCGACCTGCGCGCCGGCCGGCTCGGGCTGTTCAGCCGCGTCCGGCAACAGGTCGGCTTCCTTGGCCAGGTCACCAGCGTTCACGATGGTGACCGCTCCCGCGCGGGCGAACGGCGTGTCCATCTTCCAGAGCTGGAAGGCGCGCCGCTGGGCGCGCAGCACCAGCGCCGGTCCGACGTCTGTGATCGGCGCCACCGGCAGACCATTCTCCGCCAGCGGGTCTGCGGAGCGCAGGTACGCGGCGCGCAGCGGCGCGCTTTCCTGCAAGAGGCGCAGGCGGGCCTGGATTACCTGGTCGAACGTCAGCGTCTCTTCGCCGGGTAACTGCGCCGGGAGCGGCACCTGACGGTACGCCAGCAGCCATTCGTCGCGCCCGGCGCGGGTCAGCTCGTCCAGCACGTTGACGAAGACGGCTCGCCCCTCTTCCGGCCGCCACTGGAGCACCACCTTCTGCGTCGCCTGGCTGACGAACCCGCCCCACTCGAAGCGCCGGCTGACCGGGTAGCCCAGCGCGTCCGGGCCGCCCAGGCGCTGGTACTCGCTCCAGAAGGGGATGCCGCCCTCGTCGGTGATGCCGAACCCCAGCTCGCCCGCCGCGCCGCCACCCGTCTGCGTGAAGAAGTAGCCGTTGACCACCTCATACTCGGCCAGCGTCTCCCGGAAGCTCTGCGCGTGCGCCGGCGGCGCGGGCGGCGCGAACGCTGTCAGCGCGGCCAGGAGAGTCAGAAACAGCGCCACCCGGCGACCAAACGCGACCGCCCCGCAGCTGCCGGAAAGGGGCTGTTCCCAGGAGCGACGAAGCGGAGCCAAGGTAGTCCAATACTAGCGGGGCGCACCAGGGCTTACAAGGAAGCGCTGCATGCACCGGACATGTCGTGCGACCGGTGTCCGGCCGTTCCGCCGCTGTACGTATGGTATGACGGCTCCTGCAGTCATGATGCGAAGGACGCTGAGCGGGATCCCCGTTTCGCCGAGCAACCGCCCGGCGGTGGTGGTCTTGCTGATTTTCGGCGTGCTGTGGACCGGAATCTCCGCCGTGATTGCCCTGTTTACTTGGCTCTTCGGCATGCCGCTGCTCTTCTTGACGTTTCCCGTGCTGTTCATGCTGATCGGCGCCGTCATGGTCGCGTGGTGCTGCCTAGCCCTCTTCACCGGTGCGAAGTTCGGCACGCTCGACTTCACCGTCTCCAAGCAGTCACTGCGCCCCGGGGACGAGCTCTCGGTGCGCTATGCCCTGCCGTTCCGCGCTGGCATGACGGTAGAGCGCGTCGTTATCCGGCTGGTGCGCCGCGAGCGCGCGATGTTCCGGAGGGAGTCCAACACTGTGGCCGCGCTCGACGACCATGTCGAGCAAGAGGTGGAGCACGCCGGGCGCCGCTACCAGGCGGGGGAGACTGCCTCTGGTGACGCGATGGCGAGTCGTCCGCCAGCACGGCTTCGATCTCCGATGGCAGCACCGTGGCCGTCGCCCACTCGTCGTCCGTCAGCCGGCGGAACGGGTTTCCTGACAGACCCAGCGCAGTGAACGGAAAATAGCGGATGTCGGGTGTGGGCCCGGTCGCCGCCACGCGTCCGCTCAGCTGACGGCTGCCGAAACTAAGCTCAAGCGCTGGCATCTCGGCCCCAGCGATCCTCGATCACGAAGGCCCCATCTGTCACCGGCAGCGGTACCCGCTGCCCAGACCGATCCGAGAGGTGGAACGCCACCGCGATCTCCAGGTCCGCGCGCGCATCCTCTACCGACGATGCCGGTGTCCCACCGTGCTCCGCGCAGTCCAGCAGGTCCTCCACTGCGCTCAGCATGCCGCTGCGCCCGTCAATCACGCCCGGGAACGCGCGCCGCACCCAGGCCGGTCGCGCTCCAGAACGGTCGACTTGCCACCACTCGGGATACAGCGTGTTCCCCGCTCGGATGCGCCCCTCTGTCCCCACCACGTCGATCTCGAACCCCACCGGGTCCGCCTCTGAGGCGTTCACGTACACCCGCACGCCTGCCGGGAACGCGATCACGCCGCGCGCGCCCGGGTCGAACACGCGCCCCGGCTCCAGCTCACCGCACACCCATTCCGGCTCACTCGCCAGCAGCGATCGCAGCAGGTCGAACAAGTGCGTTCCGCCAAACAGCGCACCCTCGCGCCCGTGCGCCGCCACGCTGTGCACCACGCCAATCCCGCCCTCCGCGATCAGCCGCCGGATCGCGCCGTACAGCGGGTCCCACGTGCGCGTGTGGTTCACCGCCACCGTCACGCCGTGGCGCCGGAACGCCTCGATCATCCGGTCGGCCTCCGCCAGGCTCTGCGCGATCGGCTTCTCCAAGAAGATCGCTTTCACGCCGCGCGCCGCCACGTCGATCGCCACGTCCCCATGGGCGCGCGTCGGCACACACACGCTCACCACGTCGGGCGCCTCACGCTCGAGCATCTCCCGGTAGTCGCCGTACAGGCGACTGACGCCACGCCGCGCGCCAAACGCCTTCAGCCGCTCCGGGTTCGGGTCCGCCGCTGCAACGAGCTCCGTCCTGGCAGCACGCTGGTATGCCCCCGCATGCGAAAACGGCAGCAGGTTCCGGCCCGGCGCGCCGGCTACCTCATCCTCGATCGAGTCGGCGATCCGTCCGCAGCCAATGATCGCCGCACGCCATACCCGGCGCCCGCCGCGATCGCTGCCAGCCTCACCTGCCACCGCGCGCGATTGTAGACGCCACGCAGCTATGTCACCCCCGCTCGTCTTCAAGATCGAGGTGAACGATCATCGCCTGCCTGATCTCGTGGGGAAGGCTCGGGTTCGTGATGTGCCCCAGGGCACGGATGATGCGCTCTTTGGAAATGGTGCGGATCTGGTGGGCGTGACCACCGAGTCACGTTGCTGGCCGCCCGCGCCTGCCCGAAGTAGCGCCTCTGCCGGGTACGGCGGACGGGCCGCAGTGGTGAGGGGGAGGACCGTCACGTTGGTCGTCCGCTGATTGAAGTCTTCGTTGCTGTCGACGACCACCGGCCGCGTGCCACGCTGCTCCGAGCCGCGCACCGGATCGAGGTCCGCGAGCGCAACCGCCCACTGATACGATGGCACTACGGGATTTGCCGAGCGGTCTCGGCGTAGGCGTGGGCGAAGGCTTCCTGGAAATCCGCCACGTCCTTCAGAAACAAGGGATCCTGGCGCGCGCGGTCCTAGGCGTCCCGCCGGGCCTGCCGGCGCAGCTCTTGGAGCCCCCGCTTGGGCACGCGTTCAACGAGTGCGTTCTGGCTCGGCGCCGCGCCGCGAGACACAGCCTGCTGCACCTCTCGCAAGACTTCCGCGCGCCGGCTGAACGTCGCTTTCTTCGAATCGCTTGCCATCGGTAGCCAGATGCTCCTTCCCCTCAGTATGGCACCTCTTGATTGCCGATTCTCCGTGCCAATCACGCAACCTCTCGCGACAATGACAGAGGTCCTGCTCCCCAAGTTGTTACGCGTTCCCTGAAGCGGGGCAACTCCAGTCCCGACGGTCACGGCGTTGCGCCCGCGGCCAGGATGGCGTTGACCTTCCGCGCCACCTCGGCGAGGACGGTGCGCGGCGGCTCCTGGCGCGTCAAGATCTGCACCTGCCCCGCGTCGATCTCCTTGGAGATTTCGTCCCACCTGGCGACGTAGGGCATCGGGCGCGCGATGGACACCGCGTCGAGGAGCGCCTGCTTGTTAAAGCCCTTGGCGGCGTCGAGGTACGCCTGCATCGCGCTCCGCCGGGCAGTGGTGGACCCCTCCTCCACCGCCTGCTGGCGCTGCATCTCCGGGCCGGTGTAGTGGGCCAGCCACGCCCAGGCGGCGTCCTTCTCTTTGCTCTCGGCCGCGATGGATGTGCTGGGGCCCTTCGCGGTGCTCACGCGCGCGACCTTGCCCTTGGGCAGGGGTGCGATGTCCCAGGTGGTGTTGACCTGCTGGCGCAGCGTGGCGCTCAGAAAGCCGCTGTCCGCCACGTGGGCGACGATGCGCCCCGTGTCGAAGTGCCCGCGCAGGGCCTGCGGCGTATTGTCTTCCGATGGCGGCACGATCCGGTGCCGGTGGCGCTGGTCGGCCATCCATTGAAACGCCTCCACCGCCGCCGGCTCGTCCAGCAGGCACTTCTTCTCGTCCCTGGTGAGGATGTCCCCGCCGTTGTCGCGCACCGGCAGCTCGTAGGGCGGCATGCTCATGCCCAGCACGTTCGGGTCCCGCGCCATTGTCTGCCGCACCACGTCGGCCAGCCGGTCCCAGGTCCAGGTGGCGTCCGGTGCGCCCGCGCCCACCTGCTGGAAGGCGTTGGTGTTGTAGATCAGGAACCACAGGCCGGCGTTGTCCGGGATGGCGTGCCAACAACCGGAGGACGCACCGCGTCCGGAGGGCGTTAGGGGGCGGTCGGGGGGTGAACCGGAGGACGCACCGCGTCCGGAGGGCGTTAGGGGGCAGGGGCCCATGGCACGAGCGGCGGAGGCCCCGACGAAGTCCTCGGGCTTGAAGGTCCTGGCGTCGCGCTTCACGTACGGCGTGAGGTCCGCCAGCGCCCCCCGCGCGCGCAACGGCTCGACGAACTGCGGGTTGAGCTTGACCATGTCCGGCGTGGTGCCGGCGGCGAGCGAGATGAACTTCTCCATCACGGGTGTGCCGCCGGCGTTGGGGATGTACTCGACGCTCACCTGCGGGTGCTGCTGCCGGAACAGGGCGAGCGCCTTGTCCCAGAAAGCGCCGCCCAGGGCCGCACCCTGGTTGAGGTAGGTGAGCGCCACCGGACGGTTGGGGACGCCGCCTGGGGTGGGCTCTGCTCGGCCGGTGGCCTGGCCGGGAGCGCAGGCGGCGCCGAGCGCGCTCGGCGAGCCCGCGGCCCCCGCCAGGCGCAGCACGAACGTCCGTCTCGTCGTCACTCGTACCCGTTGCATCTCACGTCTCCCTCGGTACGCGCACACGCGCTCCTTGCGCCGCACGATACTGTATACCCGGTCTCATGCCGACTGGACGCCCGCCTTTGGTCCCACTGCGCGCGCTCGGGGCGGCGCGCGGCGTGACCGTCGGCGCGGCCGTGAACGGGCGGCCCCTCGGTGCGGACGCGACCTACCGGGAGGTGCTGGCGCGCGAGTTCGGCGCCGTGACGTGCACCAACGCCATGAAGTTCGGGCCGCTCCAGCCCGAGCGCGGCCGGTTCGACTTCGCCCCGGCCGATGAGATCGTGGCGTTCGGCAGGGACCATGGCATGGCGGTGCGCGGACACACCCTTGTGTGGCACCGCCAGAACCCGGAGTGGATCGCCGCGCTGGCGGAGCGCGAGACCGCCGCCCTCTGGCCCGCGCTCCGCGCGCACATCCAGGCGGTGATGGAGCACTACCGCGGCCAGGTGGCGGCGTGGGACGTCGTGAACGAGGCGGTGGCGGACGACGGATCGCCGCGGGACACGCTCTGGCTGCGGGCGCTCGGCGCCGGGTACGTGGCGCACGCGTTTCGCTGGGCGCACGAGGCGGATCCCGGCGCCCCACTGTTCTACAACGACTACGGCGCCGACGGCCTCGGGCCGAAGGCCGACGCTGTCCACGCGCTGCTCTGCGACCTGCTGGATCAGGGCGTGCCGGTGCACGGCGTCGGGCTCCAGATGCACGTCGGCCTGGGCCGGCTCACGCCCGACCCCGACGCCGTGGCGGCCCACATGCGGCGGTTGGGGGCGCTCGGACTCGAGGTGCACGTGACCGAGATGGACGTGCGACTGCAGACCGGGAGCGGTCCGCTGGCGGAGCGGCCGGCCGAGCAGGCGCGGGTGTACGAGCGCACGCTGGCGGCGTGCCTGTCCGAACGGGCGTGCACCTCGGTCACGTTCTGGGGCTTCACCGACCGGCATTCCTGGATCCCGTCCTTCACCGGACAGGACGACGCCCCGCTACTCTTTGACCCCCAGTACCAGCCCAAGCCGGCCTACCACGCGGTCGCGCGGGCACTGTCGTCACAGGTGTAGGTGTAGGTGTGGGTGCGGGGAGCCCAAGGAGCGCGAGTGTGAAGCGCCCCCACATCGTCATCGTCAATCCCGATTCCTGGCGCGGCGACGTGCTGGGGCACGTGGGCCACCCCGCCGCGCGCACGCCGCACCTGGACGAGCGGGTGCGCAGCGACGCGGTGAGCTTCCGCAGCGCGTTCGTGCAGAACCCGGTCTGCACGCCCAGCCGCTGCTCGTTCATGAGCGCCTGGTACCCCCACGTGCGCGGCCACCGCACCATGTTCCACATGCTGCGTCCCGACGAGCCGGTGCTGCTCAGGACGCTCAAGGACAGCGGCTACTACGTCTGGTGGGGCGGCAAGAACGACCTGGTCCCCGCGCAGCACGGCTTCTCCGACTACTGCAACGTGAAGTACGAGCCGCCGCGGGACCCGGAGCGGCCCGTCCGGCAGATGTTCGGCATGGACCGGCAGGCGCAGTGGCGCGGCGCTGCCGAGTCGGACGCGTACTACTCGTTCTACGCCGGCCGCCTGGACGTGCCTCCGGGAGAGACGGTGTACTACGACCGCGACTGGGCGCACGTGGAGGGGGCGATCGCCCTGATCCGCGCCTACGGCCAGGGGGAGGGCCCGCCGCCGAAGCCGGCCCCCCCTGTGCATCTATCTGCCGCTGACCTACCCGCACCCGCCGTACGCGGCCGAGGACCCCTGGTACGGGAGCATCGACCGAGCGGCGGTGCCGCCGCGCATCCCGCCGCCCTCGGACGAAGAAGCCGCGGGCAAGCCGAGCATCCAGCGCGGGCTGCGCGGGCGCCAGCGCCTGCAATCGTGGCCGGAGGAGCGCTGGACCGAGCTGCGCGCCACCTACTACGCCATGTGCGCGCGGGTGGACCACCAGTATGGCCTGCTAGTGGCGGCGCTGCGGGAGGCGGGCCTGTACGACGACACCGCACTGTTCTTCTTCTCCGACCACGGGGACTTCACTGGCGACCACGGGCTGGCGGAGAAGACGGAGAATACCTTCGAAGACTGCCTCACGCGCGTGTCGCTGGTGGTCAAGCCGCCGGCGTGGGTCCCGGTGCGGCCGCGGGTGTCGGACGCGCTGGTGGAGCTGGTGGACTTCCCGGCGACGGTGGAGGCGCTGGCGGGAATCACGCCCGCCCACACCCACTTCGGCCGCTCGCTCCTGCCAGTGATTTCGGGCGACACCGACGCGCACCGCGACGCCGTCTTCTGCGATGGCGGGGTCCTGCGCGGCGAGCGCCGGACGACCGAGAGCGGGGGGAGCGCCTTCGCGCAGGACCCGAGCAGCCTCTACTGGCCGCGCGCGAGCCTGCAGGCGGGCGACGGCCCGGAGCATGGTAAGGCGGCCATGTGCCGCACGCGCGACTTCAAGTACGTGCGCCGCCTGTACGGGTCCGACGAGCTGTACGACCTGCGCGCCGATCCCGACGAGCGCCACAACCGGATCGGCGACCCCGCACTGGCCGGGGAGCTCGCGCGCCTCAAGGAGCGCCTACTCACCTGGTATCAGGAGACGTGCGACACCGTGCCGCACGGCGCGGATCGGCGCTGACAGGTTCCCCAAGTTGCTACGCTCCGCCCAAGTGCCACCGCACGGCCGGCAGCGATATGTCGACACGGCCGCGAGGGCAATTCGGTAAACCAGTGGAGGGTGGCCAGCGAGTGGCGAGACAGGACCGTGAGCCGGTGAAGCCCGTACAGCCGCTGGAGGCCGTAGCACACGAGCCGGCGCCGGCGCGGGTGGCGCAGCTGCGCGAGCTGAAGGCGCAGGCGCTGCTGGGTGGCGGGCAGCGACGGATCGATCAGCAGCACGCGCGCGGCAAGCTGACGGCGCGCGAGCGGCTCGACCTCCTGCTCGACGAGGGGTCGTTCGAAGAGACCGACATGCTCGTGATGCACCGCTCTTCGGACTTCGGGCTGGAAAAGCAGCGCTTCCTGGGCGATGGTGTGGTGACCGGGTGGGGGCGCATCGACGGCCGGCTGGTGTACGTCTTCTCCCAGGACTTCACCGTCTTCGGCGGGTCGCTCTCGGAGGCGTTCGCCGAGAAGATCTGCAAGGTGATGGACCTGGCGGTCAAGAACGGCGCGCCGGTCATCGGGCTCAACGATTCCGGCGGGGCGCGCATCCAGGAGGGGGTCGTTTCGCTGGGGGGCTACGCGGACATCTTCCTGCGCAACACCCTCGCGTCGGGCGTCGTACCGCAGATCAGCGCCATCATGGGGCCCTGCGCCGGTGGCGCCGTCTACTCGCCGGCCATCACCGACTTCATCGCCATGGTGGAGGGGACGAGCTATATGTTCGTCACCGGGCCCGAGATCGTGAAGTCGGTCACGCACGAGGACGTGGACCGCGAGCACTTGGGCGGCGCGCTGGTGCACAACGAGACCAGCGGCGTGGCCCACTTCCTGTGCGCCAGCGAGCCCGAGTGCCTGGCGCTGCTGCGCCGCCTGCTGGCCTACCTGCCGTCCAACAACGTGGACGACGCGCCCTACGTGGACACCGGCGACGATCCGCTGCGCGCCGACCCGGAGCTCGATACGCTGGTGCCGGAGCAGCCCAACAAGCCCTACGACATGCGCGACGTGATCCGGCGCATTGCCGACGTGGAGGGCGGCGCGCTCGGTCCGGGCGGCGAGAGCACCTTCCTGGAAGTGCAGCCGCTGTTCGCGCAGAACATCGTGACTGGATTCGCGCGGCTGAATGGCCATTCAGTAGGCATCGTGGCGCAGCAGCCCAGTGTGCTGGCGGGCGTGCTCGACATCGACTCGGCCGACAAGGCAGCGCGCTTCGTCCGCTTCTGCGACTGCTTCAACATTCCGCTGCTCACCTTCGTGGACGTGCCGGGTTTTCTGCCGGGGGTGGCGCAGGAGCACGGCGGCATCATCCGCCACGGCGCCAAATTGCTCTACGCCTACTGCGAGGCGACGGTGCCCAAGCTGACGGTGATCACGCGCAAGGCATACGGCGGCGCGTACGACGTTATGTCGAGCAAGCACATCCGCGGCGACGTGAACTACGCCTGGCCCACCGCGGAGATCGCCGTGATGGGCGCCGAAGGGGCGGTGCCGCTGATCTTCCGCGAGCAGATCGAAAAGGCGGCCGACCCCGTGGCCGAGCGGGCGCGGCTGGTGGAGGAGTACCGCGCCAAGTTCACCAGTCCCTACATCGCCGCGGCGCGCGGCTACGTCGACGACGTGATCGAGCCGCGCCACACCCGGCGCAAGCTCATCTCCGCCCTGGAGATGCTGCGCAACAAGCGCGACAGCAACCCGCCCAAGAAACACGGGAACATCCCGCTCTGATGTTCAAGCGTGTGCTGGTGGCGAACCGCGGCGAGATTGCCGTCCGCATCATCCGGGCGGTGCACGAGCTGGGAGCCGAGGCGGTGGCGATCTACTCGGAGGCCGACGAGGACGCGCTGCACGTGCGTCTCGCGGACTGGGCCTACCCAGTGGGGCCGGCGCCCGCGGCGCAGAGCTACCTCAAGACTGAGTCAGTGCTCGCAGCCGCGCGGGCGAGCGGCGCGGAGGCGGTACACCCCGGCTACGGGTTCCTCTCGGAAAACGCGGCCTTCGCGCGAGCCTGCGCCGAGGCGGGCATCGTCTTCATCGGTCCGTCCCCAGAAGCGATGGCGCTGATGGGCGACAAGGTGGCGGCGCGCCGCCTAGCGGTCGAGAACGGGGTACCGGTGGCGCCGGGCACGGCCGAGCCGGTGCGCGAGGATGCCGCCGCGCTGACGGCGGCGCGCGAGATCGGGTTCCCGCTGCTGATCAAGGCGGCGGCGGGCGGCGGCGGCAAGGGCATGCGCGCGGTACGGTCGGAAGGCGAGCTGCTCGCGGCGCTGGCGCAGGCGCGCAGTGAGGCAGCGGCCTCCTTCGGGGACGGGAGCGTCTACCTCGAGAAGCTGATCGAGCGGCCGCGCCACATCGAGGTGCAGCTGTTTGGCGACGGGCGCGGGAACGTGACGCACCTGGGAGAGCGAGAGTGCTCGATCCAGCGGCGCTTCCAGAAGGTAGTGGAGGAGGCGCCGGCGCCGGGCCTCCCCGCGGCAGTGCGGCAGCGGCTGTGGCAGGCGGCGGTGGACCTTGCGAGCGCGGCGCGCTATGGCGGCGCCGGCACGGTGGAGTTCCTGTACGAGCCATCCACCGAGCGCTTCTACTTCCTCGAAGTGAACGCGCGCCTACAGGTGGAGCACCCGGTGACCGAGATGGTGACGGGGGTAGACCTGGTGCAGGCGCAGCTGCGACTGGCGGCGGGAGCGTCGTTGGACGAGGCGCTGGGAGCGCGGTCTGAGGCGGCCCTCCACGTGATTGAGGTGCGAGTGAGTGCGGAGGACCCGTACGGGCAGTGGTTCCCTTCCACGGGACGGATCGAGCTGCTGCGCGAGCCGGGCGGCCTGGGGATCAGGATGGACAGTGCGTGTGAGCCGGGGCTGGAGGTGGGGGTCAACTATGACCCCCTGCTGGCGAAGCTGATCGCTTGGGGGCGGTCGCGAGAAGAGGCCATCGCGCGCCTGCGCCGGGCGCTGGACGAGTACACGCTCACAGGGGTGCGGACGACGCTGCCGTTCCATCGCTGGCTGGTGCGCGACGAGGCGTTCCAGCGGGGCGACCTCTCGACGTCGTTCATCGCGGAGCGCTGGCAGCCCGACCAGGGAGTCGTGTTGGAGGACCATGTGCGGGCGGCCGCGCTGGTCGCGGCGGACGCGACCGCCCGCGCGAGACGTGCGGTGCAAGTCACGGCCGGCCGAGGCGCGGCTGAAGGAACCGCAGTTGGCGTGCCGCGCAGCGTGGATACGCGGCGGGAGTGGCGCAGCGCCGCGCGCCAGGCGGGGCTGCGGCGATGAAGCTCCTGGTACAGGTGGCTGGGGCCACGCTGGAGGTTGAGACCGGCGAAGACAGCGTACAGGTGGTCGGGGAACCCAACGCGCTGGTGCGGCGGGTGAGACCAGGGCTCTACCGCGTCAGCGTGGGTGGGCGGTCCTACGAGGTGGCGCTGGACCTGGCGCACACTGCAGGGGCGGGGGGCGTGGCTGCGGAGGGGACGGCTCAAGTGGACGGCGCGTTCGTGCCGCTGGCCGTGCTCGACGTGCGTCAGCGGGCAATGGCGTCGGTGGCGCGGGAGGGCGGCGCGAGGGGCAGCACGGTGGTGGAGGTGAAAGCGCCGATGCCGGGGCGCATCGTGGCGGTACCGGTGCAGGTCGGAGAGCAAGTGGCGCGCGGGCAAACGGTGGTGGTGTTGGAGGCGATGAAGATGGAAAGCTCCATCGCCGCGCCGCAGGCCGGGGTGGTGGAAGCAGTGCTGGTCACCCCCGGCCAGGCGGTGCAGCAGCGCCATGCGCTGGTGCGCCTGCGGGCCGAATAAGGCCCGCGATCGCCAAGAGCGCAGCATAGGCCAGGGCGATCAAGGAGCCGGTCTTCCACGGCCAGACGGTGGACACCGGGGCCAGGAACACGGAGAGCGCGGCGGAAGTAACGACGAACAAGAGGGCTCTGTGTCTCTCAAACCTAGCGAGGGACATAGCCAGTGGCACAAGGAGCATGATGGCGCTGGTCTCCCAGGCGGGCGGGACGATCAGCGCGCCCGCCACGATGGCGCGCGCAGCGCCACGCAGCTCAGCGGTGCGGATGGCGTCTGCTCCAGCCTGTTGATGGTGAACCTGCCATCCGGTGGCTGTCCATACGAGCAGGCAGAGCGCTGCGACGAGGCTGGCGACGACGGGGATGGGGTCTGGTAAGAGAACGCCAAGCACGACATACAGTGCCGGCGATGACGGCGCCATGGCCGGGACGCGGGCATACTGGGCGGCTGCGGCGAGGAACGCGGAGAACCAGGTGGGGAGAAGGGCGGTGGCGATGACAACCGGGATCAAAGTTGCACAGGCGGCGCCGGCCAGGAAGCGGGCGGCGCCCGTCCCGCAGCGACGGACGAGCCGCCAGAGCTGGAACGAGCACCAGGACAGCGCCAGGAGGACGACGAGCTGCGGCTTGAGGAGAGCGGCGAGCGCGAGGCAGGCCCCGGCGGTGAATGGGTGGCGACGGGAGAGGAACAGGGCGCCGGCAACCAGGGGTGGGACGGCCAGGCCGGGTTGGGCCAGGGTGATGTTCCAGAGCGTTGGGAGGAACAGGAGGCTGAGCACGACGGCAGTGAGCCGGTTGGAGGCAGGGGCTGTGGGACGCTGCGCCAGCAGCGCCAGCAGGCCCGCCGCGGGCAACGCGACCAGGCCGGCGGCGAGCCAGAACGCGAGCGCCACGAGGTACGGGAGAAACGCCAACGGAGTGAGCAGCAGCGCGCCGGGCAGGGGATACAGGAAGCCGAAGGCGGTCTGGGCGGCTTCGGCTGAGACGCCTCGCAAGAAAGGGGTCTGGGCAGCGATCTCGGCGGTCACGGCGGCGCTGTAAGGGTCACGACCGAGGAGCAGCAGCTGGCGGAGCCCATACCAGCGCGGGAAGAGGTCCGTCTCCGTTCCGCGCAGGTCGGCGAAGCGCTCGCAAAGGAGCACGAGTGCGAGCGCCGCCGCGGCGAGCAGAGCGAGGCGCGCTCGCTGGCTGAATGGCCCACGTGGCATGACCTGGCGCAGGATAGCGGTACACTACGCGCGCTGCGCAGATCGGCGGGTGTGCGGCTACCAAACCGGTGACGGCAAGGGACGAGCCCTTGCCCTACTGTCAAGCGGGACGTGTACGTCAAGCTCCGCCGGCAGATGGCGTTGAGAGAGGGAACGTGGCTCCAGGCAGCCAGTTGGGGCAACTCCGTAGTGTCGGCGGCACGCGGCGGCGGTGGCTCGCCACGGGGCTGGCGTTGGGAGCGCACGCCGCCGGATTGAGCGGTGGAAAAGCGAGCGCAGCGGCAGCACGCGTGGACCGCGCCAACGTGCCGGCGGACTACATTGGGTTCGTGGAGGTGCCGCGCTACTTCCCGGAGACGCAGCACAACGTGGACGGCCAGTTCCACACGCACTTCTGGCGGCATGGCGGTGTGGATACGTTTGGGTATCCACTGACCAACGAGTTCTGGACGCCGGGCGAGCACGGCGGCGGGGCGGGGCGCATGGTGCAGTACTTCCAGCGGGCGCGGCTAGAGTTCGACCTAGACGATAGAGTGGTGGTGCGTAGTCTGCTGGGCGACCTGCTGGAGAAGGCCCAGCCCGCGGAGCACCCGGCGCCGGGCATCCGCTACTTCCCGGAGACGGGTCACAACGTCGGGCAGTCGTTCCTGGTGTTCTTCGAGCAGGCGGGGGGCGCGGCGGCGCTGGGGTACCCCATCTCGGAAGAGGTAGAGGAGAACGGGCGGCCGGCGCAGTGGTTCGAGCGCGCGCGGTTGGAGTGGTGGCCCGAGCTGACGCCGGCGCGGCGCGTGCAGTTTGGGCTGGTGGGCGAAGAGCACCTGGCATTAGTGCGAGACGACGTGCCGGCGGCGGCGCTGCAGCCGGCAGAGCCACTGCCGCCGCTCAAGGAGTGGGTGCTGCCGCCTCCGCCGCGACCGCCGCGCGTCGCCTGGGCGCCGGTGGACGTGCCCATGCTCTACTACCACCAGGTGCCGTCGCAGAAGCAGCTGCGCGACCAGATTGTGGCGTTCCGGGAGGCGGGGCGGGAGATCGTCTCGCTCGGGCGCGTGGTGGACGCGCTGCGCGGCGAGGGGCCCGCGCTCCCGGCAAAGCCGCTGGTGCTGACCTTTGACGACTCGTGGGTGTCGCAGATCCAGAATGGTGCGCCAGTGTTGCAGGCGGAGGGTGTGTCCGGCACGTTCTTCGTGATCACGCGCTACATGGAGCGCGTGCCGGGTTACATGAGCTGGAACCAGGCGCGCACGCTCAAGGAGTTGGGTTTCGAGGTGGAGTCGCACACGCAGAACCACCCCGACCTGGACCGGCTGCTAGGAGAGGACGATGGCGCAGCGACTGCAGAAATCTGGGAATCGCTGGCCGAGCTAGAGAGCCGGCTGGGACGTTCGCAGCGCTTCCTGGCCTACCCCAACGGGCGCTGGAACGGCGCCGTGGCAGCCCTGACGGCGCGAGTCTATCGCGCAGCGGTTGCGACGGGCGGCGGGCTGTTTCAGTCACAGCAGAACCTGTACCAGATGCGGCGCATCAAGGCCGAGCCGAGCTACAAGCCCGAGGTGCTGCTCAAGGCGATGGGTCACGAGGTTCCGGACCCGGCGGCGAAGGAAAAAGACTCTGAATAGGTGGCCGCACAGGTACACTTCCCGTCCGTCATGGCAGTAACCGCCGTCGTCGGCTGCGGGTGGGGTGATGAGGGCAAGGGCAAGATCGTGGATGCCCTGGCCGCGGAGCGCCACGCGCGCCTTGTAATCCGGTTTAACGGCGGTCCCAACGCCGGGCATACCGTGGTCCCCGAAGTGGATGGATCGGACAAGCCCGCCTGGAGCGGCGTGGTGTTCCGGCTGCATCAGGTCCCTTCAGGCGTATTTACGCCGGGGTGTGTTTGCCTGGTGGGCACCGGGACGGTGGTGGATCCCGATGGGTTCCTGCGCGAGCTCGCCGAGCTTGAGCAGCACGGGGTGAGCACCGAGAACGTGTTGCTCTCGGACCGCGCCCACCTGGTGCTGCCGATGCACCGCGACCGTGAGCGGTTGCTGGAGCAGGCGCGCGAGCAGCTCAAGCAGGGCACCACGCTCCAGGGGATCGGGCCGACGTACGAAGACAAGATGGCGCGTATCGGCCTGCGGCTGGGCGATCTGCTGGATGGCGAGTACCTGGACGAGTACCTGCCGTTCCTGGCCGAAGAGCACTCGCGCCGGCTGGGAGCGCTTGGTGGGGAGCCCGTCTCCGCCGGGGAGCTGCGCGAACTGTGCGACAGGTGGGCACAGCAGATCGGGCACCGGATCGTAGACAGCCATCCCCTGGTGCAGCGCACGCTGCGCGAAGGCGGCGACCTGATCCTGGAAGGCCAGCTGGGCGCGTGCCGTGAGATCGACTGGGGGATCTACCCATACGTCACGTCGTCGGGAGCAACGGCGGCCGCCGGCGCGGCAGGGTCGGGTGTGCCGGTGACGGCGATCAATGAGGTCATCGGGGTGCTCAAGGCGTTCTCCACCACGGTCGGTGAGGGGCCGTTCGTCACCGAGCTGTTTGGCGCGGAGGCGGACCGGCTGCGCTACGCCGGTGAGTCCGAGTCCGAGCATGAATTCGGCGCTACCACCGGCCGGTCGCGGCGCTGCGGCTGGTTCGACGCGGTGGCGGCGCGCCAGGCAGCTGCGCTCAATGGCTGCACCGACATAGCTCTGACCAAGCTGGACGTGCTCGACGGGTTGCTGCCGGAGCTGCAGGTGGCCAGTGGATACGAGATGAACGGCGAGCGCGTGGAGTACGTGCCCAGCAGCACGCGGCGGCTCAAGTACGTCACGCCGGTGTACGAGACGCTGCCTTGCTGGAAGCAGCCGTCGCGCGGCGCGCGGACTTGGGAGCGGTTGCCGGCGGAGGCGCAGGCGTACGCCAAGCGGATTGAGCAACTGGTAGAAGTCCCGGTGACCTACCTGGGCACCGGGCCAGCACGCCTGGCAATGGCCAAGCAGACGACCTGACCCCCTCCCCTTAGACCAGGGGAGTTTCGCACGCGGTACGTAGGGCCGCACAGCGCAAAAGCAAGGAGAAACTGCCATGCCGATGGTCCCGATGAAGCAGGTGCTGGACGAGGCCGAGAAGGGCGGCTACGGCGTTGGCGCCTTCAACGTCAACAACATGGAGCAGATCCAGGCGATCATGCGTGCGGCGCGTGAGGCGAACTCGCCGGTGATCGTTCAGGCGTCCAGGGGGGCGCTGCGCTACAGCAACCTGATCTACCTCAAGAAGCTGATGGAGGCGGCGGTCGAAGAGAACCCCGACCTCAAGATCGTGCTGCACCTTGACCACGGCAACGACCTGGAGGTGGTCCAGCAGGCGATCGACCTGGGCTTCACGTCGGTGATGCTGGACGGCTCGCTGGAGGCCGACGGCAAGACGCCGCGCTCCTTCGAGAGCAACGTGGACATCACGCGCCGGGCGGTGGAGCTGGCGCACCCCTACGGCGTGACGGTCGAGGGCGAGCTAGGCACGCTCGGTGGCGTGGAAGAGCACGTCGCGGCGAGCGTGGCGATCCTCACCGAGCCGGAAGAGGCGGTGCAGTTCATCGAGCAGACCGGGGTGGACGCGCTGGCGGTAGCGATCGGCACGTCGCACGGGGCGTACAAGTTCAAGGACGTGCCCAAGCTGGCCATAGACCGGGTGGAGACGATTCACCGGCTGGCGCCCCACGCACGGCTGGTGATGCACGGCTCGTCTAGCGTGCCACAGGACCTGGTGGAGGCGGTCAACCGCTATGGCGGCGCCATGCCCAACGCGCGTGGCGTCCCCGTAGAAGCGATCCAGGACGCCATCACCAAGGGCATCCGCAAGATCAACGTGGACACCGACACGCGCATCGCGGCGACGGCCACCATCCGGCGGATCTATCACGAAGACCCAAGCGTCTTCGATCCGCGCGAGTACCTCGGCCCGGCGCGCGAGGCGATCTACAAGGTGGTCAAGGCGCGCATCGAGGCATTCGGCAGCGCAGGCCACAACGACGACTACGGGCCCAAGACGCTGGACGACATGAAGCGGGAGTACGCCCGCTAGTTCAATTCATCCTACCCATCTGGCGCCAGAGCTTGTCGGCGGCTTCGGCGACGCCCTCGGCATCGGGGGCGCCCTGGGCCAGGCGGGCATAGAGCTTGAGGTCGAACCAGGCGGGGCCGGGCATGTTCATCTGGGCCAGGATCAGGCCGCGGTCGCGCACCTGGTCCAGTGACGGATTGAGCAAGAGCAGGCGCTCCACGGCTGACAGCGCCTTGGGGAGCGGGCCGCGCACGCGATAGGCCTGCTTGAGGTTGGTGAGCACGCGGGCCAGGATCTGCTTCTTGGCGGCGGGCTGGAGGAACTCGGACGGGAGCTGGCCGCGCTCCTCAGGGGTGAGTCGCCGGCCGCGGCTGTAGGGGTCCACCAATGCGCTGAAATGCTCGCCACGGAACTCGGCGATGAAGTGGCCGGGCAGGCCAATGCCGGCAGCGTCGAAGCCCGCGCGGCGCGCCACCTCCATGTAGAGCACAGAGAGGGTGATCGGCATGCCCCGCTTCCGGTCGAGCACGTCATTCAGGAAGCTGCAGCGCGGCTGGTAATACGGGTGGAACTGCTCGTCGATCGGGTCACCCTGGAAACCCTCTTCTTCGAAGAGCACCTGGTGCAGGGCGCGCAGCGCCGCTTCGTCAGGGTTGGCGGTTTCTGCGCGGGCGGACGTGCGGGCCAAGACGGAAACCCGCGCCGCTAGGTCGTCCAGGCGGGAGAGGTAGGCGGGCACGTCGAGGCCAGGGTACT
This sequence comes from uncultured Chloroflexota bacterium, assembly GCA_902805635.1. Classification (GTDB taxonomy): domain Bacteria; phylum Chloroflexota; class UBA11872; order UBA12225; family UBA12225; genus CADCTC01. Next base: position 32,206 of record CADCTC010000209.1, read on the forward strand.
CCTCGGCCGCGATCTGCAGGCACGCTTCGGCGAGATCAATACCTTCTTCCGGCCGGCGGGCAAGTAACGTGAACCGCTGGCGCGCGGCCGCGATCTGCGCCTGCTGCTCCTGGGCGCGCTCGGCATCGCCGCCTGAGCTGCCGGGATCCGGCTCCGGGGACATGGCTGGGTTGTACCGCACGACGCGCGCCAGGCAGCCGTGGGTGACGTACTTCACACGCATCCGTCCCTTGACGGATGCGGGCTACGTATGAACACGCATGGTGCGTACCGAGCTTGAGCCGCCCCCTATCGTCGCCCAGCTGCGCGCTGGGCTGCTAGGAGCGGCCGCGGAAGTAGACGTGGATGAGGACAGTCCGGGGCGCGTGGGGGTGGGATCACTGATTGGGACCGCGGCGGATGAGGCATGGCTGGCTGCTCTAAGCGATACTGAGAGCAGCCAGATGATTAGGGTCCTGGTTGTGGACGAGGCGGCGGGGCTGCAGCAGCGGATCAGCACCGCATTTTCGGCGCATGCCGACCTGGAACAGGTGGGCGGCGTCCTGGGCGCGGCCGATGCAATGGAAGCGATTCCGACGCTGATGCCGGACATCGTGGTGCTCAGCATGGATTTGCCCAGCGGTATCGGCAAGCTGGGCGCGGCGGGCGGTGCCGGTGGCAGCGCCACAAGTGGACAGCCGGGACACCCCGGCGGGGCGGTGCTGGCCGAGGAGATCGCCACGCGGTTCCCGTTCGTCTCGGTGATCATGACATCGCGCAACGGCGAGCCCGAGCAGCTGCGCCGGGCCATGATGGCGGGGGCGCGCCACTTCCTGGTGAAGCCGTTTACGGACGCGGAGTTGGTGGAGGGCATCCGCAGCGTCCACCGCCTGGACGAATCGCGGCGCACGGCGCACAACGGCCCCGCGCTGGCCTCCGTGCCGCCCCCGCCGCGCGCCGCGACGCCGGCCGTGCGCAACGGGCAGATCTTCACCTTCTACTCGGCCAAGGGTGGGGCGGGATGCACCACAATCGCGTGCAACACGGCGGTGGCGCTCAAGCGGATGACCGGCAAGGACGTGGCCATCTTCGACTGCGGGCTGCTGTTCGGGGATGTGGGGGTGGTGATGAACCTGAACCCGCGCTCGACGATCGTGGACCTGGTGCCGCAGATGGAGGCGCACTCGGGGCCGCTCGACCCGGAGTTTCTCTCCCAGATGATGGTGCCGCACGCGTCCGGAGTGAAGGTGCTGCTCGCGCCGTCGTCGCCGGAGAAGGCGGAGCTGGTGACCGCCGAGCACATCCACCGCGTGCTGACGGCGCTGCGCGACCAGTTTGACTACGTGGTGATCGACACGTGGCCGACGTTCGAAGAACGCATCCTGGGGGTGCTGGATGCGGCGGACAAGATCGTGGTGCCGGCGACCCTGGAAATGCCGGCGATCAAGAACAGCAAGCTGCTGCTGGACGTGACCAGCGCGCTGGCCTACCCACCGGAGAAGGTGGTGCTGGTCCTGAACCGGGCCGACAGCCGGGGCGGCATCCGCGTGCAGGACGTGGAGCAGATCCTCCAGAAACAGTTCGCCGTGGAGATCGTCTCCGACGGCCGCCTGACGACGGTGAGCTTGAACGAAGGCGTGCCGTTCGTGATGACGCAGCCCGACGCGGCCATCTCACGCGACATCATGCGGCTGGCGACGCAGCTGGGTGGCCTGGAGCCCGTGGGAGAGGCCAAGCCCAAGCGCGGCCTGCTGCGCAGCGTCTTCGGGGGCTAGCTGTCCCTCTCCTATGGGAGAGGGACTGCGCGAAGCGCAGGGTAAGGTCCGGCACCCACACCCGGCGAAACGGGGCTATAATCGGCTTCGACTGTTGCTGTCGTAGTCGTGTTAGCTGTGCGGGTGAACCAGTGAGTTACTAGGGACATGGACGCGCTGAGCCGCCTCTCGGAGATGAGCCGCCAGATATTGCAGCTGGCGCGCAAGGAAGCGGCGTTCTTCCAGCACGACCAGATCCGCACCGAGCACATCCTGCTGGCCATTGCGGCGGTGCCGGAGGCGGTGGCCTCGCGCCTGTTGCGCCGGCAGGGGATCGACCCGCAGGCAGTAGTGCGCGAGGTCGTGGCGCACCTGCACATCGGGCGGGCGGTGGACAGCCGCTCGATCACACTGTCTGGGCCGGCGCGCCGCGCAATCGAGATCGCGGCGCTGGAGGCGCAGCGGCTAGGGTCCGAATACATCGGCACGGAGCACCTGCTGCTGGGCATCCTGGCAGAAAAGGAGAGCCTGGCGGGGCGCGTGCTCACCAAGCTGGGCATCGACTCAGACGTGGTGCGGCGTCAGGCGGCGGGACTGTCCGACGGTGGACGTCAGGCGGCGACAGTCGGTGGGGGAGGGGCGGGCTCGCGCGGTGGGCGGTCGCGCTCGAAAGAAGGCCAGGGGAAGCCGACGCTGCTGGCGCAGTTTGGGCGTGACCTGACGGCGCTGGCCCGGGGCGGCAAGACCGACCCGCTGGTCGGGCGGACCAAAGAATTGACCCGCATGTCGCAGATCTTGCTGCGGCGCACCAAGAACAATCCGGTGCTGGTCGGCGAGGCGGGTGTGGGCAAGACCGCCATCGTGGAGGGGCTGGCGCAGGCGATCGTGGAGCACAACGTGCCTGACATGCTCCAGGGGGTGCGGCTGGTGCAGCTGGACCTGCCCGGCATGGTGGCGGGCACGAAGTACCGGGGCGACTTCGAGGAGCGGCTGAAGGGGGTGGTGGCGGAGATCGTCAAAGAGGGGAACATCGTCGTCTACATCGACGAGCTGCACATGCTGCTTGGGGCAGGCGGCGCAGTGGGGGCGGTGGACGCGGCAAGCATGCTCAAGCCTGCCCTGGCGCGCGGGCAGGTGCGCTGCATCGGCTCGACCACCTGGCGCGAGTACCGGCGCTACATCGAGTCCGATGGCGCGCTCGCGCGGCGCTTCCAGCCGGTGCCGGTGGACGAGCCGAGCCTGGAAGAGACGGTGGAGATCCTGCGCGGGCTGCGGCCGGCGTACGAGGGCTTCCACGGCGTGGCGATCACCGACGACGCAATCGAGAGCGCGGCGACTATGAGCGCGCGCTACATCCCCGACCGGGCGATGCCGGACAAGGCGATCGACCTGATCGACGAGGCGGCGGCGCGTGCGAAGGTGAACCGGCTGATGGCGCCCGACGAGATCCGGCGATTGATGCGGGTGCGCGAGCAGGCGCAGACCGAGCGCGACCACGCGGTGGAGGGGCACGAGTACGAGCGCGCGCAGCAGCTGGGCGAGGAAGAGCGCCGGCTGGGCGCAGAGATCGAGCAGCTGCGCGCGGAGTGGCGCAAGGGGCTGGAGCAGAACGCAGCGCTGATCCACTCGGAGGACGTGGCGGTGGTGGTTGCAGGCTGGACCGGCGTGCCGGTGGCGACTCTGACCGAAAGCCAGTCGGCGCGGCTGCTGGGCACCGAGGAGGCGCTGGCCGGCCGGGTGGTGGGGCAGGAGCAAGCGCTGCGGGCGCTGGGCCGCTCGCTGCGCCGCTCGGCGGCGCACCTGGGAGACCCCAACCGGCCAACGGGGTCATTCCTCTTCGTGGGGCCGTCGGGCGTGGGTAAGACCGAGGTGGCGCGCGCGCTGGCGGAGTACCTGTTCGACAGCGAGGACGCGCTGGTGCGGCTGGACATGAGCGAGTTCAGCGAGTACCACACCATCTCACGCTTGGTAGGGGCGCCGCCTGGCTACGTGGGCTACGAGAACGCGGGCGACCTGACCGAAGCGATCCGGCGCCGGCCGTATTCAGTGGTGCTGTTCGACGAGATCGACAAGGCGCACCCGCAAGTCTTGACGGCGCTGCTGCAGATCATGGACAGCGGGCACTTGAGCGACGCGCAGGGACGCAAGGTGAACTTCAAGAACACCGTCATCCTGATGACGGCGAACTTCGGCACCGAGCGGCTGCGCTCCGCGGGGGTGGGCTTCCGGCCCGACGGGCAGAACGGCGTCGACGCGGCGCGCGTGCGCGACGTGATCCAGCAGGAGCTCAAGCGCCAGCTGCTGCCGGAGTTCCTCAACCGCCTGGACGAGATCGTGGTGTTCCAGCCGCTGCAGCCCGAGCACATGGGGCGCATTGTGGAGCTGCAGCTGGTGCGCGAGCGCGCCAACGTGGTCGCCAAGGGGTACCAGCTGCGCTGGACGCCTGAGGTCGTGGCGCTGCTAGCCAAGGACGGCTACACCGCCATGGAGGGCGCGCGTCCGGTCCGCACGCTGATCCAGCAGCGGATCGAGGACGACATCACGCAGCAGGTGCTCGACGGCCGGCTCCGCGCGGGGCAGACGATAGTGGTGGACGTGGAGGACGGCGCGATCCGCGTGCGCGGGGAGGACGCGCCGGAGGCAGAGGCCGAGGAGACGAAGGAAGAGGCGCTGGTAGGGGTGTAGCCGGTTGTCGGAAGGGCTACTTCCAGTCGATGACGACGCCGAGGTGTTGTTCGGGGTGGTCGGTGAGCGCGTCGAAGATGGGGAGCGCGTCCGCGGCGGGGAGGTGATGGGTGACGAGGCCGTCGGTGAGCAGGCGGCGCTGGCGCATGAGCTCCAGGCAGAGACGGAGCTGGACGGGCATGGTGAAGCGGGGGTGCGGGCTACCTGGCTGGTCGGCGGTGCGGGCGTGGGCGCCGATGAGGCTGACGCCCTTGCGGTGCACGTCTGAGTAGGGGTCGATCTCGAGCCGGCCGCGCGGGCTGCCGAGCAGGACAACGCGGCCGAAGTCGGCGGCGACCTTGAGCGCGGTGTCGATCACCTGCGGGCTGCCAGTCGCTTCGATGGCGACGTCGACGCCGCGTCCGTGGGTGCGCTCCATGATGGTGGTGAGGGGATCCTGGGAACGCGGGTTGACGGTGTGGCTCTCGCCCTCCTGGGCAGCGTCGTTGCCGCCGTGGTTGCCGTGGTTGCCGTGGTGGCGGGCAAGGTCGAGGCGTGAGTCGATCAGATCGACCGCAACTGTCAGGACGGCGCCTTCGAGGCGCGCGTGCTGGCGGGCAAACTGGCCGACAAGCCCCTGGCCGAAAACGGCCACGGTGTCGCCGAGCGTGACGCGCGCCAGGCGGACTCCCTGCATCGCGATTGCGGCCAGGCGGGCGAGGCAGCCCTGCTCGAAGGTGACGCCCTCCGGCACCGGGGCCAGGAGTCCCGTGGCGCTGTCCACGACAACGTGCGAGGCATGAGGGGCCGAGGCGGCGACGCGGTCGCCTGCCCGGTAGGCGGTGACGGCGCTGCCGGTGGCCAGCACGGTGCCGGCCAGGGAGTAGCCGGGGTGGTGGGGCATCCTGGGGTAGGTGGAGCCGGGGATGGTGTAGTCGATGTGGCTGCCGCTGTAGATGGCGATCTCGGTACCGGCGCTGACGAGACTGCACGCGGTGCGGATCAGTAGGTCGTGGGGCCGCAGCCCTTCCGGCGCGGGGATGGGGACCTCTTCACAGGCGACACGTCGCACTTCAGGGAAGACGATGCGCCGCGCGGTGCCGCCGGTGGTGCTCACTGGATGTGTCCTCTGCGGCGCACGGTACCACAGGTGGCCCCGCGGCCAAGTACGCGGAGGCGCGCGGCGCGACTCATCGTCGGAAGTCCTGGTTTGGCAGCGACCATGGCGCGCTTCGCGGCTATACTGCCTGCCGGGTGGCACGGGGTTTCGAGCAGAGCGGACGCATCCAGCGTGTGCCACTGAGGGTGTGGCTGCTCGCCGCGGTTGCGGTGGTGGGCATCCAGGCGGTGGCGCTGCTGGCGATGGGGCGGGTGCCGATCTGTACGTGCGGGTACGTGAAGCTGTGGCATGGGGTCACGTTCAGCGCGGAGAACTCGCAACACATCACGGACTGGTACACGCCTTCGCACGTCATCCACGGGTTTCTCTTCTACGCGCTGACCTGGCTGATTGGCCGTCGCTGGCCGGTAGGGCTGCGGCTGGTGCTGGCGCTGCTGCTAGAAGGCGCCTGGGAGCTGCTGGAGAACACGGATGCCGTGATCGACCGCTACCGCGCGGCGACCATCGCGCTGGACTACTACGGCGATAGCGTGCTCAACTCAGTCTCGGACGTGCTGGCGTGCGCGTTCGGCTTCTGGCTGGCGCGGCGGCTGCCTACCGGTGTCACTGTGGCGCTGACAATCGTGATGGAGCTGGTGGTCGGCTACCTCATCCGGGATAACCTGACGCTGAACGTGATCATTCTCGTCCATCCTGTGGAGTGGATCAAGACCTGGCAAGGCGGAGGGTGAGGCGTAGGCTCGACAAGATCCGACGACACGCGATCCCCCTCCAACGG
>CADCTC010000210.1 GCA_902805635.1 uncultured Chloroflexota bacterium
CTAGCGGCCGAATCCGCGTTGCTAGATCGTACCGTCAGTGCGCCCGCCGGCGACCAGGCCCGAAGCGCCCTGACAGCGCACTAGCCAGACTGCCGGATGGGAGCCGCCGGCTCGCGAGTGGCCGCCGCTCGAGGCTCGAGCATTCCGCCCGTATGCTGCTGCGCGCCGGCGGACGGTGCAACCGTCGTCGCGAGGTACGCGTCGATCAGTTCATAGGGTCGGTAGCGGCTGAGCTCCTCCCGCAGCTGCATCGCCCGTGCTTTCCACGACGGCTCGCTCAGCACGCGGTCAGCAGCGCGGCGAATCCGCTCCGGCGACGGGTTCTCGCTGCGGAGATTGATGCCCACGCCGACGTATTCGGGCACGCCTTTGCTGAGGCTCAGCAGGACGCTGCCGTAGCCACCATTGCAGATGAACAGGTCGGCTCGGTCGAGCACCGCAGCGAAGTCCACGTAATCCTCGACCACCACGTTCGCCTGGGGGTAGGCCCGGCGGAGCTGCTCAGTGTTCGCATGGCCGGTCCCCACCACCAGCAACGCGCCGCTGTCGACGAGGGCGTCGAGGGCGGGGACGATCAGCTTTTTCGGGTCCCTGTTGTCGACGGTGCCCTGCGAGATCAGGATGACGCGCTGCGCCTCACCGAGCCGATCGGCGTACGGGAAGGCCGCGGGCGCCTGCGCGCGGTACGGCAGCAGGGCGCCGACGAACCTCACCTTCGGATTGGCCGCCTTGCGCGGGTAGTCGAGGCTGGGCACGCCGCTCTGGAACACGACGTCCGGGCTGCGGTACGGCTCGTCGAACAGCGACCACTCGATAGGGGCGAGCCCGTGCGCGACGAGGATGCGGTTGTAGCTGGCCTTGCTGGGGCCCATGACCAGCCAGTCCATCGCCGCGCCCATGCAGCGGTGCAGGAGCCTGCCCACGCCGGTCCCGGCCGGTCGCAAACCGGAGAAGGCCGGTGGGACGTCCTTGTCGATTTCCAGCGAGGGTGCGACCCCAATGGAACAGACTCGCTTGCCCAACTTTTCCTTGATGAGCCTGGCGGCGTAGAAGGCAGCGTCGCACACGAGCGCGTCGAATGGCCACGTGGCGTCGACGTCGCGCACGTCCTCGAAGTGCTGCTCGACGTTGCCGATGAAGATGTGCTCGGCGTCGAATCGGATGAGCGCCGGTCCCCGCAGCCTGGCGCGCTCGGGGAACAGCTCGGCGATGTTCTCGCTGTTAACCTCCGTTGCCCGCTGGTACGGGACGTGGGGAATGCCCAGTCGCTCGAGCCTGGTGGCGTAGCTCCGCCCCGTGTACCACCGCACGTCGTGACCGGCCGCTTTCAGGTGCATCGCGAGCCCGGTGAGGGGGTTAACGTGGCCATCGGCGGCGATTGTCGCGAACAGGATCCTCATGCAGCCTCCAGCGCCGTGTCCCGGCGCCCACGTTCTAGACGGTCACTAGTTGATCACTAGTGGAGGCTAAGTTACACTTCGCTAGTGACTGCTGTCAATGGTCGCGTCGACCGGCTGAGTCGCCGCGAGCGAGCGGAGCGGACACGGGCGCGCATCCTCGACGCCGCCTACCGCTTGTTCAGCACACGGGGGTACGAGGCGACGACCATGCAGCAGGTCGCTGCGGCGGCCGAGGTGGCGGTCCAGACCGTCTACCTGGACTTCCGCACCAAGGCGCAGCTGCTGGCGCAGGTGGAGAGCCGCATCGTCCTTGGCGGCGAGCCCGTCGAGCGCTGGCGCGACCAGCCGTGGGCCCGCTCGTTCCGCGAGGAGCGTGACCCGCGCCACTTGCTGGAGCTCCTCGTGACCGTGAGCGCCGAGATCCAGGGGCGCATCGCCGCCTTCGTGCAGGCCGTCGGTGGCGCGATGCCGAGCGATGCGGCGACTGTCGCGGAGCGAGACCGTGGCCGCGACGAGTTCTTCGGTGTGGTCGTCGATCGGCTCGACGCGTTGGGCGCACTGCGGCAGGGCTTGACGCCCACACGGGCACTGGATGTCCTGTGCGCGGTCGTGACGGTGGAGGCGTACGTCGAACTGACCCAGCGGCGTGGCTGGACCAGCGATGAGTACCGGGGCTGGCTGCTGGACCTCCTGCAGCATCAGCTGCTCGACCGGGCCGAGAGCGCTCCCAGAAACTGCGGGCACACGACCCGGTGAAATCGTGAGCGGAGGCTCCGAGCCAGGATCCGTCGACCCGCACGCGTCAGGCAGATCAGTTTCGCCCGCCCGTCCGTCGGGTCCGGACGGCGCTCGAGGTACTCCGTTCGCTCTAGCTCGTCCACCAGCTCCACCATCGAGGGGCGGGTCATGCTCGCACGCGCCGCCAGCTCGGTCAGACGGGTACCCGTCCAGTCGATGTTGCGTGGGCGCCTTGCCCTCCTGCGCTGTGCCGTGAGCGCGTCGGATGCCGGCCCACACGGCGCGCACCGTCGCGTGGCGCGTAGCGTTCAAGGGCACGTACGCCACCATGCTGCGCGACCGGCGGCGCCGCGCGACCGACATCGTCCGGCACTACACCATGACGTAGACGGTGCCGTCCTCCACGACGACGGGGTAGAGCTTCAGGTGCTTGCGCCGGTGCGCCAGCGCCTTGCCGGTGAGCAGGTCGAACTCCCAGCCGTGCATGGGGCACGACAAAATCTCCCCCTCGCGCCCCCAGCGCCACTCCCCCGGCGCCGACGGCAGGGTCGTGCCGCCCACCCAGCCGGCGCAGATGGGGATCAGCTCGTGCGGGCACACGTTCAGGACCGCCACGTACGTGCCGTGCACGTTGAACACGCCCACCGACTTGCCAGCGACCTCGACCACCTTCCGCCCGCCCGGCGGGATCTCCTCCGCCAGGGCGACCGCATACCGCGCGCGACCGGTCTGCGCCATTGGGTCAGAGCCCGTACAGCTCGCGCGCCGTGTCGCCCATGACGCGCTCCCGCAGCTCGGGCGGGAAGTTGCCCGCCGTGAAGTCGGGGATGTCGCCGTCCCAGTGCGGAAAGTCGCTGGAGAACATCAGCATCTTCTCCGCCGGGAACATGCGCATGATCTGCCGGAAGTGCTCGCGGTTCTCCGGCTCCTCCACCGGCTGCGTCGTCAGCTGCACGTGCTCATACACCACCTCGCTCGGCGGGCGGTCCAGCCATGGCACCGTGGAGCGCAGCGCCGTCCAGTTCTTGTCCGCCCGCCACAGAAACGGTGGCAGCCACGCGATGCCGCCTTCGATCAGCACCACCTTGAGCGACGGGAACTTCTGGAACACCCCCTCCGCCACCAGGCTCAGCAGCTGGGCGTGGTAGAAGCTGGACAGCGCGGTGTGCCACTCGAAGTACCCGCCGGGCTGCCCCGCCGCCGTCGGCAGGATGGACACTCCCGCCCCCTCGTAGCCCGGATGGATCGCGATGGGCAGGTTGTGCTCTGTGGCGGCCCGGTAGATGGGGTGGTACAGCTTCTTGCCGAGCGGCAGCTGCGTCGCCGCCGGCATGAGCACCTGCACCAGCCCCGGATGGTCGCCGAGCCGGTGGATCTCCTTCACCGCCAGCTCCGGATCCACCGGGCTGACCACCAGCGACGCGCGGAAGCGCGAGTCGACCGGCAGCCAGTCGTTCACGAGCACGTCGTTGATGGCCGAACAGACGGCGGAGCCGTAGTCTCCCTCCGGCGAGACGGCGTGGCTGAACGTCGCCATGTTGAGCACGCCGAAGGCCACGCCGTACCTGTCGAAGTGGTGCTCCGCCAATGCCTTGGGGTCGGACTCGATGCGCCGGCCGTCCGGCAGCACGGCGTCCCGGCGCGAGACGCCGTTGGGGTTCCAGTAGCCCAACACGCCCGAGCCGCGGTTGCCGCTCTCCCAGCGCCGCTTCCACGGCTGCGGCAAGAAGTGCGCGATGCGCTTGGGGTCTAGCAGCGGGTGAATGTCGCAGTCGACGATCGCCGTCTTCCGGGGACGGCTGGTTTCCGGCGCCACGGCCGGCGCCACGGCTGGGGCGGACGCCGGTGTCGCGGACGACTCCTTCTCGAGAATTGCCGTCATACCGTTACTTCACCACTCCCTGCTGCTTGACGAATGCGTCCGCCTGCATCAGCGCGTCGCGGACGCTGGCTTTGTCCGCAAAGATGTCGGTGATCGCCGCGTTGAGCGCGTCGTCGAATTGCTTGACCTTCTCCGGGCTGGGCAGCACCACGGCCGGATTCTGGTAGAAGTCGGCGTAGCTGTGGGCGTAGCTGTGGGCGTTGCTGGTGGCCTTCAGGTTGGCCGGCGGCGGCGGGTTGACCCCGGCGTCCTCGACCACCTTCCTGCGGCTGGCCACCAGCGCGTTCTGCTGCGAGAGCAGGCGCTGCGCCTTCTCTCCGGTCATCCACTTGACGAAGTGCCACGCGGCGTCCAGGTTCTTGCCGCCCTCGCCCACCACCCACGCCGTGGCGGCCTGCGCCGCGCCGCGGCCCTTTGCGCCCTTCGGGGGCTCGGCGAGGTCCCACTTGAACGGCAGCTGCGACTTGCGCAGGTTCCACGCGGACTCGCTGTTCAGCGCGATCAGCATGCCCGCCTGGCGCTCCTGCAGCGGTACCCACTCACGGGCGCCCTGGCGCGGCCGGGCCGCCACCTTGTGCCGGTCGAGCAGGTCCTTGACGTACTGCACGCCGGCGATGGTGTCCGGCTCCGCCAGGCGGCTGCGGGTGCCGTCCTCCGTGAGCCAGGCGCCGCCGTGGGCCCGCACGAACATCCAGTAGCCGCGCCGGTCGGCCTGCAGCGTCAGCCCGGTCCGGTCCTGGCCGCTGCGCGCCACCTTCTGCGCCGCGTCGAGGAACTGCTCGATGGTCCAGTCGCTCTTGGGGGCCGGCACTCCCACCTCCTGGAAGCGGTCGGCGTCGTAGTACACCATGTAGATGGAGAGGTTCTGCGGGATGCCGTACTGCTTCCCGTTGCGGGTGTGGTAGTTGAGCGCCGCCGGGAAGATGTCGTCGGTGGCGTCCTTCTCCTTCTTGAGGTACTCGTCCAGCGGCCGAACCATGCCGCTCCCGACGAGCTGCGTCACCATCGCGTCGTGCAGCCAGAAGGCGTCGATGGGTGTCCCGGCGACCGAAGAAGCCTGCACCTTCTCGTAGTGCGGCCCGGTGCCGCCCATGGGCGTGTAGTCCACCTTGACCTGCGGGAACTCCTGCATGTACGCCTGCATCGCCGGCGCGTGGTCCACCCAGTTGCTCGCCCGATCATCGCCGCCTTTGGTCCCTGCGCTGCCAGCTGGCCGCCACCGCCTGACGAGCCCACGCCAGTGCCACACGCGGCCAGCGCGGCGCCGCCGCCGAGAGCGAGCGCGTGCGAGACGACCTGTCTCCTGCTGTGTGTCGTGAGTGTCCTGTGTGCCGCGACCGTTGCTTGCTTCATGCGATCCCTCCGAGGATCATGAGTGGCTCCGCCGTGCGCGCGGGTTCCTCCGCGTGCCGTCCGGTGAGTGACGCGAGCGTCTCCGCCGCCGGGGTGTAGCCCAGCCGCAGCGACAGCTCGGCGGCCGTGCGCCGCACGGCCAGCGCGATCTCTTCTTCCCGCGCCGGCGTGGCGCGGAGCGTGGGGTAGGCGACTCCGAGCGACGCCGTGATGCGCGCAGTGGCGTCGTAGACCGGCGCGGCCACCGCGCGTAATCCCTCGTAGTGCTCCTCCACATTGATGGCGTAGCCACGCACCCGCACGAGTGCCACTTCGCGGCGCAGGGCCTCGGGATTGGTAATGGTCTGCGGCGTGCGCTGCGGCCAGCTATGCGAGCGGAGAAGCGCGTCCATCTCGGCCGGATCGAGGCTGCTCAAGAGCACCTTCCCCACTGCCGTGCAGTGCAGCCCATCGTTCGGGTCGAAGCCGAAGCGATCCCCTGTGCCTAGCCCGTTTGGGTTGACCACCAGCGATCGGCCGCTCTGGATCGACGCCACATTGAACTCGCGCCCGGCACGCAGCATGGAGAGCACGACCCACTCGTCGAGCGTGGTGTGGAGCGCGTCCAGCAGCGGCATGGCGAGCTCGCGCAGATCGCAGTTCGCCAGGAAGCGGTTCGCGAGCTGGAGAGCGCCCGGGCCCAACCGATAGTTGCCGGTTTCTGGGTGCTGCTCGGCGTAGCCGTGCGCCATCAGCGAGGAGAGCAGGTTGTGCGGCATTGACAAGTTGAGCGGCGCCCCTGCCGTACGCTCTGGGGGTGCCTGTCTCGCCGGCCCGTGACCCGCTGTACCGTGGCTACCGGTTTCCTGCCGAGATCATCAGCTATGCCGTGTGGCTGTACTACCGGTTCCACCTGAGCCACCGGGACATCGAGGACCTGCTGGCGGAGCGCGGCATCCGGGTCAGCTACGAAGCGGTACGGCTGTGGTGCCGCACCTTCGGACCGGTCCTGGCGGCGCGGCTGCGCCGCCATCGGCGCCCGCCAGTAGGCAAGTGGCATCTCGACGAGGTGCAGCTGAAGATCAAGGGGAAGAAGCACTGCCTGTGGCGGGCGGTGGACCAGGACGGGCTGGTGCTGGACATCCTGGTGCAGGAGCGACGCAGCCAGGAGGCGGCGGAGCGGTTCCTGCGCCGGGTGCTGGACAGGGAGGAGCGGGCGCCGCGGGTGGTGGTCACGGACAAGCTGGCCAGCTACCCGCCCGCGCTGCGGCGGGTGCTGCCCGGCGTGGACCACCGCCGCCACAAGGGTCTGAATAACCGCGCCGAGAACTCGCACCGCCCGGTCAGGAAACGGGAGCGCGTGCTGCAGCGGTTCAAGTCGCCCGAGCACGCGCAGCGCTTCCTGGAACCCTTCAGCGCCGTGCACAACCACTTCCGCCCCCGCCGTCACCTCCTCCCCGCTCAGCAGTACCGCCAGATCCGCACCGAGCGCTTCCAGCAGTGGCGGGAGGCGGCGCGGCTCCGGCCTGCCGCCTGAGCCCGCCACTCACGCAGTCGCCGCACGCCCGAACGTCCTCGGTGGCTCGCTAACTTGTCAATGCCGGCGGGGGTCCCCTCGTTAGTTGACGGAAATCCCC
>CADCTC010000211.1 GCA_902805635.1 uncultured Chloroflexota bacterium
AATGAGTGGGCGCTCACCCGGGGGCTCCCCCGGGCGGCCGCCGGCAGCCGCGAGGCCAGTGGCCGCGAATGGAGACTCGGCAGGAGCGGGCAGCCGCTAGACAGCACTACGGGCGCCGCTCCCGAAGGAGCGGCGCCCGTAGTGCATCTGCAGCGCAACGAGTCGGCGGCGGGGCAGTACTAAACGGCCATGACCAACCGAAAGTTATGGAAGGGACTACTATCAATGGGTGTTGGTAACGAATTCAATGATTTCCCGCTCAGGGGCCTGTGCGCCCTCCGTGCCGCTCACGCCGCCCACACTGTCCGCCGTCGCCCTGCTCAGTGGCCGCGAGTTGCTGGTGCTCCAGCTGCTGGCGCGGGGATACGCCCGCGAGCAGGTGGCTGCCCTGCTCGCGATCGCCGCCCCGGAGGTGGAGGAGGTGGAGCACTCAGCCTGCGTGGCGCTGGGCGTAGCCACGGTTGAGGAAGCCATCGAACTCGCCCGCCGCCGCGTGATCCTCTAGCAGCGCCGCTGGGGGCTGGACGGCCGCGAGTTGCTCCAGCAAGCCGGCGATACGCACGTCGAGCGCGGCGGTGCGCCGCCACGCCCCGAACGTGTCCGGTTTCGCCAGCAGCGCCTGCCGTTCCCCCAGAGTCGCTTGCAGCGCATGGATCAGCGGCCCGGTGGCCGGTTGACGTATTTCCATGCCTCTAGACTGGCACGCCAGGGTCAAACCAGGGTCAAACCAGGGTCAAAGCCCGGTGGAAATACCCCGCCAGACAGCAGAACGCATCTCGGCGGGGCGTTCGACGTGCGTACGCGTGTCGAGCTCTGCTTGGATTTCGGCCTCCAGTATCGCGGAGCGGATGACCAGACGGGTTGTCTCGTCAAGCAGTCGGTCGAGGGTGCCTGCTTCGAGGGCGAGCAGGAAAGACGATAAGGCGCTGTGCATGGGAGAAGGCTCCTCGGGGAATGGAAGGGGCTGAACGCGATGAGAGCGGCGGGCCCTGCGTCTCGTCGCGTTTCGCTGCTCACTCCAACACCGCCCAGGGCTCTCGCGTGCCGTCCTCGCCGCTCTGGCACGTGTTTTGTCGCAGCCTTGACCTGCCGCCATCCGAGCTTTCACCGACGGGCACAACACTCTGGTCATCGCTCCGCTCGCCGATGCAGCGGTTGCCATCAGGAGCCCCCAATGATCAGCGCCCTCTCTGCATGCGCGCCCACCGCCACATTGATCACGTCTAGCACACCGGCCATACCGGCCATACCGGCCACAGTCGCCGGAACTGACGCTCGCGACCAGGCCGCGGTGCAGGCGCTCGTCGGCCGCGCCCAGGCCGGTGACGGCGACGCCTATGCCGAGCTCTACGGCCTGTATGCCCCTAAGCTCCTGCGCTACTTCCGCTACCACCTGCGGGGCCAGCCCGAGCAGGCCGAGGACCTCGCCGCCGACGCGCTGCTGCGCGGCTGGCACAAGCTGGGCACCTACCGGGACAGCGGCGTCCCGTTCTCCGCCTGGCTCTACCGCGTTGCCCACAACCGCCTGATCGACCACCGCCGCGCCCGGCGCGCCACCGCCGTGCCCTTGGACCAGCTGGAGACCGAGACCGGCGCTCAGCCCATCGCCAATGAGCGCGGCTTCGACCAGAGCCTCGACCGCGAGACGCTGCGCGCGGCGCTCGACTCCCTCGGCGCTGAGCAGCGCGCCGTGATCGTGCACCGCTTCCTGGAAGACCGCTCCCTGGCCAACACCGGCCGCGTCATGGCGAAGAGCGAGGACGCCGTCAAGCAGCTCCAGGTCCGCGCGCTGCGCAACCTCAGGGCTGCCCTCGCCGCCTGACCGCCTTGTCCGGTTGCGCGCCGTAGCCGTGATGTGACCAGGACCACCTCCCATCACCAAGAAGAAGCAGAAGAGGAGCACGACCCCCGCGGCGGCAGCGGGCACGGGCACGGGCGCGCCGGTCCCGGATCTAGTGGTGTGTGCCTGGTGTTGGGCGCAGGGGCGCCCCGGCGTGGCGGTGCGGCGCGCCGGGGGCCTGAACTGGGAGCGGGTGTCGCACAAGGTCGTCCGCCTGGCGGCACGCACACAGTCGCCCTCGCACGGCATCTGCCTAGACTGCCTGGAGCGCGAACTGCGGGAGCTCACCGCTGCCCGGCATAAGCCACCCTCCTCTGGCTAGCACCTGGCCGCAGCCGCCAGACCGCAGCATGCCCCGCCGAGCAGCAGGGCGTGCTGCGGCTGGGTTAGAAAGGGATGGAGAAACAATAGCGTTTGCGACGAGCGCAACCGAGGGGCGCGCCGACACCCGCATCGTGAAGGAGTCTGCGGTCACGCCAGGCACACGGCAGACCCACAGCGCGGCGGTGCACGACCGGACCACGAGCACGTGCACGCGGGCAGGTACCGCGAGGCGGACGAGCGCGCCCCCTCGGGCGCGTTCGTGACGGGACCGGAGTTCCTGGTGCTCCAGCTGCTGGGAGCGAGCAGCTCGCGGCGCTGACCCACATGCCGGCGGTCCGGCCAACCCTCCGCGGGGGTGCCATTGACTCCCGTTCCTCCTGCCTCCCAGCCGAAAGTGCGCGGCTGACCTGCTTTGGCCGCTTTCGCCGCACGAACGTGCGGCACCACAGCCGGATGGTCCGATAGCTGACCCGCACCCCGCGCTTGGCCAGCAGGCCGTCGCTGTCGCGGTAGCTCAGGTGGAATCGGTAGCACTGCCACACGGCGTGACCAATGATCTCGGCGGGATAGCGGTAACCCCGATACAGCGGACCACGGGCGGATGAGGTAGGCACTGCAGGCACCGCCGGGGAGTACGGGACTGGCGCGGCCTAACTGGTCACTGCCGTCACCGCCGTGCGTCGGGCGGCAATCGGGTCAGTCGCGTCACGCACACCGTCCCGCTGCCGTTGTCTGCCGGTGTCCGCCATGCGCGTCTCTGCCTTGCCTGGGCGGCGCGAGAGCGGCGGCCGGAGACCGGAGACGGACTATGAGCAACGGAGTAATGGAAGTAGTGATGGACGCAGTGCGCGACGCCCGGATCATGATTGTCGACGACCAGGAGGCCAACCTCCGTCTGCTCACCGCCCTTTTGGCGTCGGACGGCTACCACCACGTCAGCGCCACTACCCGGTCACCCGACGCCCTGGCGCTGTTCCGCGCAACGGAGCCGGACCTGGTGCTGCTGGACTACCGCATGCCGGAGCTCGACGGCATCCAGCTGCTCGGGCAGTTGCGCTGCACCGATGCGGGCGGCGCGTTCCTGCCCATCGTGATGCTCACGGGCGAGGGGTCGGAGGACGTCAAGTCCGGGGCGCTGGCCGCCGGCGCCAGCGACTTCCTGACCAAGCCGTTCGGTCGCACCGAGGTGCTGCTGCGGCTGCGCAACCTGCTCGAGACCCGCCTGCTCTCCCTCCGGCAGCAGCGGCAGAACGAGGAGCTGGAGCTGCGCGTGCGCGAGCGCACCGCCGAGCTGGAAGAGAGCCGCTACGAGCTCCTCGCCCGCTTGGCGCGCGCCGCGGAGTACCGCGACGACGCCACCGGCCAGCACGCCCAGCGGGTGGGCGCGACGACGGCCCGCCTCGCGCGCCGACTCGGCCACGCCGAAGACGACGTGGAGCTGCTGCGCCGCGCCGCGCTGCTGCACGACGTGGGCAAAATAGGGATCGCCGACGAGGTCCTGCTCAAGCCGGGGCGCTTCACCCCCGAGGAGTTCGAGCGCATGAAGGAGCACACCGCCATCGGCGCCGAGCTCCTCTCGGGCAGCCGTTCGGCGGTGCTGCGACTCGGGGAGGTGGTGGCGCGCACGCACCACGAGCGGTGGGACGGTGGCGGCTACGGCCACGCGCTGTGTGGCGAGGCGATCCCGCTCGCCGGCCGCATCGTGGCCGTCGCCGACGTCTTCGACGCCCTGACCGCGGCGCGGCCGTACAAGACCGCGTGGACGGTGGAGGCCGCCATCGCGGAGATCGGCGCGCAGCGTGGGCGCCAGTTCGACCCGCAGGTGGTGGACGCGTTCCTGGCCGTGCTTGGCGGGGCGGACACCCACGAGTGTGCGGAACAGCGCGCAAGCCCCGACCATCGGCACGAGGCCACCGGCCGCCAGACAGGCCACCTGGCCGCCGCTCCTGCCGCGCCTGCCGCGCCTGCCGTGCCGGCCACGGGCGGCACGTGCGAGACGGCAGAGGGGGGCCGCCCCGTCGCTGTGGCCGGCACGGAAGCCGGTCCGGCCCGCGCGGCGCCCCCTCGCGGCGACCGCACGAACGGGGCGCTGCTCCGCCTCATCGACGAACTCGGCGCAGAGAACGAGGCGCTGCGCCGGGCGAGCGGCACCGACGCGCTGACCGGGCTCGCCAACCGGCGCGCGTTCGACGACGCGCTCGCGCGGGAGTGTTTGCGCGCCGCGCGACACCGCGCTCCGCTCTCGGTGCTGCTGCTGGACGTCGACGCGTTCAAGGCCACCAACGACGCGCTGGGCCACCGGGCCGGCGACGCCGCGCTGCGCGGCGTCGCGGCCGCCGCGGGCGCGGTTGCGCTCCGGCCGGTGGATCTGGTGGCGCGCTACGGCGGCGACGAGTTTGCCGTGCTGCTGCCGGACACCGACACGGCAGGCGCCCTCGCCGTGGCCGAGACGATTCGCCACGACGTGGAGGCGGGCCGCCAGTACGCAGGCGAGCCGCCCGTGACCGTGACGGTGAGCGCGGGGGCGGCGACGCTCGTCCCGGCGGGTGGCGACGACGCGGCCACCCTGCTGGTCCAGGCAGACGCCGCGCTATACGCGGCCAAGCGCGCCGGCCGCAACCGCGTCGCAGCCTTCGGCCAACACTGCTCCGGACCTGCGGCGGCACTCGCTGCCTCAGGCTCGCAGCTGCGTAGCGCACGTGCGCATTGGGAGCCGTCGAGCCCGCTGCGACCGGACCACGTGTGAGCTAGGTGCAGCAGCGCTTGGCGTTCCCCGCCGCAGGCGCGTGGCTAGCCGACGCCCTGACTGTCCTGCGTACGGCGGCCGGCCCTGCTGCCCACGGCGACGACACGTTTGCATAGCCCGGGTGCGCTGCCTCCACCCACGTCGCGGACCGGTCCTGTTGTGAGCGCACCGCACACCGAACGAAAAGCGTGTGGCCAGCAGGTGCTCCCCGTCGGTTGTGTCCCAGCCAAGGGACAGATTTGATGGTCACCGCCGAGGTCACGTCGAGAGCAACGCAGCCAGCGGTCAGTTAGTTCTCCTGGAAGGTGAGCAGCGTGCGGGGGTCACTCTTGGCCGGGCGGGTGGTCCATTGCCCACAGACCCCCCGAAGGTAGCGCCTCGTAACCCTAGCAATGCGCTCGAGTGCCATGGCCAGTGTGCCTGCGGTACCCGGGAGAGGATCGGCGAGGTATCCGCAGTGCGTGTCGCCGCCTGTTTTGCGACCGTGTGGGTGATGATAATAAGTCGGTGGATGACCTGCCGCCCTCCAGCGCGCCCTGGTCCTACCTCGCCGCCTACATCTACAACAGGGGAGAAGCGCTTGGTCTGGAGCGCGATGGCTGCAGGCCAACCGCGGCGCTGTGGGATGAGCGGTTCCAGCGCGATGGGCGTGTGCCCTCTACAGAACTCGACGCGCTGAAGTGCCTCTTCTTTTTTCAGCGCCTGCACCACCACCTTGATGTTCCGCCTGACGACGAGAGGATGGCGTTCATCCGCGCACTCGTTGACCGCCTGCACGCACTGAATACGCCGCCCGCCGCCCCGGTGCTGCTCGACGCGCTGTCGCAGTACCGGCGGGCGAGGCTGGCCTTTCTCGACGCGCTGCGCACCGGCACGTCCAACCGCGATCCCATTGCCGAGTTCAGCGAGCGCCTGGTGGCGTCCCTCTACGGCGGGACTCTGGCCGAGAGCCGCGTGCAGAAGGGCCACGACGTCGAGACGCCCGGCGGCGAGCGCGTGCAGGTGAAGTACCTCGCCAACCCGCCAGGTGCGTGGATCAACGGGCACGTGGTCACCGTGCTGCCGGACGTGGAACGCTACGACGTGGTGCTGTTCGAGGACCTCTGGCCGACGGCCGTCCTCTCGTTCCCGCTCGCCCGGCTAGGCGCCATCGCAGCGGAGCTCCGGAAGCGGCACGGCGACACCGACCGGATGCTCCAGCTCACGCGGGCCAACGTCGCACAGCTCCTGAAAGAGCGGGCGGCTTTTGAAGCGCAGGGCATGCGGATTACGCTGCTCAACGACTGACAAGGAAGAAGTCCCCGCCGGTACGCGCCGAAGTCGTTGGTCAGGGAGGGGTCAGGCCGCTCTGCGCCTTTCTGGCGTGGTACGGGTGCCTGCGCCGCCGCCGCGCGCCCGAGCACGAGGCGCAGAACTGCGAATCCTGAACGTGAGGCAGACGTCGCAACGTCTGCCTCGATACGATAGCCAGAACCACCCGACAATGGCCGACGATCTACGCATAGACTGGGTGTGGGAGGGCAAAACCATACGCGTGATCCGGGAGTACGCTGCTCGACATAATGATCCTCCGGCAGACGGGGCCCGAGTCGCGGTATCACCTGTGCGTTGCGCAGGCGAACCGCTGATCGAGATGCCTTCCGCCGCCCGCGCGGCCGCTGCTACGGTGAGGCTGGAGGGCTGTTGACGTGACACCAGATCTGCAGGCGGTGGGACTGGCCCTGGCGTTCACCGCCGCGGCGCTGCTCGCAGCGGTATGGGCGGTGCTGCTCGCCGCGTGGGCACGGGCGGCCGCCCGGCAGGTGTGGCCGGCGCTGCAGGTGGCGCTCGCGCTGGCGGTGGTGGCAGGTCTGCTCCGCCCCGCGACGCGTCAGCAGCATTAGGCTGCCCGAGCGGCGCTTGTGGGAGCGCAACACCGTGGACGTGACCTGGAGGCGGGCAGGAACCGTTCCACTACTACCAGTACCAGCGGGATAGCTTCCTGGCACACTACCACAAGCGCAGCAACGTGGAAACCACCTTCCACATGATTAAG